>JAHZGZ010000070.1:0-1565 GCA_019420545.1 Bacteroidales bacterium | reverse complement strand
AGGAGATCAAGGATCCAAACTATAAGGGTACCGTGGTCAATCTCGAAGCCGACAAGTATGTGAAGCCCGAGGATTTCGTGGTAGAGATCATCGACCGTCATATCGAGAAATCGAAAATCAATATCAAGAACTCTCCCATCATTGTGGCCGGAGGCTACGGCATGGGCTCGAAGGAGGGCTTCGACATGCTCTTCGACCTGGCCGCCACACTCGGTGCTGAAGTAGGCGCTTCGCGTGCGGCTGTCGATGCCGGTTTTGCCGAGCATGACCGTCAGATCGGTCAGACCGGTGTTACCGTCCGCCCCAAGCTCTACATCGCCTGCGGTATCTCGGGCCAGATCCAGCATATCGCCGGAATGCAGGAGAGCTCCATCATCATCTCGGTCAACAACGACCCCAATGCACCTATCAATACCATCGCCGACTACGTTATTACCGGCAATGTGGAGGATGTCGTGCCCAAACTCATTAAGTATTACAAGAAAAACTCGAAGTAATGGCAAATTTTTATAACGACAATCCCGCGCTCAAGCACCACCTTACCCATCCTCTGATGGAGAAGATTGTCGCACTCAAGGAACGCAATTATTCAGAAGCCGATAAGTTTGACTACGCGCCGTTCAACTTCGACGACGCCATGGACTCCTACGACAAGGTTCTCGACATCGTAGGTGAGATCACCGGCAATATCATCGCTCCCAATGCCGAGGATGTTGACCATCAGGGCCCGCAGGTGATCGACGGACATGTAAAGTACGCCGACGCCACCGCCGCCAACCTCGACGCATGCCGCAAGGCCGGTCTGATGGGCATGGCCATGCCGCGCCGTTTCGGTGGTCTTAACTTCCCCATCACCCCCTATATCATGGCTGCGGATATCGTGAGCCGTGCTGACGCCGGTTTCGAGAATCTCTGGGGCCTCCAGGACTGCGCCGAGACTATCTACGAATTTGCCGACGAGGATCAGAAGGGCCGTTTCATTACCCGCGTATGCGAGGGTGAAACCATGTCGATGGACCTCACCGAGCCCGATGCCGGTTCCGACCTCCAGTCGGTGATGCTCAAGGCTACCGAGCAGCCCGACGGCACATGGCGCCTCAACGGTGTGAAGCGCTTTATTACCAACGGCGACAGCGATATCCACCTGGTGCTCGCCCGTTCGGAGGACGGTACGAAGGATGGCCGCGGTCTGTCGATGTTCATCTACGACAAGCGCGACGGCGGTGTTACCGTACGCCGTATCGAGAACAAAATGGGTATCAAGGGCTCGCCAACCTGCGAACTCGTTTACCGCAACGCCAAGGCCGAACTTTGCGGTTCACGCAAGCTCGGTCTTATCAAGTATGTGATGGCGCTGATGAACGGTGCGCGTCTCGGTATCGCCGCTCAGTCGGTAGGTATCTCCGAGGCAGCCTACCGCGAGGCTCTGTCGTATGCTCGCGACCGCAAGCAGTTTGGCAAGGCAATCATCGAGTTCCCGGCCGTTTACGAGATCCTTTCGGTAATGAAGGCCAAACTCGAGGCTTCACGTTCGCTCCTCTATGAGTGCTCGCGCTTTGTCGACA
>JAHZGZ010000007.1 GCA_019420545.1 Bacteroidales bacterium | reverse complement strand
GATCCTACGATGTCTGTACCGGGTTACGCCACACTTCCTGCCGACGCCGGTATTACCGTAACACTCGAATCAAATACCCTCACAATTCCCGCCAGAACCAACCGATCCAGCGACAAAGTGAAGGTTACGGTCAACACCGTCAATGCCAATTGGGCCGCTCTTACCGAGAAAGCATATCTCATACCCATCAGAATCGTGTCGGCATCCGGAGGTGTACCCAGCCAGTCAATGGTTGGAGCCGCATATATAGGTGTACTTACCGAGGTTAAGACAGGCATGCTTAATCCCTCTGCCACTTCGGTCGACGGGGAGGTTATCACCGACCCCGACGGATGGTCGGGCAGCTGGGATGCTCCTGCCGCAGGCCAGAACGGCACTTTCGACATGGCTACCCTTCTTGACAATAACCAGTGGTCGAACGCATACTTTGTGAGAAACCATGCCGACAAGGTCAACGAAGAGGTGATCAACACATTTGATCTTGGCAAAACCTACGATATCAAGGGATTCCAGCTCCGCTACTATTATATATACTACACCGTTAAAGACGCTACCGTCGAGACAAGTGTCAACGGTGTTGACTACGAAGATCAGGGCACATTGAGCTGGAGCGATAACGACATCACCCGTACATTCGCATTCTGGGCGCCGACAGAGGTACGCTATATCCGCGTAACTACACATTCATTCTATGGCGGCACAGGCGAAGGCACAGCTCTTTCCGACCTCTTTGTCTACAAATAATCCACTTCTTAGATACTTCCCAATTACAGTATCCAAGATGATTGTTGAACCCTCTGGTTAAACACAAATTAATAACTACTCTTTCCTAAAAGGGAGCAGCGTCCGGCTTAATCCCGGGTTCTGCTCCCTTTCTCCGTTCTTCTCGAAAGAATCTTTGTCTGCGCTCCGAAGCTTCAGCTTCGCGCTCCGTATCCTCCTCAGCTAAAGCAACAGCCATATGATTGCCATCCTAAAGAAAATACTTATCCCCGCCATAGCCGCCATAATCGCGGCCCCTGTCTCCATTGCCCAGACAGTCAACGAATCGGTACGCTTCACCGAAAAAATCCACAATTTCGGCACGATAGGCGAAACCGACGGCAAGGTGACACACCGCTTTGTGTTCACGAATACAGGCCGCGACACTGTGACCCTCATCCGTGCCCGCGCAGGATGCAGCTGCGTGCATGCCGAGGTATCGAAACGCCCCGTGCTCCCCGGTCGCAAGGGCTACGTCGACGTGACATTCGACCCCGACTATCGCCCGGGGCACTTCAGCAAAGAGGTCGTGGTGTTCTCCAACGGAAACCGCTACAACCGCATATGGGTAAAAGGCGATGTTACTCCGGGAACTCATCCACTCTCCGAAAAATACCGCTACGACTACGGCCACGGGCTGCTGATGAGCTACAAAGTGCTCAATTTCGGAACGGTAGCACCGGCAACATCAAAGACCCAAGCCCTTACTTTCGCCAACAATTCCGACGCGACTCTTCATCTCACGTTCGACGTGAAGTCTCCTGGATCCTCTACCCCGGGCACCCTTGAGGCGCCGGAATATATTCTCGACCTCCCCGAGCGCTATCTCCTGAAGCCCGGTGACGAAGGCGAGATCCCCGTGACCGTGCGCATGCTTACTCCACTATCGCTGCCCGCGTTTATCACGGTGACCCCCATAGCCAACGGCTTTCCTCTCGCCCCACTTACGGTCACAATATATCCCGATACAAAATAACCCTCATTAAAAAGGACGGTCTGGAAGATCGGTATAAAACCATACCTAATAGCCTGGTAAAAAAGCACCGGCACATATCTTCCAATCAGATATATGCCGGTGAATTACCATATTTTCAGTGGCCCTGTGGCTGAAATTGCAGACCGTGGCGGCAGGGTTAATGACCGCCGCGCTGTTGGCCGCAGGACTCATGCTGTGTCCTGCTTTCACAGTATCTAACAACTTCTACCATCATTAAAACACCTTGTTATCCATCATAGTTGCCCCTGCTCTGCTGAATAAAACTTATAGAATGTGAACATATCGTGTATTTTCGCTAAATTTACGCCGACAACACAAAAAGCGAAATGCAACAGAAGTATATATTCACCCTGCCGATGAAAGTGCGCGACTATGAAGTCGACGCCGAAGGCATCGTAAACAATGCCATATATCTCCACTATTTCGAGCACACGCGCCATGAGTTCTGCGAGTATGCAGGCATGTCGTTCGCACAGATGCACGCCAACGGCGTCGATCCGGTGCTCAACCGCGTGGAGATCGACTACCGCACCCCTCTCCATCTCGGGGAGCGCTTCACAAGCTGCCTTAACATCGCCCGCAAAGGCGCGCGTTTCATCTTCCTTCAGGACATATACAATGCCGGTGGAGAGCTCGTAGTGTCTGGCAAGGTAAGCTGTGTCGCAACTGTAGGGGGCAAACTTACCCGCGGCGATGAGCTTGCCGAGTATTTCAAGGCATATCTTTGATCCATCTGCCCAAATCTCTCCCTCCATGGACGAAAACGTAAAATACCGCATAGCTTTCAGCCGCATAAAGGGGATAAACTGCGCAATTGCCGAGAGAATACTGGAACGCGTCAACTCCGAGGAGATCTTTTTCACACTCCCGGCGCGCGATCTCGCCGCACGACTGCCAGAACTTCCATCGGCCCTCGCCGCCGACAGCTACAGGCGGTCGCTGCTTGACACGGCACTGACCGAGATCGACTTCATCACGCGATCGCGTGTGCGTGCCATCTATTTTACCGACGACACCTATCCTGCACGGCTTGCGGAATGCGAGGACGCTCCCCTCCTCCTCTATGCCCTCGGCGATACCGACCTCAACGCCAGCAGGATAATAAGCATCGTAGGTACACGGCGCGCCACCCCCTACGGCATCTCGTTCGTGGAATCTCTGGTCAGCGACCTTGCCGTGAAGCTCGGGCCTGACACCGTGATTGTCAGCGGCCTCGCCTACGGTATCGACGTCGCCGCACACCGTGCGGCACTCAAAGCCGGACTGCCCACTATCGGAACGCTCGCCCACGGACTGAACACCCTCTATCCCGCCGCCCATCGCTCCATAGCTGCCGACATGCTGCACAATAGAGGCATGCTCCTCACCGAATACGCATCGCAGGATGCGCTGCACCGGGGCAATTTCATCGCCCGCAACCGCATCGTGGCCGGACTGGCCGACTGTGTTGTGGTGGCCGAGTCGGCCGAACGCGGCGGCGCACTGGCCACGGCATCGCTCGCCATGTCGTACTCACGCGACGTGATGGCCCTCCCCGGACGCATTTCCGACACTTATAGCCGAGGATGTAACGCGCTGATCGCGCGCAATCAGGCCGCACTCATCACCTGTGCCGACGATCTTCTCTCCGTCATGGGATGGGAAGCGCTCCGTGCACCCGACGAAGCCGTACAGCCCGAGCTGCCCCTGCTCTCACCCGAAGAAGAGAGCATCATCACTTACCTGCACACCAACGGGGAAGGCACCCTCAACCAGATGTGTGTCGATCTGTCGATACCTGTATCGCGCCTTATGGCGATACTCATGTCGCTCGAATTCGGCGGCCACATCATCACCTATCCCGGCGGCAAATACCGTCCCGCACGATGATTCACGCATCCCCCGGAATCAGCAACCTTATCACGCGCATCAATCTCTTTACACCTCCCGCGCGTTATACTTAAAACTCCAAAATTCAACTATAATATGACAGCACATCGCACTATCGGAGCCTCCGAGATGATAATCAACCCCGACGGCTCTATATTCCACCTCCACCTGCGCCCCGAACAGATTACCGACCGCATCATCCTCGTAGGCGATCCGGGCCGAGTCGACATGGTGGCCTCGTTCTTCGACACCAGGACATTCGAAGTATCATCGCGCGAGTTCCACACCATCGGTGGCACCTACAAGGGGAAGCCCATCATGTGTCTTAGCCACGGCATTGGTCCCGACAATATCGACATCGTGCTCAACGAGCTCGATGCACTTGCCAACATCGACTTCGCCACCCGCGAGGTGAAGCCGGAGCACCGCACCCTCACCCTTGTGCGCATCGGCACCTCGGGCGCCCTGCAACCCGAGCTGATCGTAGGCACTCCGGTTATCGCCGCCCACTCCATCGGCTTCGACGGCGTACTCAACTACTATGCCGGCCGCAACCGTGTGGCCGACCTCGACTATGAGCGCGCATTCTGCGAGTTTGTCGACTGGAATCCTCTATGGGCAGCTCCTTACGTAGTTCCGGCCGACAAAGAACTTGTAGAGCAGATAGGACGCGACGACATGGTACGCGGCCACACAATCTCGGCCGTGGGCTTCTACGGCCCTCAGGGCCGCGAGCTGCGTCTACCGCTGGCTAATCCCGACCTCAACAGCCGCATCGAGGCGTTCCGCTACCACGGCGAGCCGGTCACCAACTATGAAATGGAATCGGCACCTCTCCAGGGCCTCGCCCTGCTCATGGGACACCGTGCCATGACCGTCTGCTCCATCATCGCCAACCGTGTCTCCACCCAGGCTACCCCCAACTACAAGACTGCCGTCCGCGATCTCATCGCAACAGTCCTCGACCGCATCTGATCCACTGATGTATCATCACTACCCGAAATAGCAGGGCGGCGCTTCAGTCCACCGATATAATGCATATCCGGTGATCTGAAGCGCCGCCTTTCAATAATTTAGGGCTTGTTTATCCTCTGATTTAACCTGCCGAGGCGCGGCGGTAGAGGACAATAGCGATTACGATATAGAGCATGTTGGGGATCCACATGGCCACAAACGGAGAGGTATAGCCCGAAATGGCAAACGTGGAAGTCACCGTCATGAAAAGGATATAGCTGAAGCTCAGCACCAGTCCGATACCGATATTGATACCCATGCCCCCCTTTACTTTTTTCGACGAGAGGGTCATTCCGATCACAGTAAGGATGAATGCCGCGGCACACATGGCGTAGCGGCGCTCGTTCTCGATCTCGAATGCCTC
>JAHZGZ010000069.1 GCA_019420545.1 Bacteroidales bacterium | reverse complement strand
TTATTGGCACTCTAATCCTACAAGATATCCGAACTATCATGTTCCGCCCCGATCTCTACAAGAAAATGTATGTCAGCAAGTTCATGACCACTCCTCCGGCCACTATCCAGATCGGTGACACCATGGAAAGCGTGATGAAGACGTTCGACCGCACCGGCGCCTGGAATCTCCCGGTAGTGGAAGAGGGCCGCTACATTGGCTTCGTTTCCACGTCTAAGATATTCAATTCCTACCGCCGCGTGCTCCGCCACTACAGCGAGGACTGATACGCCCTTGGCCCGGCAATTGCAACTTTTTACTCCGTCGCCCCTGCATCAACACTGACTGGGAGGGCGGCACTTTAGGCCGCCGCGATGGCCTGTACTATCTTGCGTGTCTGTAGGAGACGCGCTTTTCAAGCGCGTTAACAACGCGCGTACAGCGCGATCTGGGCCCTCATTTCCGGCTGCTCTCTGTGCGCTCTGTGGTATCTGTGTGAATTTTCCCTTCCATAATGTGTGTTAACGCGGTTAGGAAACCGCGTCTCCTACATAGTTTTTTGACTGGGAGGGCGGGGCTTTAGCCCGCCGCGATCAAACATGCCATTTCTGTCCGTATTTTGCATGAAAACTGTGTTGTTAAACACGGTTTTAAAGCAACCCTTTGCAGACTGACCTTTTTATGATTTTATGCTATCTTTGCATAAGATAATGCAAGATGTGTTTTTACAACATCATGCATGATTATCGAATCGATTTTTGGAACTCTCGGAAGCGATTCCGGTAAATTCCGGGTGGATTTACTTCGGGGTGGATTACATGCTTTTTGTTCCTCCTCTCCGTATGCACAATGCTTATAACCAACTATTTATTAATTTTAAATCTGAAGATTCATGGAGAGTACACTTTTCTGGATTGTCCCCGGTGCCTCTGTTGTTGCGCTGTTGCTGGCCTGGTATTTCTACCGCCAGATGCTTGGCGAAAGCGAGGGTACCGAAACTATGCAAAAAATCGCCCGCTATGTGCGTCAGGGTGCCATGTCCTATCTGCGCCAGCAGTACCGTATCGTCGGGCTGGTGTTCCTTGGGCTGGTAATCCTGTTTTCAATAATGGCTTACGGCTTCAATCTGCAGAACCCCTGGGTGCCCGTGGCGTTCCTTACCGGCGGATTCTTCTCCGGCCTGTCGGGATTTCTCGGCATGAAGACGGCCACATATGCCTCGGCCCGTACCGCCAATGCCGCGCGCAAGTCGCTCAACGGCGGTCTGCGCATCGCATTCCGTTCCGGCGCCGTGATGGGGCTGGTGGTAGTGGGTCTCGGGCTGCTTGATATCGCTTTCTGGTACATGCTGCTGAACTGGTGTGTCGATATCAATCCCGGCGACGCTCCCACGGCCAAGCTCTGCATGATCACCACCACCATGCTTACATTCGGCATGGGTGCCTCTACCCAGGCGCTCTTCGCCCGTGTGGGCGGTGGTATATACACCAAGGCTGCCGACGTAGGTGCCGACCTCGTGGGCAAGGTCGAGGCCGGAATCCCCGAGGACGATCCCCGCAACCCCGCCACCATCGCCGACAACGTGGGCGACAACGTGGGCGACGTGGCCGGCATGGGTGCGGACCTATATGAATCATACTGCGGCTCGATACTCGCCACCTCGGCTCTCGGTGCCGCCGCGTTTATCGCCTCGGGCGATGTCGACATGCAGATGCGTGCCGTGATCGCCCCGATGCTTATCGCCGCCGTGGGCTGTCTGCTGTCGATTGTCGGCATCTTCTCGGTGCGCACAAAAGAGAATGCCGACATGCGCAGTCTGCTCGGCGCTCTGTCGTTCGGCACCAATCTCAGCTCGATACTCATTGTCGGCGCTACATTCCTCATACTCTGGCTGCTTCAGCTCACCAACTGGTTCTGGATCGGTATGGCCGTGGTGGTAGGCCTGATTGTCGGCATCGTCATAGGCCGCTCCACCGAATACTATACGTCGCAGTCTTACAGCCCCACACGCCGCCTGTCGGAAAGCGGCAAGACCGGCCCCGCCACCGTCATCATCTCCGGAGTGGGCCTCGGCATGGTGTCTACCGCCATACCCGTACTCGCCGTCGTGGCCGGTATCATCCTGTCGTACTGGTTTGCATCGGGCTTTGACATGACCAATATCAGCATGGGTCTCTACGGCATAGGCATCGCCGCCGTAGGTATGCTGTCGACACTCGGTATCACACTTGCCACCGACGCCTACGGCCCCATCGCCGACAATGCCGGAGGCAACGCCGAGATGAGCGGTCTCGGCGAGGAAGTGCGCCGCCGCACCGACGCCCTCGACTCGCTGGGCAACACCACTGCCGCTACCGGCAAAGGATTCGCCATAGGCTCGGCAGCTCTCACCGGACTGGCGCTCCTCGCCTCATATGTCGAGGAGATACGCATAGGCATGGCGCGCCTTGGCGAGGAGTTCCTGGCTCTCCCGGGCAATATAACCGTCAGGCTTCACGACGCGTCGTTTACCGACTTCATGACATATTTCGACGTCAACCTCATGAATCCCAAGGTGCTTTCCGGCATCTTCATCGGCTCGATGATGGCATTCCTGTTCTGCGGTCTGACCATGAACGCCGTAGGCCGTGCCGCCGCCCACATGGTCGAGGAGGTGCGCCGTCAGTTCCGCGAGATCAAGGGCATCCTCTCGGGCGAAGCCGAGCCCGACTATGCCCGCTGCGTACAGATCTCTACCAAGGGCGCGCAGCGTGAGATGGTATTCCCGTCGCTCCTTGCCATCATTGCACCTATCGTCACCGGCCTTGTGTTCGGCGTGCCCGGTGTCATCGGTCTGCTTGTAGGCGGCCTCGGCGCTGGCTTCGTGCTTGCCATATTCATGGCCAACGCCGGCGGCGCATGGGACAATGCCAAGAAATATGTCGAGGAGGGCAACTTCGGCGGCAAGGGTAGCGAAGTACACAAAGCCACTGTCGTAGGCGACACCGTAGGCGACCCCTTCAAGGACACCTCCGGCCCCAGCCTCAACATCCTCATCAAGCTCATGTCGATGGTAGCCATCGTAATGGCCGGCCTCACCGTCTCCTGGAGCCTCTTCTGATCGCTATTAATCCGCACAGAGTACACAGAGAGCACAGAGAAAAAGATTAAGGTCACTAAAG
Organism: Bacteroidales bacterium; assembly: GCA_019420545.1. GTDB lineage: Bacteria > Bacteroidota > Bacteroidia > Bacteroidales > Muribaculaceae > Muribaculum. The sequence goes on along the minus strand of JAHZGZ010000069.1, from coordinate 5 downwards.
TCATT
>JAHZGZ010000068.1 GCA_019420545.1 Bacteroidales bacterium | reverse complement strand
AGGCCGTGCCAAGAACTGGAAGACCGACGAAGGGTATCCTCTCGAACTTAACACGATGCCCGGCTTCGCCGGATCGAGCGCCTACTATCTGCGCTATATGGATCCGAAGAACGACAATGCCCTCGTAAGCAAGGAGGCTGACGATTACTGGCAGGATGTGGATCTTTATATAGGCGGTACGGAGCATGCTACCGGTCATCTGATCTACAGCCGTTTTTGGAACAAGTTCCTCTATGACCTCGGCGTTGTATGCCGCGAAGAGCCGTTCCGCAAGCTCGTTAACCAGGGTATGATACAGGGGAGGAGCAACTTCGTGTACCGCATCAAGGACACCAATACCTATGTGTCGGCCGGTCTGCGCAAGGAATATGACACTACCCCGATACATGTCGACGTGAATATCGTGAGCAACGATGTACTCGACACCGACAAGTTCCGCGCATGGCGTCCGGAGTTCAAGGATGCAGAGTTCATACTCGAGGATGGAAAGTATGTGTGTGGCTATGCTGTCGAGAAGATGTCGAAATCGATGTTCAACGTGGTGAATCCCGACGATATAGTGGAACGCTACGGTGCCGACACACTGCGCCTGTATGAGATGTTCCTCGGCCCGATCGAGGCAAGCAAGCCCTGGGATACCAACGGTATCGACGGTGTGAACCGCTTCCTGAAGAAACTCTGGGGGCTGTTCTATAAGGGCGACAATCTGCTCGTAAACGACGAGCCCGCATCGAAAGAGGCCCTGAAGGCCGTGCACAAGCTGATAAAGAAGGTTACGGCCGATATCGAGACGTTCAGCTACAATACTTCGGTAGCGGCGTTCATGATATGCGTAAACGAGCTTACACAGCTCAAATGTCACAGCAGCGAGGTGCTTGAGCCTCTTACCATACTTATTGCTCCGTTTGCGCCGCATATCGCCGAAGAACTGTGGCATGTGCTTGGGCATGATACAACGGTGTGCGACGCCAAGTGGCCCGTACATAACGAAGAGTACCTGGTTGAATCGACAGTCAACATGGCTGTAAGCTTCAACGGCAAAGCGCGCTATAATATCCAGGTGGCAGCCGACGCTCCGCGTGAGGAGATTGAAAAGATAGCTCTTGAGAATGAAGGAGCGGTCAAGTGGATCGATGGCAAGCAGGTGCGCAAGATCATTGTAGTGCCGGGCAAGATTGTGAATATCGTGGTAGGATAAGCGATATAGTTACGGCATGAATGCCGTGGCATAGACAAAACAGGCTCTCGATTTATTATAATAAAAAAACTTCGCGCCATTCCATATGTGACGCGAAGTTTTTTATGCTTTAGCGGCGGATGGTTGATCCGTCGGACGGATTCTATCAGAGGATGACTTTTGAGACTGTCTTGCCCTGACGACGGATGTAGACGCCGCCCTTTTTAGGATTGGCAACCTTTGCGCCAAGGAGATTGAAGTATTCTACGGGAGCGTTGGAGTCGGCGATAACAGAATCGATGGCACTTGACTGCTTGGTGTATTCAAACTCGATGTAGGCGACTTGCATACTTTTGCCGCTGTCACTGCCAAAATCTATTGTAGTTCCTTTCTTGTTGGTACACTCCCATATAATATTTTTTCCACTTGTTGTCAGGGTACCGTATCCATTGTAATCGGTTAATTCCACAGGTTCAGAATCCGAGGTACAAACTATGGTTAGTTTATTAATAACTACACCTTTTTTAAGGGATAGTTCCATCATTGTACCTCTCGCCCAAAACAAACATGCAGGGTCGGTACTGATATATGTTTTGTAGGCTTTATTGCTCTGATAAAAGGCCATTGTAAAAAGATCGGAAATAGCCAGTTCCTCACCATCGATAGTTTCATTGCCTTCGGAGAATTTGATCTGGTCGGTAACGCTGCCGGTGTAGTTGTAGCCGCCGAAGATTGCAACAACTGATTCGGCCTTGGCCATGCAAGTGAATGTGATAGCGCACAGAATACTGAGTAAAACTTTCTTCATAAAGTAATGATTTGAATTAATTTTGATTTAGTTATTAAAAAACTTTGCAAAGGAACGGATTTATAAAAATATTTGAATGTATTAAAATGTTAAATATTGTAAAATTAGAAGATTTGAACGATATAATAGACAAGCGGGCTTACAGCCGTGCAGCCGTAAACCCGCTTGTGAGCCGGTTAGTGCAGTATAAGATTAATTTATGATTTTGGTGGTTGTGGCCCCTTGCTGACGGATATAAACGCCGGCATTGGCAGGTTCAGATATTTCGACACCATTGAGATTGAAATACTTTACTGGTGCATTCTCATCGGTTGCAATGGAATCGATGGCACTTGACTGAGAGGTGTACTCGATAATCATGTGGGAGAAGCGCATAGGATTGGATTTTTTAGGAGTAAAATTTAGTCCGAAATCGCTTGTAGCGGAGCCTGTCCAATATGGGTTAGTCCCATCGGCTACACATTCGCCTAAGTTTTCAGGATAATCTATTCCAAGATTTTGTGTATAACCGGTGGTTGTGCATGCGAATGTTACTTTGGTAATAGTAACACCTTTTACCGGTGATATATTGAGCATGGTCTGTTTTGCCCACTGAAGATGAGGAGTCTGACCTTCGGGATTAATATATGAATCACCGGTCGCAGAATTGGTTTTGTAGAATGCGAATGTACATACATTGGGTACTACAAAGTCTTTGTCGTTGATTGATGTAGTTGTAGATCCATCGGGAAATTCTACTTTATTGGTTACGTCGCCCTGGTAGTCATAACCGGCAAATACAACGACTACTTCGTCGGCTTTTGCTACGCATGTGATGAAGAGAGTGAAGAGGAATGAAAGTAAAACTTTCTTCATAATTGATTTAACGGTTGGATTGGTTGTTTATTGATAGTGAATGTGCGATTTATGAGGATGTATTGATTTTACAGTTAATACATACCATATATAAATAAGACATTCAAAGATGAGAATGTGCTAAACTATGTGATGAATTCTTGATGGTTTTAATAATAGGTATGAATGCAATAAACGGTTGAAGTGTCGCGTTATTATCGGTATGAAACAGATAGTGTTTGCTACCAATAATGCCCATAAACTAAAGGAGGTGCGTGAGATACTTCAAGGAACAGGTATCAATGTGCTTTCTCTCTCTGATATAGGGTGTCATGACGACATTCCGGAGACGGCCGATACACTTGACGGCAATGCATTGCTCAAGGCTGAGTGGATAAAGCAACGCTATGGTTATGACTGTTTTGCCGACGATACGGGTCTGGAGGTCGATGCACTCGACGGTGCTCCCGGAGTGTATTCGGCGCGGTATGCGGGTCCGGGACATGACTCGGCAGCGAATGTGGCTCTTCTTTTGAAAAATCTTGAAAAAGCAGATGACAGAAGGGCGCGTTTCCGTACAGTGATCGCATTGATGGCGGGTGATAGTGAACCTGTGCTATTTAATGGGATTGTGGATGGAGAAATTACCTGCGAGCGTTTCGGTGATTCTGGCTTCGGATATGATCCGGTGTTCAAGCCCGAAGGTTCGGATCGTACTTTCGCCCAGATGACTGACGAAGAAAAGAATGCGATCAGCCATAGAGGGCGTGCCGTGAAAAAGCTGGCAGAGTATCTGTCGGGAATATAAATTGAATCTTTTACCATCATCACCCCTACTCTCTTTGCAATAAAAAAGTAATTACCAGATATGTATAGATATTTCCTTATATTGCTCTCTTTTGTTTCTGTATTTTCAATGAAACTTTCGGCACAACATGCCGTGGGTTCATGGGAGGTATATAGTAACTATGGCATTGACCGTGCGGATATCCTTGATACCAAATCGAGGGTGTATTTCTGCGGTGGCGGCTCGCTGTTTCACTATAACAAGGAGTTGGACGAGATGTACTCGTATAATCTCAGCAACGGACTGTCGGATGTGAATGTGAGCGCTATCTATCGTAATTATGACAGGGACTATATCGTGACTGTGTATGACAACAGTAACATGGATGTAGTATATGATGACGGCCGTATAGTCAATCTCAGTGATATCAAGGATGCGCAGTATGTGTCGGACAAGACTGTCAACAATATATCGTTTGACGGTGACGAGATGTATGTGGCTACCGGTTTCGGCCTCGTGAGATATGATCTCACAAGAAATGCCGTGAAGGAATCGGGTATCTTCAGCTTCCCGGTTTATGGCGCCACAACTGTAGGCGAGCATGTGGTGATAAGCACCGACACGGGTCTGTATTGTATCAACAAGTCGCAGCGTATCAACGATTTCACGAAGTATGCCAAGCTGAGCGATAGAGTGTGCACAGCTATTATGCCGATGAACGATACGGTTCTGGCTACATGGCAGCCTTCGGAGAACCGGGTAAATGTATACAATATTGATTTTGATGCCAATACCATAAGTCCGGTTTCTTATGGAAGCTGGGTATTTTATGGCGATGTGAGGTTTAAGCGATTTGGAGATTATTCGGGTCTTACAGTCGGCTCTCAATTTTTCGTATTTCGCTTAAATGCCGATAACAGGCTTGAATACAAGGATATCAAATTGCCTGCATCATTATATTCCACCGGTATTTATATGAATGGCAATGCTAATGGAGCGGATAA
>JAHZGZ010000067.1 GCA_019420545.1 Bacteroidales bacterium | reverse complement strand
GACTCAGGCCTATATGGATGTATATGGTACTTCGCTTACATCGGCAGTTGCCCGTGACAACAATGGCGTGATGATCAATGGTGTCAAGGTGCCTGCTGCTGAGAAGTATCTGAAGTTTGCAGGTAATAACATCGGTGAAAACTACGTTTACTCCGCTACCAACGTGCGCCTCGGCGAACTTACTGCCGGCTACGATGTACCCATTCACAAGTGGGTCGACTGGATGGAGGGTCTCAACGTATCGTTCACTGGCCGCAACCTCTTCTTCTTCTACAAGAAGGCTCCATTCGACCCCGAGCTTACCGGTTCGACCTCAATGGGTATGGCAGGTATGGACTACTTCATGCTCCCCTCCATGCGTCAGCTCGGTTTCTCTGTTAAAGTTACCTTCTAACCTCTTCACACAGCAATTTACAATATGAATAATAAGATTTTTCCCGCCGTTCTTTGCAGTGTGTTGGCCGGAGTGGCTTTAAGCTCTTGCACGGACTCTTTCAACGATTGGAATACCAATCCCAACGAGGTGACTCCGGAAGAAATGTTGCAGGACAACCTCCTTACCGGCTCCAACTATGCCAACATGCAACGCGGCATCTTCATCGTAAACGATGAGAACGGAAATGGTGTGTATCAGCGTACCCAGTCGCTGACCGCCGACCTTTTCTCTGGTTTCTTTGCAAACATCAAGCCGTCATATGATATCGGTGCAGTACACCATGATCATTATTATATGGTGCCTCACTGGTATGATGCTCCTTTCGAATTCGCAAACACCAAAATCATGGAGCCTTATCGTCAGATATGTGCGGCCGTAGATGAAAATTCTGTTGACCGGGCAATGGCAACCGTGCTACGTGTATTCGGTATGCACCGCATCACCGACAAATATGGTCCCATTGTTTATTCCAAATTCGGTTCCGGTATTCAGGTTGGTTACGATTCGCAGAAAGATGTCTACAACTCTTTCTTTAATGAACTCGACGAAGCTATCACTGTACTTAGTGATTACGTCGACGGTAACCCCGGTAAACCTTATATGGCACGTTACGACCGAGTATACGAGGGTGATGTGGCCCGCTGGATTAAGTTTGCCAATACTCTTCGTTTGCGCCTTGCCATGCGTGTAAGCTATGTCGATAAGACTCTTGCTACCCAGCAGGCTACCGCTGCAATCAACGAGGTGCATGGCCTTATGAGCGCTATCGCCGATGATGCCATCTTTACCAATCCTTTGTGGGAAACTACACAGTCGTGGCCCGACCAGCGTATAAGCGCTACTATCGACTGCTATATGAATGGATATGATGATCCTCGTATGGAGAAGTATTTCACAAAGAATGCGGATGGTGTTTATCGTGGTGCCCGCAATGGAATGGACACTCCTTACGGTACGCTTGAAACTAAAGCTTCAGGTGTGAATATCGGTCAGTATGGTGATATCTCCTGGATGAAACATGCTGAGGCATACTTCCTGCAGGCTGAGGCCAAGCTTCGTCTGGGTATCGGCAACGGTACTGTGAAGGATCTCTACGAGAAGGGCGTACGTGCTTCCATGGAAAGCGCAGGTGTATCGACCGATAAGATTGATGCATACCTTCAGAGCGAGGCTCTGCCTCTTGCATCATGGAGTGATCCGAACACTCGTACTGCAACCGATAACGAACGTACGGTATCTGTTGGTTCAATGCTTTCACAAGTATCTCCCAAGTTCGACGAAGAAGCGTCGGATGAAAAACAGCTTGAGCAGATTATCACTCAGAAGTGGCTTGCCCTCTTCCCCGATGGCATGGAGGCTTGGAGCGAAATCCGCCGTACCGGTTATCCGGGTTGGGTACGCATAGAGACATACTCCCATACAAGCGAGGTTGCTGACAACGATATTATCCGTCGTCTCCGTTTCCCCTCTTCCGAGTATTCTAATAACTCTGCCAACGTTGCAGAAGCTGTTCGTCTCCTCGGTGGCGCTGACAATGCCGGTACTCACCTTTGGTGGGACGTTAAATAATCATCATCCCTTTAATTTACTCTGAAACAACAATGAAATCATATAAATTCATTCTCCCCGTCCTCGCTCTCGGTGCTTTCGCAACATCTTGCGATACCGATATTGAGACTGTGAAGGATCAGGGGCATGAGATTGTACAGCCGCCGGTAATTTCGGAGCTATACTATCAGAATCTCCGCGAATACAAGCAGACTGACCATGAAATTGCTTTCGGATGGTTCAGTGGTTACGGAGGTATGGGTTCAATGAACGCTCGTTTTGCCGGGCTGCCCGACTCTGTTGATATTATCTCTCTTTGGGGCGGTATCCCGAGCCATCCGGTTGACGTAGCTGAGATGCGCGAATGCCAGTCAAAGAAAGGCATACGTTTCATGACCGTTGATATCTGCCGTATCAATAAGGTTGACGAAGCACTTCCTCACAAGAAGCATTGGCTTGATGTCCTCGCCCGCGAAGAAGCTGGTGAAATTACTTCGGCAGAAGCAACTGCCGAGAAGCATGAGGTAATGAAGGAAATGGCCCTTCATTATGTCGACGAAGTTATCTATAATGATCTTGACGGATTTGATATCGACTTCGAGCCGGAAGGTGACCCCGTGCAGGGTGCCCTGTTTTACACCATGTTTATGGAGTGTGCGAAGTATCTTGGCCCCAACCCAGAGATCACCAAGGAAGAGCGCTATGCCCTTATTGAAGCCCGTTACGGTACTGCCGTGGCTCAGAAGCCCGGAATATGTGAGAAACTTCTCTGTATTGACGCTTATGGTCAGGATCCTTCCAACTCCAGTACTATGGATGCTGCCAACGGACGTTATGGCTATGCCGATTATATCAACTATTTCCTCTCCCAGGATTACAATGGTATAATCAGTCGTCCATATTACCCTGCCGAAAAAGTCGTGCATTGCATGTCGGTCGGTGAGGACTGGGCCAATGATCCTGCCGTCACAAGTCGTGCTGTGGGTAACTATTATACCAAGGAGGGCCGTCTCTATGACTGGGCTCGCTATAAACCTGCCAATGGTGGTAAAAAGGGTGGCTTCGGTGGCTTTATCCTGAATCAGGATTATAATGTTACCGCTCTCAATCCCTTCCCTTATGCTCGCTTCCGAGACTGTATCCAGATATGTAATCCCGCCATCTATTAATTGACTGTAGAATATGAAACTATATAAATTCTTTACAGCTGTCGGTGTGCTTGCTCTTGCAGCCGGTTTCACCTCTTGCAGTGACGACGACGAGGCATACACCCCGGGCTTCGAAGGTGTGGATGGTCAGGTCGTGCTCGCACCGACTAATAATGATTCCTATAAAATCGTTAAGATCCCTACCGGTGATGTAAAGCTCCCCGATATTACCTGGAATGTCGCTCCCCGTTCGCGTGTACGTGCCGGAGAAGAGCTGACGGTAAAATTCGCTATCGACAACTCCCTTATCGACGTATATAATGCCGAGAACGAAACAGAATATATGGCTCTTCCCGACGGCCTTGTTTCTCTTGTCGATGATGAGCCAACTATTGCTGTCGGGAACACCTCGTCCGATGTGCCTGTATCTTTTGCGATAAAGAATGATGCCCAGCTCATTTCTCAACTGAAAGTCGGCTCAAGCTATCTTCTTCCTATCCGCCTTGCTTCGGTTATCAAGGGATCCGCTCGTATTGCTGTAAGTGCATCCAATGTTTCCTACGTTTCATTCACTGTGAGCGAGGAGATGCTCAATATGAATGGTTCACCTACAGGAACTGTTGTTCCCGCCTCTCAGCGTTCGGGATGGAGCGCTATTGTTGGCGGTAATGCATCTGAAAATGATACGAGTTGGTATGCCGCTATTAATCAGACTGGAGGTTATACCAACGGATATTATTATGATGGCGGTTATGTTCAGGTTGATCTTGGTAAGATGTATAAATTCGATGGTATCTGTTGCTATGGTTTTTATAATCAGCTTGACTACTCTTTGTTCCAGACAGGAACTACTTTTGAAATAAGTTCTGACGGTAATGCTTGGACTAATCTTGGTAGTCTGCCTTTTGGTAATCAGGTAGTAGCTTTCTATGCACCTGTTGAGGCCCGTTATATTAAGATGACTGCTCATCCTTCGAATTATATCTGGGTTGCTGCTACTAACTTCTCAATTTATGCTCTCTAACAGATTAATTTGATTAATCAATGAAAACTAAATTCTTATCATATCTCGCAGTAGGGGCCATGGTGGCCCTTACCGCCTGCTCCCACGAGGGCGATAATTTCGGCGACCGTGTGCTCTTTACCGGTACCGAGAATTCTCCTGTGGTGAAGTTCCTTTGTGATGGTCAGTCGAGCACGGCTCTTACTGTTACCTCTACCGGAAAGGCAACTACCGATGTGCATATTACTGTGAAAGCGGCTCCCGAGCTTCTTGATGCCTATAATAAGAAGTATAACCGCGCGTTTGTCGCTCCCGATCCTGATATGTACGAGCTCGAGGGTACTGATGTGGTTATCAAGGCTGGCACTTC
>JAHZGZ010000066.1:1250-12667 GCA_019420545.1 Bacteroidales bacterium | reverse complement strand
CAAAAGCGAGTGCAAAGTTAGTCACTTTCCACATCCCCTCCAAATTTTTCAACAAGAAATTTATGTTGTAAAACATAGCTACAAAACCACTCATCTGCAAATCACCAAAATACAAATCATACTTTAACATTCATTCACAAATACAAAATCGGCAGTACCCTACTCATTGCCAATTTGACAGACCATTCTGACATGAATATGCGGGATTTTTTATATTTTTGTGCAAAGCATATATTTCAACACCAACATACCCTCTGCCGCAATGAAAAGAAGACTCATATCAATATGCACCGTATTGCTGTTATGGTGTGGCATACATGCAGCCACGCCGGGTGTACGTTTCAAAAACGAAGCATCTGATACCGTACGCATAAACAATATATTAATCGAAACAGCTGAAAAAGCCGGCGACGCACGCCCGGAAGCGCGCGTCGCATATATAGCAAAAATGTTTATAGGTACCCCTTACGTGGCCGGCACCCTCGAAGGTGACCCGGAAGAGCTGACCATAAACATGGACGAGGTTGATTGCACGACATTCATCGACAATGTAGCGGCTCTTGCCTATACTTTGGGCGAGGGGCGTACCTCATGGCGCGATTTCATATATAATCTGAGACGGATGCGCTATTCCGGAGGCGAAGTCAACGGATATGCTTCGCGCCTTCACTACATAAGCGCATGGATTCTCGACAATGTGCACCGCGGCAACCTAAAGGAAGCTACCAATAGTTTCAGTGAAGCCGAATATACCGTGAAATCGCTCGACTTCATCAGCGCCCATCGCGACAAATATCCGGCACTGAACGATTCCGCGAATCTTGCCGGGATACGCAATCTGGAGTTCGGGTACCGCAACCACCGCTTTCCCTATATAAAGAGCTCACGCGTGGGGAGCAAAGGAGTGACCGCACAACTGCGTGAGGGCGACATCATAGCCATTACGACAAAAATACAGGGTCTCGACGTGCAGCACATGGGCATTGTCACCTTCGACAACAACGGAGTGCCCCACCTGATGCACGCGTCGTCGTCGGCCGGAAAGGTCGTAATCGATCCTGCACCCCTCGCCGACTACTTCCGTAAAAACCGATCGGCTACAGGAATCAGGGTAATACGCCTGTGCGAATAAGCACATATATCGCAACATAGAAACATCCATTCCAACAACATACTGTGCAAGCAATAATTTTAGTGGCCGGAATGGGACGCCGTCTGGGCGACCTTACAAAAGGCCATACAAAATGCATGGTCGAGGTAAACGGCGTCAGGCTCATCGACCGTGTGATCACACAACTGTCGCACCTCAATCTTTCGCGCCTGGTACTCGTAGTAGGGTATCAGGGCGAACGGCTTAAGGAATACATAGGTGACCGTTACAAAGGGGTAATCAATATTGAATATATCGACAATCCCATCTACGACAAGACCAACAACATCTATTCACTCGCTCTGGCGAAAGAAAAACTCTGCGAGGACGACACACTGCTTCTGGAATCGGATCTGATATTCGAAGACAGCATGCTCGAAATGATCGTGAACCATCCCGATCCGAATATCGCTCTCGTGGCAAAATATGAGACATGGATGGACGGCACAATGGTAACGATCGACGCCGACCGCAACATAGTCAACTTCGTGCCCAAGCAGGCTTTCCGCTACGAGGATGTCGATGTCTACTACAAGACGGTCAACATCTACAAATTCTCGCGCGACTTCTCGCGCAACGAATATGTGCCGTTTCTCGACGCCTACTCAAAGGTGATGGGCAACAACGAGTACTATGAGCAGGTGCTTCGCGTAATCACCATGCTCCACGACTCCACGCTGAAGGCACTCCCGATCACTACAGAAAAATGGTATGAGATCGACGATATTCAGGATCTTGACATTGCCTCGGCGATTTTCTCGCAGGACGAGGTGCGCTATCACGAATATCACAAGCGCTACGGCGGATACTGGCGTTTCCCGTCGCTGCTCGACTACTGCTATCTGGTCAATCCGTTTTTCCCGCCCAAGCGGCTCATCGACGAGATAAAGGCCAATTTCACCACACTGCTCACCGAATACCCCTCGGGACAGCATGTCAACTCGCTGCTGGCCGCCAAATATTTCGGTATACGCCAGGAATACGTAATCGTGGGCAACGGTGCTGCGGAGCTGATCAAGTCGTTTGCCGAAAGCCATGCCCACGAGCGCATAGGAGTGATCTACCCTACGTTCGACGAATACCCCAACCGCCTGCCGAATGCCGAGATAATCCCGTTCATATCGGATAAGCCCGACTTCCGCTACACCGCCGACGACCTTATGGAATATTTCGGCGATAAACATCTCGACCTGCTGCTGCTCATCAACCCCGACAATCCTTCGGGCAACTTCGTTCCGGTGGCCGACGTTCTGCGCCTCGCCGGATGGTGCCGCGAACGCGGATGCCGCCTGCTGGTCGACGAGAGTTTTGTCGACTTTACCGACGGATTCGAGCACAATTCCCTACTCGACAATGACATTCTGTCGGACAATCCCAATCTGAGCGTGATGAAGTCGATAAGCAAGAGCTACGGAGTGCCCGGGCTGCGGCTCGGCGTGTTCGCATCAGCCGACACCGATACCATAGCGCGGATGAAAAAGGATGTGGCGATATGGAACATCAACTCATTCGCCGAGTTCTACATGCAGATCTACGGTAAATATGAGGCCGACTATGTGAAGGCATGCCGCAAATTCATAGCCGAGCGCGAGCGCTTCTATACCCTGCTGCAGGAGATTCCTTATCTCCACGTAATGCCCTCGCAGGCCAATTACTTCCTCTGTGAGATCACCGCCAGATTTACCTCGACGGAGCTGACGCGCATATTGCTCGACCATGATGTGTTCGTAAGCAACTGTGCCCGTAAAAAGAATATGGGCGACCGGAATCTGGTGCGTCTTGCAGTACGATCCACACAGGACAACGACCAACTCATTTCGATACTGAAATCCATTTAAAAACAGTTGGCGACTGTCGCACGACACACTGTCGGGCGTCAGCCTCAAAAATATCCACAATATGAAAATAATCACCGGCGAAGAGATCGCCGCCCTCGGTATCACCCCACAGCAATGTGTCGACTGGGTGCGCGAGGCATTTATGATGAAAAACCGCTGCCAGCTTCCGGCAAAGATGTCGGTACATCCGCGCGGAAACGATTTCATCAACACGATGCCATGTCTGCTCCCTGAGGAATACGGTCGCTTCGGATGTAAGGTTGTATCGCGTATAAAAGGCGCTCATCCCGCTCTGAAAAGCGAGCTGATGATGTTTGACACGGCCTCGGGCGATATGATAGCGCTTGTGAACGCCGACTGGATAACGGGGATGCGCACCGGGGCCGTGGCCGCACTTGCCATAACCACACTCCGCAACAGTCGGGCGTCGGTATACTCGTTTATCGGTCTTGGGGCGATGGCGCGTGCCACGCTCGACTGCCTGATCGCCACCAACCACGGACGCAGCCTTGACATACGCCTTATGCGCTACAAGGATCAGGCAGAGCGCATCGTGGAAGAATACGCGGAGCACGACAACGTGCGCTTTACCATCGTCGACAATATTGCCGATTTCATGGCGGAAACCGATGTGGTAGTGTCGTGCATCACTGATGCCGACGGGCTGATCGTGGAGGACACCACGCTGTTCAAACCAGGTGTGCTGGTAGTGCCGGTGCATACCCGAGGATTCCAGAACTGCGATACCATATTCGACCGTGTTGTCGCCGACGATCGCGCACACGTGGAGGGCTTCCGCTATTTCAACCAATTCAAGGACTTCTGCCAGCTGGAGGAAGTGCTGAAAGGGGAAAAGCCGGGGCGCACGTCGGACAATGAACGAATCCTCGCCTACAACATCGGTCTCGGGCTGCACGACGTGCTGTTTGCAACCAAGATTCTCGACATGATCAAGGCATAAGATCTATCCGCGCTACCGATGGCAGAAAGTTTGGGCAACAAGGCTATAAAGGGGACGATATGGGCGTCGATTGACCGTATCGGCTCGATGGGGCTGCAATTTGTGGTCAACATCATACTTGCGCGCCTGCTTGTGCCGGCCGATTTCGGTGCTATCGGAATGATCATGATTTTCATTCTCGTAAGCCAGGTATTCGTCGACGGCGGCTTCAATTCGGCACTGATACAGCGGAAGGAGGCCGACCAGACCGACTTTTCCACCATATTTTTCTGGAATCTTGGTGTAGGAGCCATATTCTACCTACTCATCTTTCTGTGTGCGCCGCTGATCGCAGGCTACTACGAAATGCCGGTACTTCAACCGGTACTTCGCGTGCTCGGGTCGATACTGATACTGAACGCCGTAATTTCCATACAGACCACACGGTTACAGAAGTCGCTGGCATTTGCATCGCTGGCGGCGATTGACATAATATCGTCGCTTATAGGCGGAGGGATTGCCGTGGGGATGGCAATGTACGGCATGGGGATATGGAGCCTGGTGGTCATGATGCTTTCGATAAGCATGGTAAAGATAGTGATGTTCTATTGCGTGACCCGCTGGCTGCCGTCGGCGGTGTTTTCGAAAGAATCATTCCGTAGGCTGTTCAACTTCGGCGGTTATCTGTTCTGTGCCAATCTGCTCCAGACGGCATGTCAGAACGTGCAGGGTATCATCATCGGCAAGCGGTTCTCGGCATCGCAGATGGGCTATTACTCCCAGGCCGACAAACTGAACTCAATTTCGGGCTACACGCTGCCGCAGATTATCGTGCAGGTGATGTATCCGGTGTACTCTCAGATACAGGATGACCGCGAGCGGCTCATATCGACCATGCTGATGAACATGCGTGTGATCGCGTTCGTGATTTTTCCGCTGCTGTTCATGCTTATTCTCGTGGCAGAGCCGCTGATAGAGCTGCTCTACGGAGAGGCATGGCTGCCCGCAGTGCCATATTTCCGTATACTCTGCGTGGGGAGCGTATTCATGTGTATGACCAATATAAGCTATTACGGTGTGGCGGCAGTAGGCCGCTCACGCGAGCTGTTTCTGTGGAGTTTCTACAAATGGGGCGTACTCCTCGCACTGTTGCTCACAGGAATGAACTTCGGCATGACAGCGCTGATGTGGTCGATCGTGGCGAGCAATATTAATATCTTCATGACCAACGCGCTCCTGTCGAGAAAATGGGTAGGCGTGAGGCTTATAGCTTTGTTTCGCACGGTATGCCCGATCGGGCTGCTGAGCACACTGCTGCTCGGGACACTGCTAATGCTTCCCGCCGCAGGAATCACGATCCACTGGCTGGCACAGGCCGTGCTATTCGCCGGGCTGTATATAGGGATAGCCTCAGGACTTCGCTTCCGCGCGGTGAAAGAGACATGCGAAGTGCTCAGGAGGCTCCATGGAAGCAAACGATAAAGAAACAGTAAATATACAGATACACGAAAGGCTGCCCCGCAACGGAGCAGCCTTTCGCTATTTTGGTCTTGCTGTTGACGTCTCAGCAATGCCTTAGGCGGATTAGGCCTGGGGCATCTTGGTGCGCTTGCCGTAGCCGTAAGCTGCGTCTTCGCCGAGCTCTTCCTGGATGCGGAGAAGCTGGTTGTACTTGGCCATACGGTCGCTGCGGCTTGCAGAACCTGTCTTGATCTGGCCGGCGTTGGTAGCAACGGCGATGTCGGCGATGGTAGCGTCCTCGGTCTCGCCCGAACGGTGGGAGATGACTGCAGTGTAACCATTGCGCTGAGCGAGCTCAACGGCGCGGAGGGTCTCGGTAAGAGAACCGATCTGGTTAACCTTTACAAGGATAGAGTTGGCGCAGCCGAGCTCGATACCCTTCTTGAGGTACTTAACATTGGTAACGAAGAGGTCGTCGCCTACGAGCTGGCAACGGTCGCCGATAAGGTCGGTAAGGATCTTCCAGCCTTCCCAGTCGCCCTCTGCCATACCGTCCTCGATAGAGTCGATGGGGTATGTCTCAACGAGAGTCTTGAGGTACTCAGCCTGCTGCTGCGAGGTGTACTTGGGAGCGCCTTCGCCCTGCTTCCAGGTGTAGTCGTAGAGACCGTCCTTGAAGAACTCGGAAGAAGCGCAGTCGAGACCGATTGTAACGTCCTTTCCGGGAACGTAGCCGGCAGCCTCGATAGCCTTGATGATAACGTTGAGGGCATCCTCGGTACCGTCGAGAGCGGGAGCGAAACCACCCTCGTCGCCTACAGCTGTAGAGAGGCCGCGGTCGTGGAGCACCTTCTTGAGGTTGTGGAACACCTCAGTACCCATGCGGATACCTTCCTTGAAGCAGCATGCACCGATAGGACGGATCATGAACTCCTGGAAACAGATGGGAGCGTCGGAGTGAGCACCTCCGTTGATGATGTTCATCATCGGCACGGGGAGGCAGTAGGTGTTGCATCCGCCGATGTATTTGTAAAGGGGAAGATCGAGATAGTCGGCAGCAGCCTTGGCAACGGCAAGAGATACACCGAGGATGGCGTTGGCTCCGAGGTTGCTCTTGGTATCGGTGCCGTCAAGGGCGAGCATTGTCTCGTCGATGCGGATCTGATCGAGAGCCGACATGCCTACGAGAGCGTTGGCGATGGGGCCGTTAACATTGGCGACAGCCTTGGTAACGCCCTTGCCCATATAGCGGTTCTTGTCGCCGTCGCGAAGCTCGAGAGCCTCGTTAACACCGGTCGATGCGCCGGAGGGTACGGATGCACGGCCGCGGGCACCGGATTCGAGGATTACGTCTACTTCAACAGTGGGGTTGCCACGAGAGTCGAGCACTTCACGTCCGATGATTTTTTCGATTTTCATAACTTAGTGATTTTAAATTATATGAGAGAATAAAATTTTGGTCATTTATCCGGACACA
Organism: Bacteroidales bacterium; assembly: GCA_019420545.1. GTDB lineage: Bacteria > Bacteroidota > Bacteroidia > Bacteroidales > Muribaculaceae > Muribaculum. The sequence continues at coordinate 5,801 of JAHZGZ010000066.1, read as the reverse complement.
AAGATACGAATTTTTCAAATGATTCTTACGGCTTTAGCAAACTTTTCAAAATTTTATGGATAAGAAAAAGAGGGTTTCGGGAGGGTATGTTGCATGCGACAGCGGGTAAGTTGCGGAGGCGGCGCCGATAAAGCGAACCACACAGGCGCACTAATAAGCGTAAAGGGGGCGGACAGCGCAGACACGTCGGCAATTACACGACATAGAAAGCGCCCGACGACCGCGGGAATGCGGATGTCGGGCGCTTTGTATGACTTGGCGCAGTGGACGCCTGTCGGGGAGGGCCGATTACTCAGCAGCCTCCTCTGCCTTGGGAGCCTCCTGTGCGGGAGCTTCGGCTACGGGAGCCTCAGCGGCTTTTTCGGCAGCAGCCTTGCGGCCACGGCGTGTGCGGCCGGCCTTCTTGGCAGTAGCCTGCTTCATCATGTTTTCATCGTAATCTACGAGTTCGATAAAGCATGTCTTGGCGTTGTCACCGAGACGGTTGCCGGTCTTGATTATGCGGGTGTAGCCGCCGTTGCGGTCAGCGATTTTCTGAGCGATTTCGCGGAAGAGCTCGGTGACGGCATACTTGTTCTGGAGGTGCGAGAACACCAGACGACGGTTGGGGGTATTGTCCTCCTTGGCGCGGTTGATGAGGGGCTCGGCATACATGCGGAGAGCTTTAGCCTTGGCAAGCGTGGTGAAAATGCGCTTGTGCATGATGAGCGAGACGGTCATGTTGGCGAGCAGGGCGTCGCGGTGAGCCTTCTTGCGACCGAGGTGGTTGAAGGATTTATTATGTCTCATCGTTTAATTAATCTTTGTCTAATTTGTACTTTGAAATATCCATGCCGAACGACAGATTGAGGCTTGCAAGCAGTTCGTCGAGTTCGGTAAGCGACTTCTTGCCGAAGTTACGGAACTTCAGGAGGTCGGTCTTGTTGAATACGACAAGCTCTCCAAGAGTTTCCACTTCAGCTGTCTTGAGACAGTTGAGAGCGCGCACCGAGAGATCCATGTCGGTGAGCTTCGACTTGAGCAGCTGACGCATGCGCAGCACCTCTTCGTCGAACTCTTCGTTGTTGTCGGTCTCGGTAGTCTCCAGTGTGATCTTCTCGTCGGAGAAGAGCATGAAGTGGTAGATAAGTATCTTGGCAGCTTCCTTTAACGCGTCCTTTGGAAGGATAGAGCCGTTGGTGGTAATCTCGATGATGAGCGTCTCGTAGTCGGTCTTCTGCTCTACACGGAAGTTCTCTACGGTATACTTCACGTTTTTGATAGGAGTATATATAGAGTCGATCGCAATCACATCGATAGCGTCGCCGGGAGTTGCATTCTCCTCGGCAGGCACCCAGCCACGGCCTTTGTTGATGGTAAGCTCGAGCTGGAAACTTGCATCGGGATCCAAATGACAAACGACCGGGTCGGGATTGAGCACCTCGAATCCGGTAAGAACCTTGCCAATGTCACCGGCCTTGAACACCTCCTGCCCTGACACGGTGATTGTAGCCTTCTCGTCCTCGACATCCTCTACGGTCTGCTTGAGGTCGACCTTCTTGAGGTTGAGGATGATGTTGGTAACGTCCTCCTTGACTCCGGGGATAGTGTCGAATTCATGTTTTACACCATCGATGCGGATCGAGGAAATGGCAAAGCCCTCGAGAGAGCTGAGCAGGATACGGCGGAGCGCGTTGCCTACTGTGATACCATAACCGGGCTCCAATGGCTTGAACTCAAACTTACCGAAGTGGTTGTCGGCTTCCAACATGACAACTTTGTCAGGTTTCTGAAATGCTAAAATAGCCATGGATCTATTGTTTGGAATGATTACTTAGAATACAACTCGACGATAAGCTGTTCCTTGATGTTTTCAGGAATGTCCTCGCGAGTGGGTACATGCAGAAGTTTGCCTGCCTTGAGCGATTCGTCCCACTCGAGCCAGGGATACTTGCTGTGGTTGAAGCCGGCGAGAGCGTCGGCGATAACCTCGAGCGACTTGCTGCGCTCGCGCACACCAACCACGTCGCCGGGCTTAACCTCGTAAGAAGCGATGTTTACGACGTCGCCGTTGACGGTAATGTGGCGGTGGAGCACCAGCTGACGTGCTGCTGCACGTGTAGGAGCGATTCCCAGACGGTATACAACGTTGTCGAGACGCGACTCGAGAAGCTGGAGAAGGATCTCACCTGTAATACCTTTTTTACCGGCAGCCTTGTCGAAGAGGTTGTGGAACTGCTTCTCAAGCACACCATAGGTATATTTTGCTTTCTGCTTTTCGCGAAGCTGGACGCCATACTCGCTGCTCTTGCGACGCTTGTTTACGCCGTGCTGGCCCGGGGGATAGTTCTTTTTCGAGAGAACTTTGTCTGCACCGAAAATAGGCTCACCGAATTTGCGGGCAATTTTAGTTTTTGGTCCGGTATATCTTGCCATTTTGTTTAGTCAGAAATTGATGGGAAAGGATAAACACCCGATGTGCATGGTAGTGCAGCCGCGACTGCAGAGAGGTGATAAAAATGCAGTCTATTCACGTCCCATGCCATGTCGGCATGCCGGATTCCCTTAGTTGAATAAAATGTAAGTGAAAGTAGAGTTCAGTCCTGATTGCTTATACGCGACGGCGCTTGGGAGGACGGCAACCGTTGTGGGGCAGCGGAGTAACGTCGATGATCTCAGTAACCTCGATGCCTGCACCATGGATGGTGCGGATTGCTGACTCGCGACCGTTGCCGGGACCCTTTACATAAGCCTTAACCTTGCGGAGGCCGAGGTCATAAGCAACCTTTGCACAATCCTGTGCCGCCATCTGGGCAGCATAGGGAGTATTCTTTTTTGAGCCACGGAAGCCCATCTTACCTGCGCTCGACCAGGAGATAACCTGACCTTCCGAGTTGGCCAAGCACACGATAATGTTGTTGAAAGATGAGTGAACATGAAGCTGACCGTTAGCGTCAACCTTAACGTTTCTCTTCTTTGCTGCGACTGTCTTTTTTGCCATACTATTTTATTATTTTGTAGCTTTCTTCTTGTTGGCAACGGTCTTCTTGCGACCCTTGCGTGTACGAGCGTTGTTCTTGGTGCTCTGACCGCGTACGGGGAGGCCGTTGCGGTGACGGATGCCGCGATAGCAACCGATGTCCATGAGACGCTTGATATTGAGCTGGATCTCGCTGCGGAGGTCACCCTCTACCTTGTAGTCGCTGCCGATTACTTCACGAACGGCTGCGGCCTGGGCGTCGGTCCAGTCCATCACTTTGATATTAACATCAACTCCGGCCTTCTCCAAGATCGACTTGGCGGCGCTGCGTCCGATGCCGAAGATATAAGTCAAGGCGATTTCACCTCTTTTGTTCTGGGGGAGATCAACTCCCACGATTCTAACTGCCATATTGATTGACTAAATTTTCTGCAAAGTTACAAAATTTATCCCTGACGCTGCTTGTACTTCGGATTTTTCTTGTTGATCACGTACAGACGTCCTTTGCGGCGCACGATCTTGCTGTCGGGAGTGCGCTTTTTGATTGATGCTCTAACTTTCATTTTATTTTGATTGTTTTATTTGTATCGGAATGCTATTCTGCCTTTCGACAGATCGTAGGGCGACATCTCAACCCTTACCTTGTCGCCGGGTAGGATGCGGATGTAGTGCATGCGCATTTTTCCGGAGATATGGGCGGTGATTTCGTGGCCGTTCTCAAGCTCAACGCGGAACATTGCGTTGCTGAGGGCCTCGACGATGGTGCCGTCCTGTTCGATTGCAGACTGTTTTGCCATAAGTAATATTAAATAAATCTCTCTTTAAGCACTTCTTTGATATAGTCGAACGTGGTGAGCACTTCGGTCTTGTCGTCAACAATGGCGATTGTGTGCTCGAAGTGGGCCGACGGCTGGCGGTCACGTGTGCGGCACGTCCATCCGTCTTTTTCGATAAGAATGTTGCGTTTCCCGAGGTTGATCATCGGCTCGATGCAGAGGCACATGCCGTTGCGTATAATCGGGCCGGTGCTTTTGCGCCCGTAGTTGGGGATCTCGGGATCCTCATGCATCTCGCGGCCTATGCCGTGGCCGCACATCTCGCGAACTACGGAATAGCCGTGGCGTTCACAGTAGGTCTGCACGGCATTGGCGATGTCGCCGATACGGTTGCCGACCTTGCATGCAGCGATGCCTTTGTAGAGCGATTCTTTCGTAACCTCGAGGAGTTTCCTTACAGAGGGATCAATTTCACCGACGGGAAACGTGTAGCACTGGTCGCCATTGTAGCCGTTGAGTTCGGCTACGGTATCGATGCCCACAATGTCGCCTTCGCGCAGGGCATAGTTGCTCGGGAAGCCATGTACGACAGTCTCGTTTACCTCAATGCAGAGTGTTGCGGGAAAGCCGGCATAGCCGAGGCAGGCAGGATGTCCGCCGTTGTCGAGCATAAACTCGCGCGCGATAGTATCGAGCTTGAGGGTAGTGACGCCGGGAGTCACCCACTTGGCAACTTCACCAAGTGTGCGACTCACCAGATCACATGCTTCTCGCATTTTAGCTATCTCTTCAGGTGTCTTCAGATAGATCATTCAG
>JAHZGZ010000066.1:0-1240 GCA_019420545.1 Bacteroidales bacterium | reverse complement strand
ATCATTCAGTTTACTTAAAGTAGCCTTATTGCGAATATCGTTTGCTGATTTCTTACGCTTACCGTAACATTAATCAATAAGCGCTGCCTGTTGTGCGGCCTTTGATCTTGCCGTCCTTCATCAAGCCGTCGTAGTGGTGCATCATGAGATGCGACTCAATCTGCTGGAGAGTGTCGAGGACAACGCCCACAAGAATCAGCAGCGAAGTGCCGCCGAAGAACTGGGCGAAGTTCTGGCTCACGCCGAACAGACGCGCGAAAGCGGGCATGATAGCCACGATACCGAGGAATATGGATCCGGGCAGTGTGATGCGCGACATGATCGAGTCGAGATACTCCACAGTTTTCTTGCCGGGCTTTACACCGGGGATGAAGCCGTTGTTGCGCTTCATGTCCTCGGCCATCTGTGCGGGACGCACGGTGATTGCCGTATAGAAATATGTGAAGGCTACGATGAGGATGAAGTAGGTGATGTTGTAGGCCCAGCCGTTTATGTCGGAGAAAGCCTGGAAGAATCCGCGCGAAGCATCGGCAGCCGATCCGAATCCCGCAAGGGTGATAGGGATGAACATGATTGCCTGAGCGAAGATGATAGGCATAACGCCGGCAGCATTTACCTTTAGGGGTATATACTGGCGTGCGCCTCCGTACTGGCGGTTGCCTACGATGCGCTTGGCGTACTGTACGGGCACTTTGCGTGTACCCTGCACGAGCAGGACGGCGCCAACAGTTACGGCGAAGAGCAGGATAAGCTCGACCAGGAACATAACCAGACCGCCGGCAGAACCGGTAGAGTCAGGCAGACGGCTTACAAACTCGTAGTAGAGCGACTGCGGCAGGCGGGCGATGATGCCGACAAGGATTATGAAGGAGATACCGTTGCCGATACCGCGGTCAGTAATTCTCTCGCCGAGCCACATGATGAACATCGAACCGGCAGCCAGGATCACGGTGAGGTAAGCCACCGTCCAGAAGCCCATTGCTGCATGTCCGCCCGCGCTGGTAACCTGCATCTGCAGATTGATCAGATAGGCAGGACCTTGCAGGAGCAGGATCAGTACAGTAAGGTAACGAGTGTACTGGTTGAGCTTCTGGCGCCCGCTTTCACCCTCTCGCTGCATTTTCTGGAACGAGGGGAGAACCATGCCGAGGAGCTGTATCACGATCGATGCAGTAATGTAGGGCATGATACCGAGAGCGAAAATGGATGCCTGGGAGAACGCACCACCGGAGAACATATC
>JAHZGZ010000065.1 GCA_019420545.1 Bacteroidales bacterium | reverse complement strand
AGAAGGATGACAAACGCCACCACCACTTTCAGCGAGGTGATGAACACCTCCTCGAGGTTGTCGAGAATCTCGTCGTCGATTTTCGATTTACCGGCAATGGCACGCGCCAGCTTTGAGAACACACCCTGCTTGGTGCGCTCCAGACCCTTGTCGAGTGTCTCCTTTTTCTCTTTTGAGAAGAAATTGAAAAAGCCCATCTATTCCTTTATGTTTTTATTTATGCAAAGTTAATGCTTTCCCCATTCACACACAATACCTTCCCGACCCCGAATAAATCATAAGGCCCGAAAGTATCAACTTCCGAGCCTCATTCTTGGTTAGTGGCGGGAGCAGGACTCGAACCTGCGACCTTTGGGTTATGAGCCCAACGAGCTACCACTGCTCCATCCCGCGATGTTTCTGTTTTGCGAGTGCAAAATTAGCGCATTCTCCCATCAAATGCAAATTTCCGACCATAAAATTATGTTAAATCTGCATTCGGAGAATTTTGGAAAATCCAATCTACAAAATGTCCATCCACGATTTTGTAAATAACAGATATAAGTTCCATATCCCTACTTTAATGGTTTTGGATACATAAACTGTTCATTTTTAATATATAATTTCATCGGGATCTTTGTCGTTGTTAACCTCATCATCGACATCGTTACTAAATTCAACCGATTCAATCAACTCAATAAGAGTTTCTGTGAATTCCTCATCCATTCCTTCAATACCCTCTTTTTCGAGAACCCTTAAAAGCTTTGCACGAGCGTCATCTTCGAACTCTGCAGTAATACCTACGTTCTTTAGTTTTTTTGCAATTGCAGCATCAATCTCTTTTGCCATTCTGTAACAATTTTAGTTTATGCGATTATACCATCTATCGATTTAGTATAAACAGCGGACAAAGTCAAGACATTTCTTTATCTTTTTCAATTTTATTACGAAAATACTCCGTCATCGCATCTTCAAGTTCTTCGCGCTTTTTTCGTCTACGCGCCATCTCTGAAATTATCATCCAGCCAATACATCCGAAGAGGCCCATTGAAAGTTATAACGAAACCAAGTCTTCTTTATATACAGACATAAACTCGCCCCATCTGCTAATTTCCAATCCCATAATGAGTAGCATTATTAAACATATAAACCAAGTAAGGCCGACACCGAACAGAAAACCGATGAGCATTGCTTTGTAAACTTGTAATAACTTCATTTTTTGACGATTAATAATTCATTTTTGTTCTTATCTCATATCCTATATATTAGCTTTCCTTAAAGCCTTTATGAACGAGTTTCTTAATTATTATTATAGCCATGTTTTATTGTATTTAGCTTTGTTTTCCATACTTTCTCACGCGCAATAGCATCTGCCGGAGTAACGGATAACGGCAATAATTCCAATATTGTCCAAGAGAAATTATCGCGGGCATACGACTCATCAGAAGCAAGCAACTCCATCAGGTCTTTGTCATCTCCATGCCCCGTCTTTGCATATGATTCCCATCGGCCAAATATGCCATTAAAATTGTATGTAGAGCCAACATACAGTTTACCGTTGGATGCATCAGATATAGCATAGATGCAATGGGCGCTTTTGAGCTTTGCAACCCAGTTAGGATCAATCACAGCTTGCTTTAACTCATAATAGTTCAATACGGCATCTTGGAATGAATTTGAAGATGGAAGTATTTCATCCCTTGGAATACGGTCTTCAATACGGATAACTGTTTTCTTATTATGATAGTATTGATGCCAACCTACCGTAGATTTATCCCAGTCGATTATAATCTTCTCCTCAAGATGTGAAAATGCATCCACACTTTTAAGGTCAAGCAAGACTTCATCAGAGCTATATGGACTTGGAGAACATCCCACTATCTCATATACTCCAACAAATCGTGATTCAGTACCGTTTCCTCCAATAAATGAGACAATGTACCGAATGCCATCGAATGTACGTTGGAGCTGTTCTCCCTGATATTGCAAAAACAGATCTTTTCTATGGATATAAAGTGCATAGAGATTGGGGATATTCGACGGGAAAGGAATACCATGAATCCGTAATTCCTTATATTTTTTTCCACCATTTGTACGACTGTCGGCATGGCGTACCATTTTTATTTTCTTTGGACTTGTCCTATCAAATTCCGCATCTATGCCTTTCAGACAGTTTTGAATAGTATTTTCCTCCTGCGTATGCATTATTATTTTGTTTTAAGAAAATTACTCTGCTGCGTCCTTTATCAGAGATCTACACAAAAGAAATGGGCCGCTCCCTATGCTAACTCGAAGGCATCGCCAAACGCCTTGTACCAACGCACAGAGAGCAGCCCACGGATATGAGCTGTTCACCTGTGCCTCGTTGGTTCTGATAGATTTGGCGATTTATCGAGTTAAAGGCACTTCCTTATTTTATTGTCACTTTTGACTTTACAAAAGTATGCATTATCTTTTTAATCGACAAATAGATTATTGCCATTTTTTATTTTCGCCAGTTGAATTCGGCGCCGATTACGTCGAGGGCTTCGTATTGCCACTCCTCCTGATCAAAGTTTGGAGTAAAGCGGGCCATTACCAACTTCTCCTCCTGCGAGAATTCTCCTAGATAACACCCCTGAAATTCGCCACTGCGCTGCGATACAGTCCGTGTGTCGTCCGGAGTAAGACGATAAAATACAGTGCCAATGCGTTTCTTCTTCTTACATTGACCAGGCAACAGATAGTGATTGTCGAGTACAAAAGCATATATGGCGCTACTGTCATCGGTATTTTCGCGAAATGTACTGAGTGCCAGCTGCATTTCTCCGTCATTAATGTCAATGACATCGCCAGTGTATATCTGATCGCCGTCGATATCACAATATGGAGTCCTGACCCCGGCAAACATTACCCGATGCAGATAACCACGGTTCTTGCATTCATCGCCAAACAGAAGTTCGACCATTGCCTGATCATGACATTCGGCAAACTCCTTATTTTTGGTGAAAACATACATCTCCCCATTCTCCCTCATAAAGAAGTTGCCAAACGAGGTATATCCGAAACGGTTGCGGGCAATTACATAACGCACTCTTATTTCGGGAAGCGGAGCATTGACGCCCGAGCCAATAATATAGCGATATTTATGGGACAGTGCGATCAGATCTCGTTCAGTAACAGCGGCCGGAACCGGAACAACCACCTTTTCAGGCACAATACCGAAGACGGCAGCCTCAAAAAACTCCTCATGAGTAAGAACCTTCAGCCACTCTTTGGAAAAGTTTACATTTGGCAATTCTAAAGCATCCTTAAACAATGGAGCAATCTCCTTATCTGTAAATCCGGCAATTCCACACCCTACCCGCGTAACCAGAAAACGGTTATCGGGATGAGTCTTTGCATATTCAACGAACTCGTCCACATATGGCTTTATATCCTCAACCCCGCCATGCATGGTAGGTATGGCATAACACCGGCCTGTGCGCCCCACCCCGACACCCCACTCCGCGCCAAACCGCTCATAGGCCATGCGTGCAGCACCACCATAGTGCTCGCCATCAAGATTACTCCCAAATACGAATATTTCGCATTTCGACAGTTCTGTAATAGTAGCCCGAATTGCTCTTCTTGACATATTATTCTAAGCTATAATTTATTCTAAGCTATAATTGTGATTCATTTTCCCGGCAATCTTACGAAACTCTTCCTGAAACCATCCCGGAGAGATGACTTTAACATCCTCACCATAGCGTAAAAGTTCCTGAATCAGATCGTAAGATGGTCTTACAAACAGTTCGAACTTAGATTCACCACTCCCTCGTTCGATTTCGCGCTGCGAGTGATGCAACGGCAAGGAACGTATATAATCCTGCTGCCCGTTTCGCGCAGAGAAAACGATATTCTGTGCAGAGACATCATCCTCGACAATTATACCCACCGATTCCGAGAAAAATGTTTCAGCATCAAAGCCATCAGTAAGGTCGAACCGTCCACCCGTAAGTTCAACTTCCTTTATTCTGTCAAGAGCAAATGTACGTAGTTTATCAGTATCAACCACCCGCCCAAGCACATACCACCGTTGCTTGTATATTTTCAGGCAATACGGTTCAACAAGGTATGGCTTCGGAGAATCCATGCAGAAACTCTGATAATGAATATTGACTACCGCTCCATCGCGCATCGACTCAACCAGCGAGGTCAGAAACTGCTGGCCGGAAGGCGTAGGTTCAAACAGAATCCGGTTCTTTAAATTATGTGACTCACTCAGCATATTACGCACAGCAAAACTGTCGAGCAACCACGACTGTATACTTCCTTGCGCAATAGCATCGCGATTAGCAATACTGTAAGCCTTATCCCCTTTGCGGTCGCACACAATCCTCACATCAAACAATTCCTCGATTGCTACCTTATGCCGATGGAATGTTCTCTCCGGAATTTCACTTTCCCGGTTGTTATTCAAATGCGAACGGCTCCAGCAACGGTTTATCTCATCGCGGGTTATGCCGTCGTTCCGGTAAATCAGATCGACGAGCCATATATACCGTTTTAACAGTTCACTCTGTGGCATAGTTGTTTTATTTTTATGACAAAATTAGCACCACATACTGACAAAGTACGGCAGTTACACAAAAAAGATCCGGCGATCAAACTTCATTTGAAGAGGCGGGAGAGATAGGCGGCGATGGCATTTTTTACTTCGGAAGCGGGACAGGTAAAGTTGTTGACCATCACCACTACGGCATAAGCGGGTTTGCCCGCTTTATCCAAAACGTACCCGGCATAGCAGAGCACCCCGGTCATGCTGCCCGACTTCACGGCCATGCGTCCGGCCAGAGATGTGCCGCGCAGAAAGTTTCTGACGGTGCCGTCACGTCCGGCAAGCGGAAAGAGGCCGACATACTGCGGGCTTTTGGCCATCGAACGAAGCACATCGGCGAGCATGCGGGCCGATATCCGGTTGACCGGCGCCAGACCCGACCCGTCGACCACACGGCCGTGCCCGAGGTCGATACCGCGCGCACTCCATAGTTCCCGCTGCATCACCAAAGCCGAGTCACCACAGATCTCCAATGATTTCGCTCCAGCCCGCGCATGGATCATAGGCGCACGAAGCATAGACTCGGCGTAGAGATTGTTGCTTCTGTGCATCATCACTTTAAGTATCTCGTCGCGCTTTGGCGAAAGATACTTCCAGCTCAGCGCATCCGACAGTGCTGAATACGCATCCGGCAGTCCGGTCTGTGTATCCGACGCAACTTCCATGGCTTCGGCCTCCGGAGATTCCACCCCGACTTCCGGCACAAACTCGATCCCCTCATCCTCCATGCGCAAAGTGAGTTTGAAGCAAAGCGTAGATGCGGGGCACCTATCCGCCAACCGGCCTATGCTCTCCACATACGAATTGTCGCAATAGTTTACAGGATAGCACCCTGCCCCATATTCCCAATCGATATCCTCCAGAAGCCAATAACGCGATATTGCATCCCCGGGAATCTCCTCCGGAAGATCCATCACACCCCCGACCA
>JAHZGZ010000064.1 GCA_019420545.1 Bacteroidales bacterium | reverse complement strand
TAAATTCAGTGGAACAGGCCATAATTATTTTATGCGTCAGATTAGCGTATTTCTATAATAGTCGGCTTTAGTCATCAGGTAGAAGTGCTCGGTGCGTTTGTCGCCGAGCGGCGACAGGACGTCGCGGTTGGTGTGGTGGAAACGGAAGCCACATTTTTCAATTACACGCCGCGACTTAGTGTTGCCGTCGTAGTATGCGCACCACACGGCATCAAGATGCAAATCATTAAAACATCTTGAGAGCAACGCCATTACAGCTTCGGGGATCAGGCCTTGTCCCCAATATGGCTTGCCGATCCAATAGCCTATCTCGGCTTCGGTCTCTGTCATCGAGGCAGAGTGGAGACCGTCGGAGAACATTATGCCACAACTGCCGACAGGCTCACCGGTATCTTTCAATACCACAGCGTAGGTTTCGGGAGCGGCGAATACGGTATGGATGATTTCCAGACTGTTTTCTATAGAAGTATGCGGAGGCCATCCGGCAACGGGACCAATGTCGGGGTCGCTCGCGTAGCGGAACAGGGCAGGGGCATCGGCATCATGCCAATGGCGCAGGATAAGACGTCGGGTGCTGATCATACTTCGGGAAACAGATTGCAGAAGCCCTGCTTATTGAACTGATAGTACATTTCGATACGTTCGGGCGTGTCGTTTTCAAGGAGCAGCAACAGTTCTCTCGCGAACTCAAGAGTGGCAGAGCCGTTTGCAGTCACAATGTTTCCGTCGCTGACAGCCTGGGCATGGACATATCCGCCGGGATTGGTATAATTGTCGCCGCCCCAAAGCTTTAGCTGTTCCAAGCCGTTGCCGGTATGGCTGACGGCATTGAGGAAGCCACTCTTTGCCATGAACGAGGCGGCATTGCAGACAGCTCCTACGATCCGGTCCTTTTCAATAGCCTGACGCACAATGGGGACGACCTTATCGGCAACCGGGGTGCTCCATCCGAAACCGCCGATAAGCACCAATGCGGCATAATCGTCGGGCATTGTTTCAAACGAGTAGTCAGGCAGCGTACGAAATCCGCCTATCGACCTGACAGGCTCCAAGGTCGGGGCAACGACCTTGTTGACATACTTAGGATTCTCTTTCAACGCAAACTCATCGGAGGCAATGGCCTGAGAAAGATACACAACCTCGTGCGCGGCATAATCCGGCAGAAGTATATATAGAATTTCGTTGCTCATAATTTCATTGTATTAAGAAATTGTTTTAAGAGATTGTTGACTATCTATCAAACAGATCTAGCCAAACCGGTTATTCGCCTGACAAACGCGGACTTGGCTTCCGTATAACCGTCGCGGTCGTTTCTGTATCGTGGCATAAGGCCAAGTTTCAGAGCCTCGTATTCGCGGGCTACTTCGGAGTGGGTGCGCAGATAATCGCGAAAATATATCTCGTCATTATCGCCGATGGGATGAATGTGGATATGGAATACTCTGTCATCATAGCCGTGGGGTGTATAGCCCTTGTTGAAACTCATGCGTGTTTCGGAAACTGACATACAGAGATATCCGGCACGTTCCATTTCTTCCTTGATTCGTGGCCGATCGGTATCGGGACTGATTTCGACAAGAATGTCAATTATAGGTTTTGCCTGAATATTCGGAATGGCCGTGCTGCCGATATGGCTGACAACCGGTGAATATTCAGACAGCAATGCAGAGAGGCCTTGTATTTCCTCTTTCGCCCAATCTTCCCACTGCGGCCGGTGGGGAGTCAGCACAATGGGGAACAGTTGCCAAAGTTCCTCCAAAGTCATGTGTTGTAGCCTTCTATTGTCGGTCATGTGCCGGTGTTTCTTTTTCGAGATATGTTTTGATGGAAGTTTTCAGCGCCTCAAGGTCGGAAGTTGTCAGAATCGGCATCAGAGCGTCAATCTCATCAATCGGCTTGTTCCACCATCGCAGTTGCTCCAGGAGATCTATGGTCTCTTCATCAAAACGCTTACGTATGACTTTTGCCGGATTGCCTACGGCAATGCAATAAGGAGGAATGTGCGAGGCCACGGTAGCATTGGTGCCGATGATAGCGCCATCGCCGATATGCACACCCGGCATAATGGTAACATTTTGGCCGATCCAGACATCATTACCGATTACGGTGTCGCCTTTGAGCGGGAGTTCATGCATTGCAGGTGCAATCGCTCCACCCCATTTTCCACCCATGATATAGAATGGATATGTCGTCCCACAGTCCATGCGATGATTAGCTCCGTTCATGATGAAGGTAACGCCGCGTGCTATAGCGCAGAAATTGCCGATAATCAGCTTGTCGCCTATGAAGTCGTAGAAATGTGTAACATGACTTTCAAACCGGTCGGCTCCGTCAATATCGTCATAATAAGTGTAATCACCGATTATGATTCTCGGATTTTTCACTACATTCTTGATGTAACACAGGCTGGGAATGTGGGGATTAGGGAAAGCAGCGTCCTTATCAGGGAACATTTTTGTGTCCATTCTGTCAATTTTCATTTCAATGCAATTCCAAATTTCGCCCAGACATTTGTAGCTCTCGGTTTCAGGTAGTGATACTCGATAAAAACCGGCAGCTTCATAGCAATGAATGGCGGACGGATTATTTTCAAAGACTCCGAGTGACACTTTCTTGGCTCCAAGCGTCTCAAAAGCATATTTGACGGTCATTGAAACAAGGGCTTTTCCAAGACCACAACCACGTTTTGAATCATCGATGATGACGAATCCCAACCGCTGTTCCGTAGGATCGTCGGCCGGAGTGCGCAGTGTGATGTATCCCACAACATCATCGCCATCCGTCATTGTCAGAGCGCGGGAATGTTGTCCGTCGATATATCTTGCGTGATATGTATTCATATCTTCGACTGTGACGGGATAACGCACGTATCTGTCGGCGCACCATTGGCGCATAAGATATTCGCTTTTGAGCCACGATGTAATCACAGCGGCATCTGAGGACTTATATGGGCGTAATGTGAGGCTCATGGTTTGTAGTTGCGTTTAATCTCGTCGATAGACTTGCCGCCGATACCGAAGTTCTCGTCCGGCAGTTCCTTGATTGTTACTGTGAAGAACTGCTCCGGGATATGGGTTATCTCAGAGGCGGTTGCTGTCAGGCGTTCAATCAGTTCTTTCTTCTGTTCAGCGGTCAGTCTGCCGCTTTCTATTGATATATACGGCATAATCAGAAGATATTTTTGAGAATGTCATCGCAGAACATTGTCGGAGTAAACTCCACAATCTGATAGTCGGCGATGCCGTTGATGTTGAACGGGTCTTTTGCAATGATGGCGTCCACTGCTGTTCGGTTTTCAGCCTTAATCATAATCACTCCGCCCACACGCGGTGTCTGTGGCCCTGAGGCGATGAAATCTCCAACGGCATAATGTTTAGCGAGATATTCACGGTGTGCGGCAAGGAATCTGTCAACCTCGCTCAACGGTTTCTTGTATGTTAAAATTGCGATAAACATGGTTTTATTTCCGTTTAATTGTCTGACATTTACGCCTTGTCATTTCCTCGGCGAAAGCCTGTTCGCCATGCTCGCGAATGTAGCGGATGCAAGCCGGACGGTCTGACCTGAAAAGAAAAGCGAATATCTGTCCTATGATATTGGAATATATCCTGCACTCAGTTACATTCTTAGGACATTCGGCACAAGAATGATAACCATTATCTTTAGCGCAAGACCTTATCTTGCACCACGAAGCCTTTTCATTATCATGGCAACCGGGGCATTTGTCCGACTGATACTTACGACACGCGCCACAGTAGAGGCCGCACGCCGCTATTAGTTCTTTGTTTGCTTCAATCTTCTTCATGGCAAGAATTTATATTTGAATATGGGCAAATACATGGTCAATCCAGATAGTAGCTTCCGTCCCGACGAAGCGAAGCAGCACATAGTTCGGGTCAGCAGGTCCGCCCGGGAAATGATTTATATACCAATCCTGCCATTTCTCTCTGCGTATATCGTCATCGTCGATAATTTCCACAGTGCCACGGAGGCAGACACTTGAACCACCTTTATCGTAGCATAACCCGGCTTTGGGATTACGCATGAAGTCGGCAACCTTCACTGAATCGGCCCCGGTTGCCATCCAGACTATACCACAGCCTTGTGTCTCGCCTTTCGCCATTGGCACAGGGCGCGGAAAGCCATCGCTATTGACAGATGCGATGGTTACAGTAGAACATTCCGCCAGAAGAGCCTCGGCTTTGTATCTAAGGTCAGAGTCGCTGTACTGTTTCCAGCGTTTGAGGTGTGGAAAGAACTGGCGCATCATTTCCTTTGCCTGTTCTTTTGTCAGGTTCTGTCCCGATTGCTTGTTGATTTCCTCCGTGAACTGGGCGCAATGATCTATCATCTGCTCCATAGTCATGTCCTGCGTAAACTTGCCGTCCTTGTAGCAGTAGGTGCAGTAATCTTCGCTTGGAGTGCCATCGGCATTCGTGCCGAGGATTTCATTTGTAAGCGGCATTCCGCAGCTCTGACAGAATTTCATATCCATTGTTTTCTTTCATTTTTGCCCAGCAGTCCTTACAGGGCAGGTTATTAAATGCAGAAGCGCAGACTACCAATGCAACATTCTAAGTCGAAGGTCGTAGGAAACCTAATGCACGAATGTAGTATAGCAGCC
The DNA here is from genome assembly GCA_019420545.1 of Bacteroidales bacterium. Lineage (GTDB taxonomy): Bacteria > Bacteroidota > Bacteroidia > Bacteroidales > Muribaculaceae > Muribaculum. The sequence goes on along the minus strand of JAHZGZ010000064.1, from coordinate 6,753 downwards.
CACGCTATATGCGTGAGAACCGCTATGCTATCCTTGTGCAATGTCTTGAATTTCCTACGTTCTCGACTTACAAGAGAGCATACCGCTTCTTATTTTCAAAATGTCGTGGATTGGATGGCGCCAACCCTACCACAAAGTTACGAAATTATTATGAGATTTTAACGGTTGAGCGTGGTGACCCGGCGAAAATTTGGCTAAGGTGTCCGGTTTACACGTTAGTTTACACAGTCTGCGCACCCGTGGGCGTTTTCAAGTAAGAAGAACATAAAATCAGAGAGCTACATTTCTGTAACTCTCTGATTTTCAGTGGTGCCAACGGGAATCGAACCAGTGACACAAGGATTTTCAGTCCTTTGCTCTACCAACTGAGCTATGGCACCATGCTTGAAAGCTGCCCGGCTTAGGGGCTTTTGCCGTTTTGCGATGCAAAGGTAGGGAGAGTTTTTTAATTATGCAAGTCTTTGCGGGTAATTTTTAAAATATTTTTCCATTGTTCCTTTAACTATCCACAATTTAGCTATCTTTGCACAATAGCAAACGGGCCTATACAAGGAAGTCACAAGATTTATTACGAATGGATATTTTTTGCGACCTACTCCGGAGTTATTTCCATATAGATCACCGCATATCGCACAACACCGTCAGTTATTGCATGATACTGCATAGTGCCAATTTGCAAATACTGCATAAGCCAAGACACAATAATGAAAAGGAATATCATCATACTTTCGTTCGCGGCCGCGCTGGGCATTTCGGCCAACGCTGAAATAAATTCGCCGTTTGCCGACGGCTGTCTGCAACGCGGAATCGCAATGCTGCGCAATGGCCTCACACAAGGGGCCGTTGACCAGTTGAACCTTGCAGAACAGTCATCGCCCACATCCTCCCAGGCAGCATTGACAGCATGGGGAAAAGCCATGGCCACTCTCCGCAACGGCGATATCGACAGCGCACGCAAACTCTTACAGAAATATATCGAAGCTTATCCCGCTACCGCCGAGACTTTGAAAACCCGAGTAGCTCTTGCCGACTGCGACTTCTACCAGGGCCGTTACACCGAAGCCCTCGATGCATACGACGCCATCGCTCCCTCTGCACCCGATCTCGCCCTTGCCGACGACATTGCCTATCGCAAAGCCTACTGCAACATGATGCTCGGCAATACCGCCAAGGCCCTGTCAGGATTCGCCGCTCTAACCACCTCTCCTACCTACTCCAACGCCGCACGCTTCTATCAGGGATACTTATATTATACACAAGGCGAATATACCGAGGCGAAACGAATTTTCGACACCGTCGACCAATACTCTGCTCCGGGTGACCAGACGCCTTATTATCTCACACAGATTGCCTTCCACGAGGACAACTACGATCACGCCCTGAGCATGGCACGCCGTGCCCTCTCGGAGCATCCCGACTCCCCGTACATCCCCGAGATGCTGCGCATCGCCGGCGAATCCCTTTACCACAGCGGCGAGACATCTGAAGCCATCGGATATCTCGACCGATATCTCAGCACAACCGACATTTCCCGCGCCGAACCATCGGCACTTTACATCCTTGGCATAAATGCCTACCAGCAGGGAGACCTCGACCGCGCCGTCAGACTTCTCACTCCAGTCACCGCTCAGCCCGATGCGATAGGCCAGTCGGCCTACCTATACATCGGACAGGCCTCGCTCCAGCAGGGCAATATGGACGCCGCATTGATGGCTCTCGAAAAAGCCTATCGCCTCGACTACGACCAGTCGGTGCGCGAAACCGCGTTCTATAACTATGCTGTCACACGCATGGAGGGGGGGCGCGTACCGTTCGGCAGTTCGGTAGCACTGATGGAAGACTTCCTACGCACCTACCCCAACTCGCGCTTTGCGCCACAAGTGCAGGAATACCTTGTCACAGGCTACATGACGGATAACAACTACGACCAGGCTCTCGCCTCGATCAACGCCGTCAAGCGCCCCACCCCTGCCATTATTGCCGCAAAACAGCGCGTGCTCTACATACTCGGTTCGCGCGACCTCGCCAACAATCGCACCGCACAGGCCCTCGAACGATTCCGCGAATCGAAATCACTCGCCCCGCAAGCCGACAAAAGCATGGGGATAGAAACGGATCTATGGATCGGCGACTGTCTTTACCGTCTGGGGAGATATTCCCAGGCAGCCAATGCTTTTTCTTCCTACCTGCGTTCCGCTCCGAAATCCTCGCCCAATCGCACGATAGCCCTCTACGACCTCGCCTATACCCGCTTTGCACAGCGCCGCTATTCCGAAGCCCTCGCCGACTTCAAAAAAGTCACCGACACATGTGCAGCAGCGGAGCCGCGTATCGTAGCCGACGCCTATAGCCGCATCGGCGACTGCTACTACTATTCCTCCGATTTCAACTCCGCAGCCGCCAACTACGACCGCGCTCTCTCCGCCAACCCATCGACCGGCGACTATCCGTTGTTCCAAAAAGCCGTGATGCGCGGTCTGTCAGGCGCCCATGCCGAAAAAATCGACATGCTCGACCAGATGATGCAGAGCTATCCCACATCCGGTCTCATGGCCCCGGCCCTGCTCGAAAAAGCCGAAAGCCTACTTGCCCTCAACCGGTCGGACGATGCTTTGGGAGTATATTCGCGACTTGTAGCCAAATATCCCGCCACGGCACAGGGCCGCAACGGATATCTCCAGATGGCGATCACACAGATGTCACTCGGACAGACCTCCCGCGCCATCGACACATATAAGAAAGTAATCTCCACATATCCCACTTCCGACGAAGCCCGTGTTGCCTCCGACGATCTCAAGCGCATTCTCGCCGACGAGGGACGTCTCGATCAATACACCTCATTCATCGCAACCGTGCCCGACGCCCCGCGCCTCGATACAACCGAAATCGACCAGCTCACATTCCAGTCTGCCGAAAAAGCCTATCTGGCTTCCGGAGCAACCTCGCGTCTAAAGGATTATGTCGATCGCTATCCCTCAGGCCAATATGCTCCGCAAGCCCTCAGCTATCTGGCCACCGCCTCACTTGAATCCGGCGATCATAGCGCAGCCCTCGACTATGCAACCACTCTTGTAAGCCGCTTCCCTCATTCCGAAGCATCCGAGGAAGGCCTTGCCATAAAGGGTGACATCGAGCTTGAGATGGGAGAAGCCGAAAAAGCACTTGCAACTTTCCGCACTCTCGAATCAAGCGCATCAGGCGCACGCAATATCCAGACCGCACGCCTGGGCATAATGCGTGTATCCCGCGATCTCGGCCACGACGACGACGTGATCAATGCCGCCGACGCCCTGCTCTCCTCATCAGCCCTTTCTACCGACCGCCGCACCGAAGTACTCTACTCACGAGCATATGCCCTCGCGCAACAGGGAAATACCGCCCGTGCAGCTGCCGAATGGGAAAAACTGGCATCAGATACCGACGATCTCTATGGCGCCATGGCTGCCTTCCATCTCGCACAGCAGCAGTTCGACTCAGGTAAAACCAAGCAGGCACGTACCACCGTCAATGCACTCATCGACTCCAACACGCCCCATCAGTACTGGCTCGCCCGCGGCTACATACTACTTAGCGACATATCGCGCAAACAAGGCAACGCATTCGAGGCCGACGAATACCTGAAAAGCCTGCGTGAAAACTATCCCGGCACCGAGGCCGACATATTCCAGATGATCGACAAACGTCTGAAGAAATAGATTTCGAAACGATAATTACCATATGATACCACCCATCTATTCACCTGCGGCCGACCGTTACGACGGCGCTCATATGAACTACCGCCGTTCAGGGCGTTCAGGAATCCTCCTCCCGGAAATCTCCCTCGGTCTATGGCACAACTTCGGTGCCATAGACCCGCTTTCGCGCTCGCGCGACATACTTCGCTACGCGTTCGACCACGGCATCACCCACTTTGATCTCGCCAACAACTACGGGCCACCATATGGTTCCGCCGAACAGACTTTCGGTGAAATCTTCCGCACCGATTTCAGGCCTTACCGCGACGAAATGCTCATCTCCACCAAAGCCGGCTACGACATGTGGCCCGGCCCCTACGGCAACTGGGGATCACGCAAATACCTGATGGCTTCGCTCGACCAGAGCCTGCGCCGCATGAACCTCGATTATGTCGACATATTCTACATCCATCGCTTCGATCCGGAAACCCCGATAGAAGAGACTCTACAGGCTCTCGTCGACATTGTACGTTCAGGAAAAGCGCTTTACATAGGCATCTCCCGCTGGCCACTTGAGGCTACCAGACTCGCGTTCGACTATCTCGACCGGCGCGATACCCACTGTCTGATATTCCAGGACCGCCTCAACATGCTCGACCGCGCACCTCTTCATTCCGGCGTGCTCGATGCCACCGATAGCTCGGGAGTAGGATTCATCGCTTTCTCGCCACTTGCGCAGGGACTGCTCACCAACCGATATCTCCACGGCGTACCTGCCGACTCACGGGCCGCACAGGGGCGGTTCCTCAAAGCCGACACCATCACACCCGAGGTCATACGCCGCACACGCGAATTAAACGACATTGCGGCATCACGCGGACAGTCGCTCGCTCAGATGGCAATATCCTGGGTACTCTCCGACAAGCGTGTCACCTCGGTAATCGCAGGATGCAGTTCGGTCAACCAACTCGCCGACACCATCGACGCCGTAAAACAAACCACGTTCACACCCGAGGAACTGAGCCTCATCGACACAGCCATCGGCTGAACACGCCAATCACAACATAGGTAATAAATAACCGTGTGCTACGACACCTCATCATGATAGGCTAAATCACATTCGGACACAAAAAAAATCGTGAATTCATCACGATTCTCTATGGGGAGCATCTCAATCGCTCCCCTGTTTTTTACTATTATGACTTTCAATAGGCAGTCACATCCGGCATATGCCCGGAATGTTGTGACATCCGCTGACAGCCATAAGATTTGTGTGAGCAGGAGAGATAGCGAGTGTATCGTTACTTATACATCTCGGCTGCGTTCTCAAAATACCAATGGAACACTTTCTTAAAAATATTCAACATAACACTGATTTTTTCGGAAACATCGCCGACAGATACGGATACGCCTGCCGGCGATATCCGTAATCCCGCTCTGCATCCGGGATTAAGAGGGTGTGGTAAACACACGCCTCTGTTATTTTGTGTCAGACTACTTGCTTTGGCGGCTTATCTTCAACTGCCGCCCATCACAATCCCCACCTCTGTGGAGATTCAGGGAAATGCCCTTAATTACGCTCCGAGGTCATCGGGGTGCAGTCTCCCGTAACACGGAAGTAATTGTGGGCACCAAGATGACGAGTATAAGCATTTACCTCTTCTTTGAAAAATTTAATCATCTTGTTCATACCATTAAAATTTTAAATTAATGAAGCAGGTGTTGAATCCGCTGCTTCGACCTAAAACAATTTATCAGCCGGCTCTCCGGCTTTTTCACTAATATATACGCTTGAATACGCTGCAAAGTTAGATGAAATTCCCGAAATCCTGCAATAAAACTATGTTTTTTAACATAAAAATTTCACTATATCGTTGATACACTGCAAAATAAAGATGAGCATTTCAAATGTTAAAAAACGCTCATCTCAATGAATAAATGTATATTTTTAGTATATCAGCAGTCGATTTTCAATCTTCCTCAACCACAAATCCGCCACGCAGACGTATATCCTTGCTGCTCCGGCCCACCATGATCGAAAAAGTACCCGGTTCTACACTCCATTTTTCGTTTTTATCCCACAGTGCAAGATCGTGGGGAAGTAAAGTAAAGCTCACGACGCGGCTTTCACCCGGATCAAGGGCAATACGGTCAAATCCACGTAGCATCATGTCATACGTAGTAACCGAACTGATATCGTCGCGCATATATAGCTGCACGACTTCGTCGCCCCGCCGACTTCCCGTATTTGTCACGCGACATGTCACCGTCACGGTATCACCAACTGCATATCGCTGCTTATCAAGCGCAAGATCAGAGTAGGCAAACGTAGTATAGCTCAGCCCATGACCAAAAGGATACAAAGCTCCGGCCACCCTCACTCTACCCGGCGAATCGCTACCGGGCTTGAATGGAAAAGCGAACGGAATCTGCCCTACCGACTTGGGGAATGTGACCGCCAGATGGCCACCGGGATTATAATCGCCCCACAGCACCCGCGCTACAGCATCGCCGGTAAATTCGCCCGGAAACCAGGCATGCACTATGGCATCGATATTCCTGTCGGCCCAATTTATGGTCGACGCACGACCGTCAACCAATACCAGAACCACCGGCGTACCGGTAGCATACACTGCCTCAAGCAACTGCTGCTGACGGCCGGGAAGATCAAGACTTGTACGTGAATATTCCTCTCTGACAGTCAGCTCATTGCCTCCAAGAACCATTACAGCGACCTCGCTTTCCCTCGCCACAGTTACAGCCTCATCGATCATAGCCTGTTCGGCTGAATCGAGGGGCACATCAAACAATTCGCTGTCGGGAAAATACCGGTCGATTATATCGCAACCTTTTGCATATTTCACCTCAGCGGCAGGCATAGCGTTGCGGATACCTTCAAGCACCGTGACAATCGGAGGATTAGCGGGCCCGTACCGACATACGAGCTGCGCTCTCTCATCAGCATTCGGACCAATGACAGCCACACGTTTCAGATCTTTAGACAGAGGGAGGCGTCCGTTATCATTTTTCAGAAGCACGATCGATTCCAAGGCGGCACGCATCGACAGGGCCTGATGCT
>JAHZGZ010000063.1 GCA_019420545.1 Bacteroidales bacterium | reverse complement strand
AAATCGTCTCAACCTATACGACCCTGTCGGCAACATTTATTATTAAACAAGCTCTAAATAAGTAGGTCTGTTTTGTGGAGAGGCGCGTCGGAGAGGATCATGCTGACATTGCTGATATGGCATGCGCGCCGGAAAAATTTGCATACAAAGATAGCAAAAAATTTAGAAAAAATAGATAAAAACCGCCTCCTGGATTGTTTAAATATTGTTGAATAGGTTTAATAATTTGTGTAGCCCTGATTTTTGGCACAGTTATTGTTACTATATTTGCATAACTAACGAGAAAGGACATTTATGGACACCATTTTTTCCAATGAACTCAAGCATGTACTCGACCAGAGCCGTATGGAGGCTATCCGTCACAACAGTAGTGTTGTGAGTCCCGAGCATATGCTTATGGCGATCATATCGCAGTCCGGGAGTCATGCGTTCCAGGCCATTCAGCAGTTGCTCGATGCCGATACGATGTATCAGCTCCGCGACACTCTCGACCGTAGCCTGTTTAAGGGATCGGAGAGTGTGAGCGTGCTTACTGTCAGCGATCTGGCCAACCGTATTATTAAGCTTAGCGTACTTGAGGCCAAGATGCTCAAGAGCGAGGTAGTCGACTCTGAGCATCTGTTGCTGGCCCTCTTCCATAATAAGGAGGTGCAGGGTGCCGAGGCATTCCGTGCGTTTATCGACGCCGGCGTGACCTACGAGGCAATCTACAAGCTGCTCGCCAATGTCGCCGATGCCCCGAGCATGGGTACTTCGTTTGGCGATGACGAGGATGATGAAGAAGATGACATGCCAGGTGCTACGGGTAGTGCAGCTTCGGGAAGTTCCTCCCAGCAGGGCGCGGCTTCTTCGCAGCGTACGGCAGGCCGTCGCGGTAACGATACGCCTGTGCTCGACAAGTTCGGCAACGACATGACACGTGCCGCCGAGGAGGGTCGTCTCGACCCTGTGATCGGCCGCGACACCGAGATAGAGCGCCTGGCCCAGATACTGAGCCGCCGCAAGAAAAACAATCCCGTGCTCATCGGCGAGCCTGGTGTGGGTAAATCGGCTATTGTCGAAGGGCTTGCGTTGCGCATAGTGCAGCGGAAGGTGTCGCGCATACTTTTTGACAAGCGAGTGATCTCGCTTGACATGGCTTCGATTGTGGCCGGTACAAAATACCGTGGCCAGTTTGAGGAGCGTATCAAGGGTATTCTCAACGAGCTTGCCAAGAACAAGGACGTGATACTTTTCATCGACGAGCTGCATACTATCGTGGGCGCGGGCAATGCCGCAGGTTCGATGGACGCCGCCAATCTGCTCAAGCCGGCTCTCGCGCGCGGAGAAATTCAGTGCATCGGCGCCACCACGCTCGACGAGTACCGCAAGAATATCGAGAAGGACGGCGCGCTGGAGCGTCGTTTCCAGAAAGTGATGGTTGAGCCTACTTCGGCTGAAGAGACCCTGTCGATACTCAACAATATCAAGGACAAATACGAGGATCACCACAACGTAACCTATACTCCCGACGCTCTGGAGGCGTGTGTGAAGCTTACCGAACGATATGTGAGCGACCGCAATTTCCCCGACAAGGCCATTGATGCCATGGACGAGGCCGGATCACGTGTGCACGTCACCAATATCGTGGTTCCGCGCGAGATAGAGCAGCTTGAGGAGCAGATCGCCGAGGCGAATGCCTCGAAACTCCAGGCCGCGCAGAACCAGAACTTCGAATCGGCGGCTTCGTTCCGCGACAAGGAGCATCGTCTCAAGCAGGAACTCGAAGAGGCCAAACGTAAATGGGAGGCTTCGCTCAACGAGACACGCGAGACAGTCGACGAGGAGAAGGTTGCCGAAGTCGTGGCGATGATGACCGGTGTGCCGGTGCAGCGTATCGCACAGGCCGAGGGTATGCGTCTGCGCGAACTTGGCCCCAAGCTTAAAAACGCTATTATCGGTCAGGATCAGGCTATCGACAAAATCGTAAAGGCCATCCAGCGCAACCGCGTGGGGCTGAAGGATCCCAACAAACCTATAGGTACGTTCATGTTCC
>JAHZGZ010000062.1:4255-6940 GCA_019420545.1 Bacteroidales bacterium | reverse complement strand
TTGAAAATGCCTCTCTGCTCCGTCGGTTTCACATATTCGGCCGATCCGCTGTCGCCGGTAGTCCCCAAAATCATAGCCCATCGGGGCGCCCACACCGACGGCGCGTCGGAAAACTCGATTGCAGCTCTCACAAAGGCTATGGATGAGGATTATTACGGCATAGAACTCGACACATGGATTACTCTGGACGGAACGATCGTTGTACACCATGACGGTGTGGTGAACAATAAGCGCTTTGAGTATGCCAACTACAGTGAGATAAAGGACATCACGCTGTCGAACGGCGAAAAGTTGCCCGCTTTCGACGACTTTATCTCGGCTTTCCTGTCGGGGAAAGACAAGTGCTCCTCAAAACTGATCATCGAGGTTAAGTCGCACGCCGACATTGCGCGCCAGAATGCATGTATTGACAAAATCATGGAGATGGTAGCACAGAACGGCTTGAAAGACCGTGTGGAATATATAGCTTTCAGCTACGCCGCATGTCAGCGCATCGTGGCAAACGATCCCGAAGCAATGGTTGGCTACCTGTCGGGCGATAAGGCTCCGCAACTTGTGCTTAACGACGGTATACGCAGTATCGACTATAGCTCAAACGCATTCGGCAGTCATCCGGAATGGATAACCGAAGCCCGTAAACTGGGTATGATTGTAAACGTCTGGACAGTAAACTCGGCGTCACAGATGCTCGACTTCATGGGCCGCGGTGTCAATTACATCACTACCGACGATCCCGCTGCCCTGCGCCGGCTTACGGGTCGCACATATGTTTTACCCAAATAGGTTTTTTTATATAGTACCGTAAAGATTGTATACAGGAATGTAGCAGGGACGCGGCACCGCCGCGTCCCTGTCTATATATAGGGGGGTACTCCTGCTTTTGGGTGATCATTTTTATGTCGGAGGTTTCTTTGTTGTATTCGAGGATGAAGTCGGTGAAGGTAAGGATGATTGTGCGCGGATTGTTCTCGGCCGACATTAGGTCGGAGGTAAGCTCGCGGGCCTCGAGGTACTGGTATACGCGCGGCATCTCATTGAAAATCAGTATGGAGGGGATGGGCACGCCGTTGCCGTTGATTGATGTCCACTGATAGTCGGCGTCGAAAGCGAGCGTGGCTCCGTTTTTGATGGTCACGTAATAATTGCCGTTGCGCTCGTCGTAGTTGCTTACGGATGCTCCCGGCCAGTAGGAAGATATGAATTCCTTGATGGCTGAGGGCACATCGTCCCATACGGTCGAGCTACATGCCATGAGTATCAGAAGGGCGAATATTGCGTACAGAGGTCGGTGTCGTAACATGATTAAAGGGATTTTATACTTTAATAACACGACCGATTGCGTGTAAGTTCATGAATTAGGGCACTTTAACCTCATTAACATTTGCCGGATTGATGTTTTTGCAATTACGGGTAAAAATTGTTGTAAAATAATTTGTATTTTATAAAATGATAATGTAAATTTGCGAAACAGAAAAGCAATAATACTAATTTCTTTATTTTAATCTTATGAAACCACAACGCTACAAGTTCGACGAACTTTGGAAAGAGGCAATCCGCCTGCGCAGTTATCTGAGCGACGAGTATACCGAGCAGCTTATACGCGACTATATCGAGAAGGGGCGGAATGTCGACGGCGAATTCAGTCAGACCAATTTTGAATGTGCCTGGATACTCATCAAGGCGCAGATCGACGCACGCAAACGCCGCAACGGGCGTGAGCGTGAGAAGCGTCGTGTGCGCCGCGAGAGCATCATGGCCGAGAAAGCACGCCTTCAGGCGATTGAGGATGCACGCCGTGCCGAGGCCGAGGCGCGTCGCCTTGCGCAGGAGGAGGCCGAGCGTGCCGCCCGCAGGGAGCGTAACCGCATGAAGCGCGAGCGCCATGTCGACCGCACCAACTGCATCTCCCGGGGGATGGCTAAGGCGGCTCCAAGGAGTGGTGAGGTGAAAGCTGGCTGCGTGGCGGCTTTTAGTGAGGGAAATGGCTCCAAGATGCGTTTTACCGACCGCTTCCGTGGCCCGGGCTTTTCCGGGATGGATGCGGGGATGCTTCGGGCGGGGCTGAAGCCCCGCGCAGAGACAAACAAGCAGTAGATGAGACTGCGCAAAGAGCACAGAGCTGCTGTAGTAAAAATCAATCACATGCGAGACACGGCGGCCTAAAGCGCCGCCCTCCCGGTCAGGGTTGAGGATTGCGGGGACTTCCGGTCAGGGCAGTGGCGGCAAAAAAACAGGCTCCGGGAGTGCCGGAGCCTATGGGGATAAAAAAGTTGATTCTTTATAAGATGATCGGTTGATCTTTAAGGGCTGATCGTTGACGGGATCAGTTGACTTTCATCTTGGAGATGTAGTCGCGGAGAGCCTCGTTGGTGGGATCAAGTTCGAGAACTTTCTCGTAGTAGCTCTTTGCCATGGGGATGTCCTTCTCGGAGATGTAGAAAGAGGCGATCTGCGAATAGGCCTCGTTGTACATGTCGGAACGTTTCTCCTTGTTGGCGGGATCCATGTCGAGGATTTCGATAACCTTGAGGTAGGCGTCGCGCTGCTCGGCAGAGGGTTGGTTGTCGTGCTTTACGAGCATCATACGGGCCTTGTTACGGTATGGGATGGGGTTATCGGGTACTTTCTCGATAATCTGGTCGACTGTTGCGATGGCGTTGTTGATGGCTTCAATCTTCTTGGGCG
>JAHZGZ010000062.1:713-4245 GCA_019420545.1 Bacteroidales bacterium | reverse complement strand
AGTCACCGCGGTCGATGAATGCCTTGTAGACTTCGAGGGCCTTGTCGTAGTTCTTGGCGCCTGAGTAAGCCGAGCTGAGAGCCTTGTAGATATCGGTCTTGTCGGGGTTGAGCTCGAGAGCCTTCTCAAGGGCGGGAACGGCGAGGGAGTCCTTGCCCAGCTCCTGAAGCACCTCGGCATACGAAGAGTAGTCGTTTGACGAATACTTGAGGTTGGGGAGGTTGAGCGCGAAGAACTTCTCAGCGGCAGTCTCGGCACCGGCGAAGTCCTTGAGATCCTTCTTATCGAGGAAGATAATACGCATCAGCTGGAACTTCTGCACATCGGTGGGGTTCTGACCGAGGATCTTCTCGGCGAGCTGGAGGCTCTCGTCGTAGTGCTTGCCGTAGTAGAGCAGTGCGCTGTAGCGTACCTCGTCGCTCTTGAAGTGGTTGGGGTTCTGGATATAGTCGCCGTAGGCGCTTGCAGCCTTGGCCCACTGGTCGTTCTGGTAATACTTCTCTGCGAGTTCACGCTGTCCGAGAGCCGAGTTGGGCGAAGCCTGAAGAAGCTCCTGGAGCTTGTTGATAGCGAATTCGGGGTTTACGTTGAAGTAGGCGTTGGCATACTTGACATAAGCCTCGGGGAGCCCCTTTGAGTAGAGGATGGCGTTCTCGTAGTTGGCTGCGGCATCGCCCCATTCCTTGTTGGCTGCCTCACGGTCGCCGCGGAGTACGAAGATTGAAGGCTCCTTGGAGTTGGCTTTGTAGGCCTGCTTGTCGTACTCCTCGATCTCCTTGGCATATTTCACGGGATCGACGTTGAAGTATGCGCGTCCGATGGCGGTAAGCACTGCGGCATCCTTCTTGTTGATCTTCTTGGCTTCGTCGAAGAGGGTCTTTGCACCCTTCTCATCGCCCTGAATGAGGGCAAGCGCACCCTGGCCTACCTTGTTGAGGGCGCTTTGCGGATTTGCAGCGAGGCCCTTCTCGAAGTCGGCCTTTGCGGTTGCGTAGTCTTTGTCGTGGAGAGCGATCTCACCGAGGTAGTAGTAGGCGAGAGCCTTGTCGGTGGAAGCGCTGTTGAGGTTTCGTTCGAGAATTTCTTTGGCGTTGTCAAACTGGTCGGCCTTGAAGTACTCGATTCCGTCGAGGTAGCCCTGCTGAGCGGATGCTGACAGAGTAGCGGCCAGACAGAAAGAAAATAGAAATTTCAGTTTCATGTCGATAGATCTGTTTTGTCGTTATATTCTGATTTTTGTTGATTGCGGTAAGTGAGAAGGGGAGAGTGGGGTGGGGCTTTAGCGACCTTAGGGACCTTAGGGTCGGTAGGGTCTTTAGCGACTTTAGGGACCTTAAAGACCTTAAAGACCCTAATGACTTTAAGACCTTTTGGCGTTAAAGCCGGGCGGGGAGATAGCCGGGCACTGTATTAAACGCGAGGAGAGGAGCTTTTATTATGAAGCGCGCGGGAGGGGTCATTGCAGATTGACCATACGAGGCTGCACGCGGGCAGGAAGTATGCCGGTGCGCTGTATGATTTTCTGACCGATGGTACCGGTGACAAACGAGTAGAATCCGTGGGAGAGGGAGCCGTTGACACCGGTGGTTATCATATACATCGAGCGGAACAGCGGATAGGTGCCGTCGTAGATGTAGGCCTGGTAGGGCTTGTAGGCGCGGAGTTCGTCGTCGCGGCGCACTTTGAGCACTTTCACTGCCGGGTCGAAGTCGGCCACGGTGGTGTCCTGTTGCTCAAGGCTCTTGATGCGCTCGTCGCGCGACATGTCGCGGGTGCGCATATCGGCGCTGATCCAGCTTACACCGATTATGCCGATGGCGCCCTTGCGCATCTGCACCTGGTCGAACACCTCTTTGCTGGAGTGCTGCGCGAATACATTCTCGGCGAACGGAGCGCCGCGCATTATAGAGTCGCGCATATACTGTACGGTGCTTGAGCCTTCGTCGTCGAACACTACCTGTATGTTGCCGAGCTTTGTCGGCTCGAGTTCGCTCCATTTTGTGATTTTGCCGCTGAGTATGTCGCGTATCTCTGATATCGACAATATCTCCACCGGATTGTCGTTGTTGACAATCAGGGCGATGGCATCGACAGCAATCATGTTGCTGCGCGGATGCTTTTTCTGACTCTCGAGATAATCCTTCTCTTTCTGAGTGAGATCGCGCGGTATCACGATAGTCTTCGTCTTGAGGTCGAGCAGGGAGTCCACGCAGGCTTTTTCCGATACATAATAAGGTATTATATCGGCTTTTCCCTTGCAGGTGTATTCAAACACGTCGATCTCCTGGTTCATGATATTCTCGAACGAGGCGTCGCATACTATGGTCGACAGTCCCGACGTGCTGGTGTTGGTCGGTGTCTTCTGGCAAGCTGCCAGCCCTGCAAGTATCAGGGCCGACAGGACTATTGTAATCGATGTAATCTTACGGTTCACGTAGAGTATGGTATGAGAGGTTGAAATGCGGTTGCGTTAGGCCGAGGGCGTTTTTTCAATAGTCGTCATCGCCGATATTGCGGTCAATTCCGGCAAACTGGCGGTAGGCACGCCATATACCGTAGATGATCAGACCAAAACCTGCCACCCATCTGAGCCATCCCCAGGAAGAACCTTCCCAGTTGAAGAAGTCGATGAGGAACAATACACCCATGCCGACATATATCACGATCATGAATATGCCGAATACAGTGCGCATAACACCGGCACCTGTGGCGCGGGTCTTTTTTTCGTTGCCTTCGTTGCTCATAATAAAAAGTTTTTAAGTGTTTCGCTTGTAAGAGGCCCGGCGTATATTTTTCCGTGCGGGCTATATCACACTAACACTCAGGCACGCCAATAGTTCGGAGTGCTGCGGAGGAGCGCTGATTTCGCTCTCGGCACGGTAAAGTTACAAAAATATGCCAACATATCATCCACGGCAGAGGATAAATTGAGTGAAAATTGTTAAATTTGTGTACGCGATAGCATCTCGCGGCGAAAGCAGAAAGCATATCAGGCATAATAAGAAAGAATATCACTATGCAGGCACCACTGGCAGAGCGGTTGCGTCCGCGCACGCTCGACGATTATATAGGGCAGGAACATCTTGTGGGTCCCGACTCGGTACTCCGGCGCATGATCGACACGCGGCGGGTGTCATCGTTTATACTCTGGGGGCCTCCGGGGGTGGGAAAGACCACGTTGGCGCGCATCATCGCCAACGCTACCGAGAGCCCGTTCTACACGCTCAGCGCCGTAAGCTCGGGGGTGAAGGAGGTGCGCGAGGTGCTTGAAAAGTGCAAGGCCGACGCGCGCAGCATGTTCTCCACGGGGCGTCCGATACTCTTTATCGATGAGATCCACCGGTTCAGCAAGTCGCAGCAGGACAGTCTGCTGGGGGCGGTAGAGAACGGTACGGTAACGCTTATCGGGGCCACTACGGAGAATCCGTCGTTCGAGGTGATACGCCCGCTGCTGTCGCGTGCCCAGGTATATACATTGCGTCCGCTTGAAGATCCCCAGCTCCAGACCCTTCTCGACCGGGCGCTTTCGGCC
>JAHZGZ010000062.1:0-703 GCA_019420545.1 Bacteroidales bacterium | reverse complement strand
CAAGGGGCTGGCCGAGCGGAAGGTGAAGGTGGAGTCGACCACGGCCCTGTTCCGCTACGCCGGTGGCGACGCGCGCAAGCTGCTCAACATCCTCGACCTGCTCGAACAGTCGACTCCGCTTGGCGAAGAGATTGTGATCAACGACGAGATAGTGACCGCACGCCTTCAGGAGAATCCCGCAGCCTACGACAAGAACGGCGAGATACACTACGACATCATCTCGGCCTTCATAAAGAGCATCCGGGGGAGCGATCCCGACGCGGCCGTCTACTGGCTGGCGCGGATGATAGAGGGTGGTGAGGATCCCGAGTTCATAGCCCGGCGTCTGGCCATCGTGGCTGCCGAAGATATCGGTCTGGCCAATCCCAACGCGCTACTGCTGGCCAACGCCACGTTCGACATACTCCATAAGATAGGGTGGCCTGAGGGGCGCATCCCTCTGGCCGAGTGTACGATATATATGGCTACGTCGCCCAAGAGCAATTCGGCCTACATGGCCGTAGGTGCGGCCCAGGAGCGCGTGAGGGCCACCGGCAATCTGCCTGTGCCGCTGCATCTGCGCAACGCGCCCACCAAGCTGATGAAGGATATGGGGTATCACGAAGGGTATAAGTATGCCCACGACTATCCCGGCAACTTTGTCCGCCAGCAGTATCTGCCCGACGGGCTTGAGGGGAGCGTGTTCTGGACTCCGGGAGCGAAT
>JAHZGZ010000061.1 GCA_019420545.1 Bacteroidales bacterium | reverse complement strand
ATGCCGAGGTCTATGGCCTGCTTGGAATTAGATGAGTTTACAGGGAAACGCATACCAAGTGACGGACGCAGGTAGAACTGACCATTGTTTGACAGATAGCCATTATCAAACTCCAGATAGTTGCTGCCCAAAAGGAATGTAGCACCGAGGCGCAGATCGAAATAAGCCGACATCTCATTTTGTGCGCCTCCGAAAGTAAACCGGAAGTCAGTGAAGAGGGGCAACATAACACCCGTCTTATTGGCACCATGCTCCCAATATCCCGGCACTTCCTCCGGTGATTGCAATTTATCGTGATTTGAAAACGCAACATCCACCCCAAGGCCGACACCCATGTAAAACCATGAAGTATACTGGAAGCCCTGCGAAGTCGATACGCCAAGGAAGTTGGCACGGTTGCTACCGATACCGGCCAATGCCGAAGCGTCGACAAAGCCCTTATATTGCCAAGACCCCGACAGAGCCGGACGCAACAGCTGGGGAAGCTGGTTGGCAAGTTCATAATACTGTGCCGATGCGCCCAGAGCCATAGAAAGTGTGAGTGCTGCAAATGCAAAACGTTTCTTCATTTCCTTGAATTTTGTATAAACGTATAATTGAAGCCAGTCCGAGACAATTCATCAGAATGGCTTCAATATTATAACGTATCAACTACACAAATAGTTATCCGTGCAGGCTAAAAGTCCCAACAACGGAGAATTATCAGAGAGTCGAAGCGACAGTCCAAATTAAAAAATCACCGTCAGATGTGATCTGCAATCCATTCGCCGACTTCGTAAGTGCGGAATCCGGGCTTGGACAGATCAGGAGTGGTAAATCCAGCCTTCAGGGAAGCCTCGACAGCCGAACGTATGGCAGCCCCTTCTTCCGGGAGGTTGAAATACTCAAACAGCATAGCCACCGACAGAATCTGCGCGATAGGATTAGCGATATTCTGCCCTTTCGCTTCGGGCCACGAGCCATGGATAGGCTCAAACACAGGTGTCAATTCGCCTGTCGAAGCCGACGGAAGCAGCCCCATCGATCCGGATATAACCGAACCTTCATCAGTAAGAATGTCTCCGAAAGTATTCTCAGTCACCATCACGTCGAAAAAGCGCGGATCCTGAATCATACGCATGGCAGCATTGTCGACATACATGAAATCGGTCGTCACATCGGGATACTCGACGGCCAGTTCCTTGGCAACCTTTCGCCACAAGCGCGACGAAGCAAGCACGTTTGCCTTGTCAACCACCGTAAGGTGACGACGGCGGCGGCGCGCATAATCGTAACCGACACGGAGTATGCGCTCCACCTCATGGCGTGTATAGAAGTTGGTATCCCAGGCCTCATCGTCACCCTCATGCTTCTTGCCGAAATACATGCCTCCGGTAAGTTCGCGGATACATACAAAGTCTGCATCACGGATTATATCGGCACGCAGAGGCGATTTATCAAGAAGCATCGGGAAAGTAGTCACAGGACGGATATTAGCATAAAGCCCGAGTTTCTTACGCATGGCAAGCAGTCCCTGCTCCGGGCGCACTTTCGCATCCGGGTCATTGTCATATTTCGGATCGCCTACAGCTGAAAACAGAACAGCGTCGCTATCCCGGCATAACTCAAATGTCTGCTGCGGAAACGGATCGCCTACCTTGTCGATAGCATCGGCACCAACTATGCCATATGAAAATTCAACTGTATGGCCGAACTTCTCGCATACCTTTTTCATAACGAGCACACCTTGTGCGGATATCTCGGGGCCGATACCGTCGCCCGGCAAAACTGCTATTTTGAAATTCATTTATTCTGAAATTTTTTCAATTATGATTAAATTTTCCCGTAATGTATCAGAATTCCTTTGCCGTACGTTCATAAGCCTCGGTGTCGGCTTTACGTGAAAGCAGATAGGATATATCGTCAAGGCCATTGATAAGGCAATGCTTTTTATACGGGTTTATATCAAACTGCTCAGAGCGCCCGGTCGACATATTAGTGATAGTCTGCTGCGGCAGATCGACACGGATTTCAGCCTTAGGATCAGCAAAAACCGTATCAAACAGTTCGCTCAGAAAATCTTCCGTGACAACAACCGGAAGCACAAAGTTGTTGAGTTCATTATTCTTGTGGATATCGGCGAAGAAGCTCGACACCACGACACGGAATCCATAATCATGGATAGCCCATGCAGCATGTTCACGCGACGACCCGCTGCCGAAATTCTTCCCGGCAATAAGTATCGAGCCGGAATAGCGCGGGTCGTTGAGCACAAAGCTCTCAATGCGGTTACCCTCTTTGTCAAAACGCCAGTCACGAAACAGATTGTCGCCGAATCCCTCGCGTGACGTAGCTTTAAGGAAACGAGCAGGAATAATCTGGTCGGTATCGACATTCTCCACCGGCAGAGGCACCGCGGTAGAAGTGATTACAGTAATTTTTTCATCCATTTCAGCAGACATTAAAGAGTACGTGGATCCGTGATATATCCGGTAAGAGCCGCAGCGGCGGCTACAGGTACCCCTGCGAGAATCGTGCGCGAACCGGGGCCCTGACGCCCTTCAAAATTTCGGTTCGAAGTCGAGATGCACAATTTTCCGGAAGCAACCTTGTCATCATTCATTGCAAGGCACGCCGAGCACCCTGGCTGACGCAACTCAAATCCGGCTTCCTCCAGAATCTTGTCGATTCCGGCACGCCGGATCTGCTCCATCACTTTCCGGCTGCCTGGCACAAGCCATACAATAACACCCGGAGCTTTTTTCTTACCATTTACCATATCGGCAAAAAGACGAAAATCCTCAAAACGTCCGTTGGTGCAGCTGCCTACAAATACATAGTCGACACGTGTGCCGGTAAGTTTCTCGCCCTCCTCAAATCCCATATATCGCAGAGCACGTGTATAACCGGCACGTT
>JAHZGZ010000060.1 GCA_019420545.1 Bacteroidales bacterium | reverse complement strand
ATTAAGTTTTGAAATATATGTGCGTTGATATTCTTTTGAACGGTCACGTGCCCGGATTTTCCATACCTTTCGGGCTGCGGGTCAAAAGTTTCGGCAAATTTCGCAAATTTCGGCGGGATATTCAATATTGCGGACAAACAATTTAGTTAATTTTGCAATTAAAAATACTTTAATATGAGCAAGAAAATTGGTAATGACTGGTGGACGGCTCCCACCGAGAGCGATGATACGGGACGCACGGTAATAGTGACCGGCCGGCGCGGCGTGGAAGCCGCTATGGAGAGCGGCCGATACAAGATACGCGTTGAGGTCACCTGGCGCTATCAGGGTGACGCTACCGGAATGCCCGACAAGCCCACGTCGATGATTATGGAGGCCGTGCAGGATGCCATGACGGCCGCTTTCGACCGCGATCCCGTGGCAATACTTACCGGCATATACACCGGCGACGACCGCCGCGACTGGGTGTTCTATACCACCTCGACCCACATATTCGGCCGTAAGATCAACGAGGCGCTCGCCCCCTTCGACCTGCTTCCCATCACCATCTACACCGAAAACGATCCCGACTGGGCCGAATACCGCGAGATGCGCGATGCCACCGAACTCACAGCCCCCGATGCCGACTGAGCCTCCTCCCCCGCTTAGTGGGGTATTCGTGTAGAATTACATTGCCTATACAGTAAGGTCTGTTATGATGCGGTTGGGAGCCGTATCTCCTAACTTGCTGTAGGAGACGCGGTTTCCAACCGCGTTGTCTCACGATCAGCTTTTATTTAAAATTTATATTATTATGAACTCTCCTCGTTTTTTTGACAAGCATCAGTATGCTCATGTGCGTAGCGGAAATCTGCCGCATTGGCAACAGGGCTTATGCACGCAGTTTGTTACTTTCAGGCTTGCCGATTCGCTGCCAGAGAGTGTACTTTCCGAGTATCGTGAAAGATGTCAGCTGTTTGAAAATGCCTATCCCAAGCCATGGAGTGAGGAGGTGCGTAATATGTATCAGGCCGAGTTTGGCGATCATGTGGACAGGTGGCTTGATAGAGGGTTCGGTAGCTGTGTGCTAAAGCATTCAGACGCTCGCATGGTAGTTGCCGATGCGATAAACAGTCTTGATGGCATTCGAATGGATGTATATGCATATGTGATTATGCCTAATCATATGCATATATTAATGTCTCCTTATGAGGATATGGCAAAGATAATGCATTCGATCAAACGTTATACGGCATTGGGAATTAATAGATTGATGCATCGTAGCGGTGCGTTGTGGCAAAGAGAATATTTTGACAGACTTGTGCGCTCGAAAGAGGATTTTAATCGCTATGTCGATTACATAAGGAATAATCCTGTAGGATTTCCTGCTGAGCATTATACTTTGGGCGGTAAAGCGCTTGAAGGCATTTAGAGAGTGCTGAAACACTCTCTCTTGTAATGAATTAGTTAAGGAATTACGCTATTGCTTCCAGTTGCTGAAAGTAGGAGATGCGGTTTTCAACCGCATTTAATATTATTTACCTAAATAGTGTTAACGCGGTTGAAAACCGCGTCTCCTACAGGGTAATGTTCATTTCGCAATGGGTATTACAGCACTACTATGGAACCTTGCGGGGTGAGGCCTTCAATGGAGATGGAGACGTCGGACCAACTCATGTCCGGAGGAAGCGGGAGTTCGAGCGGACGGGAAAGATCGACAGAGGGGAGCCAACGTAGTGTGGCACCCGCTTGCTCCTCGGCAACTCCCTCGGGAGTGTATTTGGGAACATAGAATTTACGAGGTTTCTGGTAGCCGAGAGGCATTACTGCTTTGAATTCCGGAGAAAGTGTTGCTTTGAGTTTGCCGGGATTTTTTGTTGTTATGCTGAGAATGCCACCATTGGTGCGACTTAATATGTCGCCGTCGTTGATAGCACCTTGTCGGAAAAGCATAGAAAGATGCGGAGGAATGTATGATACGGACTCATTCTCCCGGTAAGGATACATATTTTCAAGTTCAATAAGAGTAAGTTTGTTTGTCAGTAATCCAATATCATAGTAATCTTTATCATCGACAGCTGCTTTTCCCAATTCTTCGGCATACTTTCTTATATCGCTCAGATTCGGACGTTTATATCCTTTGCTGTCAATCGGGGTATCAGTTGTTGATTCCGCATCTCCGATTTTTTTAATCTGAGGTACATTGCGAGAATTGCTTCCTCCTCCTCGTTCTTTTCCTTCTGAGCAGCCGAGATAACGTCCATCTACCCATACTGCAACAGGTGTCTGGTGATAAAGTAGCCGGTCACTTGCTACATTTACCCCGGGGATATTGGCCACGGCTTCTTCATAGGTGGTAATATCCTTGTTTTCATCAATACGGATATTCATAGTAGCAAGTATATCAATAGCATTATTTCCCTCTTTTTTGCGGCGGGTGGCGCGGACCACGACCTCGCGGAGTGAGATCTGCATGCCTTGGGGCGAGGAGTTGAGGCGCGAAACGTAGTTGTCCCAGCTGTCGGGGTCATCGTCGGGAGCGGAGAATGTCTCGGCGACAGACTGTCCTTCGGGGAGGGCGGGAACAAACGGGAACGAGTCGAACTCGGGGTGGATGTTTTCCTCGAGTTTGCCTTTGGAGTTCATGGCGCTGATTACGAAGAATGTCGAGTCGGGCCATTCGAGTCCGGTGATGTGGAAGCGGCCGAGGGAGTCGGTCACGGCAGATGCGCCGTCGGCCATGCGCGGGGCGAGGACGTTGGCGGTCACTCCGGCGAGGGGCTTGCCGCGCCACTTGGAGCGGATTACACCGTCGAGCTGGGCGCCGATCTCGAGGGGATAGGGGAGGGAGTCGTTGACGGTGCCGGCGATTACGGCGGGGATGTCGTAGCGCGTCCATCCCTGTGTGAGCATCAGTGCGTCGGCTGCGGGTAGGGCCTCTTCAGCAGGGGCGCGCAGATACCATGCGGCGTCCTCGACATGTCCGCGCAGGTCGCTCTGCAGGAGCAGCTGCGATGCGATTGTGGTCACGGTGTCGGGCGTGCTGATGCGCCGGTCGATCATGGATACTGCCACGTCGACACCTCCCTCGATAGCGGGCAGGATCACCACATGGCGTACCGAGTCGATGCGTATTTCAGGCGTGGCGCCCAAGGCGGGGATGGATGTCGCAGTCGCGGCAAGCGCGATGGCAAATATGTAGGTATTCAACTTTTTCATACGCTTTTCGGGTGGGGTAGGTAGGAGATGCGGTTTCCAACCGCATTCAATATATTTTTGCCTAAATAGGTTTAACGCGGTTAGAAACCGCGTCTCCTACGCAAGGCGTCTGGGCCGCAAAGATTTTTCACAAGATAGGGTAAATTTGAAGATGTAACAATAGTATTAAATATATTTAACGGGTCTGTCTGTCGGAATGCTATATTACCTACAGCGCTACAATGGAACCTTGTGGGGTGAGGCCTTCAATGGAGATGGAGACGTCCGACAGGCTCATGCCTGTCGGAAGCGGCAATTCAAGTTGCCGGGAGAGGTCGACCGAGGGGAGCCAACGTAGTGTGGCGCCTGCTTGCTCCTCGGCAACTCCTTCGGGAGTGTATTTGGGAACATAGAATTTCCGTGGCTTCTGATAGCCGAGTGGTTTGACGATACGGAATTCCGGTGAGAGAGTATTTTTTATTTCGCCGGGATTCTTAGTGGTAATATTCAGGATTCCGGCACTGTTTATATATGGAGCGCCAGCACTTCGAGCGCCTTGTGGAAAGAGAACAGAAAGATAGGGTGGAAAATATGCAATTGATTTGTTATCCGTAAATGGATAAATACTTTCGAGAAGCGAAACGCTTAGTTCATTTGTGAACATTCCTACATCGTATGAATCATTTGTTTTCCTATTGGCTTTTTTATTGAATTCAATAGGATCCGCACCTCCAATTCCTAACAATCGCCGTTGGCTACGTATCTGCACATTCAATTGTAGATCTCTTGCACTCAATGGTTCCATATCAGGACGAGCACAACCAATATATCGTCCGTCGACCCATATATCTACCGGTTTTTGATGATACATTATACCATCATTAATTATATTTACGCCTGGAATGTGGGTGACTGCATCTTCGTAAGAGCGGATATTCTGGTCTTCGCCGGGTCGGATGTAGACGGAGGCGAGGTAGTCGATGGCATTGGCGCCCTCGCGCTTTTTGGTGGCGCGGACCACGACCTCGCGGAGTGAGATCTGCATGCCTTGGGGCGATGAATTGAGGCGCGATACGTAGTTGTCCCAGTTGTCGGAGTCATCGTCGGGAGAGGAGAACGTCTCGGCGACGGACTGTCCTTCGGGGAGGGCGGCAACAGATGGGAACGAGTCGAACTCGGGGTGGATGTTCTCCTCGAGCTTGCCTTTGGAGTTCATGGCGCTGATTACGAAGAATGTCGAGTCGGGCCATTCGA
>JAHZGZ010000006.1:12665-14518 GCA_019420545.1 Bacteroidales bacterium | reverse complement strand
TATTTCCATGAGCCGGCGCTTTCTGCAAGCGATTTCCTGAAGCTGATGCGGCAGAAGCGCGCTATCGTGGAGCTTGACAACAAACTTGCGTCGCGCTCGGTCAACGAGGGTTTCTCAGGCGGCGAGAAGAAGCGCAACGAGATATTCCAGATGGCCATGCTTGAGCCGCGTCTCGCCATACTCGACGAGACCGATTCGGGCCTCGACATAGATGCGCTGCGTATCGTGGCGGGTGGTGTCAACACGCTCAGGACCGACCGCAACGCCACTATCGTGATCACCCACTATCAGCGTCTGCTCGACTATATCAAGCCCGACTTCGTGCATGTGCTCTACAAGGGCCGCATTATCCGTACCGGCGGTCCGGAGCTCGCGCTCGAACTGGAGGAGCGCGGCTACGACTGGCTCAAGGAAGATGTTGACGGAAAATAAACAGGGTAGACTAATGAGCAGTATCGATCAATATATCAGCCTTTACCGCGACAATGCCGCCGTGATCGACGAGCATTCGGCACCGGCGCTCAATGCGCTGCGCCCTGCCGCGCTTGAGGCTCTGGCGGGGGCAACGCTTCCGACCACACGCACCGAGGGATACGAGAAGACCTCCATCGAGGAGATGCTTGCGCCCGACTTCGGTGTGAATATCACGCGCCTGCATATCCCGGTCAATGTGGCCGCCACGTTCAAGTGTGAGGTGCCACGGATGTCGACCGTGATGGGCTTCGTGCTCAACGACTCGTTCCTCCCTGCCGAGGGGAATGCGCAGCGTCTGCCCGAAGGGGTGATTTTCGGCTCGCTGGCCAAAGTGGCCGCTGCGAATCCCGATCTGATATCCCGGTATTACGGCAGCATCGCGCCTATCGCGAATGTAGGCGTGGCCCTGAATACACTGCTTGCGCAGGACGGAGTGGTAGTGTACGTGCCCCGCGGCGTGCGCGTGGAGAAACCGATTCAGCTGGTGAATATATTCAGCTCGGCTGTGCCGGTGGCCGCTTTCCGCCGTGTGCTCGTGGTAGTCGAGGAGGATGCCTCGGCTCAGATACTTGTGTGTGACCATACACAGGACTGCGACCGCGCATATCTCTCGCAGCAGGTGGTGGAGATCAGCGTCGGCCGCAATGCCTCGCTCGAGCTTTACGATATGGAGGAATCGTCGGCACTGACCTCGCGCTGGAGCATGACCTACGCCAACCAGCAGGAGGGCGCCCGGCTGCTTCTGAACGGCACGACACTGAGCAACGGCACCACGCGCAACGACTATGTGATCGATATCCTCGGCGAGCATTGCGACACATTCCTCGGCGGTATGGCCATAGGCTCGGCGAAGCAGCATATCGACAACGACTCGACGGTGAACCACCGCGCTCCGCGCTGCCATAGCCGTCAGATGTTCAAATACATTCTCGACGACGATGCCCGCGGCGCTTTCGAGGGCGGTATCACCGTTCACCCCGGAGCCATACTTACCGAGGCTTACCAGAGTAACCGCAATCTGCTCGCTTCCACAGGGGCGCGCATGCACACCAAGCCGCAGCTGCTCATCTACTGCGACGACGTGAAGTGCAGCCACGGCGCTACCACAGGCCAGCTCGATCAGGATGCGCTGTTCTATATGCGTCAGCGCGGTATCACGGAAAAGACAGCACGCACCATGCTGATGCAGGCGTTTATGTCCGACGTTATCGACACCGTAGGCCTCGAGGGTCTGCGCGACCGTCTGCGCCATCTGGTAGAGATGCGTCTCCACGGGCGCACCTCTTTCTGCGGCGACTGTCACATACAATAAAAGATATATCCGGCCAATTCGATTGACCGGATATGATATTAACCCCCAAAACGTTATGGACACCGCT
>JAHZGZ010000006.1:0-12651 GCA_019420545.1 Bacteroidales bacterium | reverse complement strand
ATATATCACGACAATACGGCTACGTCGCAGACACCTTCGTGTGTGGTCGATGCAATAGAGCATGCCTACTATCATACCAAGGCCAATGTGCACCGTGGCGTGCATGCGCTCTCGCAGGAGATGACCCTGCAGCAGGAGAATGCCCGTGAGCGCGTGCGTGAGTTTATCAACGCCGGAGATACGTCGGAAATCGTGTTTACGCGCGGCACTACCGAGGCCATCAACCTTGTGGCCTCTTCCTACGGGCGTCTTATTCCCGACGGCGCCGAGATAATAGTGAGTGTGATGGAGCACCACGCCAATATCGTGCCGTGGCAGCTTATCGGGCGTGGCGTTACGCTGCGTGTGATCCCGATGGACGACAGCGGTGTGCTCGACATGGACGCCTACCGCGGTCTGTTCAATGAAAAGACGGCGCTTGTGGCCGTGACGCATGTAAGCAATGTGCTGGGCACGGTCAATCCTGTCGACGAGATTGTACGGGAGGCACACCTCCACGGTGTGCCTGTGCTGATCGACGGGGCGCAGGCGGTGAGCCACCGTGCCGTTGACGTACGTGCCATGGGGTGTGACTTCTACGTGTTCTCTTCCCACAAAATGTACGGGCCGACGGGGGTGGGCGTGCTATACGGGCGTCGCGAACTGCTTGAAAAGATGCCGCCGTATCAGGGTGGCGGGGAGATGATAGGGCACGTCACGTTCGAGCATACCACTTTTGCCGAGCTGCCGTTCAAGTTTGAGGCGGGCACGCCTGACTTTATCGACATTGCGGCTTTCCACAGGGCCATTGATTATATAACCTCGGTGGGCTATGACAATATCGAGGCTCATGAGCGCGGATTGCTTGAGTACGCTACCGCACGCATGACCGCCGAAATCCCCGGGCTTCGTATATTCGGTACGGCTCCGGGGAAGGATGCCATCATATCGTTCCTTGTGGGCGATTCCCACCCCTACGACGTTGGTATGCTGCTCGACAAGCAGGGTATAGCCGTGCGTACGGGCCACCACTGTGCGCAACCGCTCATGCAGCGCCTTGGCGTGGAGGGCGTAGTACGCGCCTCGTTCGCCCTTTACAATACTCGTGAGGAGGTCGATGCATTCGTGGCCGCCCTGCGCCGCGCGGCCACCATGCTGGCGTGATTGTACAGCTGTAGGATTATGCTTGTAGGAGACGCGGTTTCCAACCGCGTTAATGTGACTGTTGTGGTTATCGAATTGATTTGCAGGGGTTTAATTGATGCGCTTGGAAAGCGCATCTCCTACAGCCGATAATGAAACTGTGGCGGCATGGCGTGGCGGGCTAAAGCGCCGCCCTCCCAGTCAGATTCACCGGGAACACTGTGATCTCCATGGGGTGGTATGGGAAATTCGGGGAAAATGAGTAAATTTGTAGCGAGGTGGCGGCATTGGGCGCTGCCCTGCTACAAGATAGAAAGATTATGGATTACAGAATATTTCCGCCGGAGGAGCTGCCCGAGGCGATTATTGACCTGCCGTTGTCGAAAAGCATAAGCAACCGCGCTCTGATACTCGACGCTTTGGCCAATGACGCAGGAGCTTCAGGGGCGATGGCGACGCTTGGGCGCGTGGCGAAGTGCGACGATACCGACGTGATGGTAGCGGCACTATCTTCTGCCGAAGATACGATCTCGATAGGAGCTGCCGGGACAGCGATGAGGTTTCTTACTGCATATTTTGCTGCAAAGCCGGGGCGCACGGTCACTCTTGACGGGTCGGAACGCATGCGGCGCCGTCCGATAGCGCCGCTGGTCGATGCTCTGCGCGGGTGTGGGGCGCGTATCACATATGTCGGCGAGGAAGGTTTCCCGCCGCTGAAAATCGAGGGCACCGCTCTGCATGGCGGCGAGATTACGCTCGACGGCTCGGTAAGCTCGCAGTTTGTGTCGGCATTGCTGATGGTAGCACCCACAATGGCCGAGGGGCTTACGCTGCGCCTTCAGGGCGATCCTGTGTCGCAGCCATATATCGCCATGACACTCGGCATGATGGCCGAGTGGGGCGTGGAGGCTCAGCGCGAAGGCAATGTGATAACGGTGGCGCACGGGAGCTACAAGCCTGTCGCCTACGAGGTTGAGGCCGACTGGAGCGCCGCATCCTACTGGTATGAGCTACAGTCATTCAGCTTCGGCACGATCGGTCTGCGCGGGCTGCGCAAGGAGGGAAGTCTGCAGGGCGACTCGGCATTGCAGCGCATTTACCGCAGTTTCGGCATTGTCACGGAGGAGAGCGAGGAGTTTCCGGGAGTGCTCGACCTGATGGCCGATCCAGATATGTCGCCTCGGTTCGAGGCCGATTTCGGCGCTGTGCCTGATCTTGCCCAGACGGTGGTGGTAAGTTGTTGTCTGTTAGGCATTCCGTTCCATATCACAGGGTTGAAGACGCTGAAGATCAAGGAGACCGACCGTCTGGAGGCGTTGCGCCGCGAGCTTATGAAGATCTCGTTCGTGGTGGAGACCGACGACGAGTCTATCGCCTGGGAGGGTGCGCGTTGCCCGGTCGACGGCAGCCGCCCTGTAGCTATCGACACCTACGATGACCACCGTATGGCAATGGCATTTGCGCCGGCTGCCTGGTATGTGCCGGGAATCGTGATCCGCAATGCCGAGGTTGTTTCGAAAAGCTATCCCGATTACTGGACGCATCTGCGCGCCGCCGGTTTTACCGTCGAGGAAATTTCAGGCGTGGAGGCCGAAGGCTGATGGGCATTTTCTTCATTATCTTTATCGCATTGGGCGCCATGGCGCTTGGCCTGTGGGCCGAAAAACGCTCGACTAAACGAAAATAGATGGAAGTAATTCTGATAATATCGCTGGTGCTCGTCGTTACCGGAGTCGTGTTGTGGATTCACGACCGGTACACGCGTCGCCGGGCGGCAGAGGCGCCGGTTCATGAAGAGCTACAGGAAGCGTCGTCTGCCGATGCTGCGGGAGCCGACACCGATACCGAGGAGTGCTGCGGCATGCACATAACCTGTGAGCGCGACAGTCTGCTTACCGCGGTAAGTCCGGAGATTGTATATTACGACGATGAGGAACTCGACCGATTCCGCGGACGCGGAGCCGAGGAGTACACCGACGAAGAGATCGAGGAGTTTCGCGACGTGCTGCTTACCCTGTTGCCCGACGATATAGCGGGGTGGGGGAGAAGTGTGCAGCAGCGGGAAATCGAGCTGCCCACTCCCATACGCCAGGAACTGCTGATGATCGTGGCTGAGGCGCGCGAGGCACGGGGCGCGCATGCATAGTGAAAACTTAACCTAAAACATGCTCTGAGTCAGCGAGATTTCAATGAATTTTCTTGATTATACTTTTTTTCAATATGCCCTTGCCGGGCTGGTGATCATCAGTATCGCCGGTGCGATGATCGGCACATACATCACCACGCGGCGTATGGTGTCGATTACGGGCGGTATCACACATGCCTGCTTCGGCGGCCTTGGACTGGGCTATTTCCTCGGTATCAGCCCCGTGCTTACCGCCGCGGGATTTGCCGTAGTGTCGGCGCTCGGCATTGAGGGTCTTGCCACGCGCTATCGTGTGCGCGAGGATTCGGCCATAGCCGTGGTGTGGTCGCTCGGAATGGCTCTGGGCATACTTTTCGTGTTTCTCACGCCGGGGTATGTGCCCGAGCTGAATTCTTTCCTGTTCGGAAACGTGCTGACTATCAGTAGCGTCGATCTTACGGCGTTTGCGGTATATACATTGGTGGTGGCGATATTCCTTGCCGTGTGCCGCAAGTTGATCGTGGCCTGTGCTTTCGACAGCGATTTCGCACGTGTGGCCGGGCTCCCGGTGCGCGTTGTCAACACCCTTATGACTGCTATTGTAGCTATCGGGATAGTGCTTACCATCAGGCTGATAGGCATAATGCTGCTCATCTCGATACTCACCGTTCCGGTTATAGTGGCCGAGATATGGTGCCGGAGATTCATGTCGATTGTCGTGCTTTCGGCGGCGATAGGCGTGGCCAGTTCCGTGGGCGGCCTCTTTCTTGCCACGGTGGTCGACGTCCCGTGCTCGGCCATGATAGTCCTGTTGCAGATAGCCGTATACCTTGTGTCGCGCCTGGTATTCGGGCTGACCATGCGTCGCAGCATGCAATAACCTACACTACAAAGCGTTTATTATAATATATGTATAGTAAAAGGCTTAGACAGACGATAGTGGTGGCGCTGTGCGCCGTGCTTGCCGTGTTGTCGGGGTGCAGTCTCCGCAAGAACACGGCTGCGACCCGTCAGTACCAGGCCTTTATCACACGCTACAACATATATTACAACGGCGACGAGCACTACAAGGAGACGCTCAAGCAGATGGAGACCAACTACGAAGACGACTACTCGCAGCTGCTTTTTCCGCATCCCGCTGACGCCCGTCGCGACGAATCGGCACCTCAGCCTGCCGGCGACTTTACCCGCTCGATAGAGAAAGCTCAGAAAGCCATACAGTTGCGCAGCATCAAGAAAAAGCCTGCCAAAAAAGCCGGCAAATCATCGGATCCGGCTTATAAGGCATGGATGAAACGCGAGGAGTACAATCCGTTTCTCCACAACGCGTGGATGATGATGGGGCGTTCGCAGTATCTCAACGGCGACTTTCTCGGAGCGGCTGCCACCTTCTACTACATCACTCGCCACTTATCGTGGCTGCCGGAGACGGTTACCGAGGCCAAGATATGGCAGGCACGCGCATATTGCGGCATGGGGTGGGACTTCGAGGCCGAGAACATCCTGACGAAAATTCCCGAAAAAGATCTCGAAGGCAACTCGCGCCTGCGCGAGCTTTACGACCTTGCACAGGGTTCCTACTGGAGCCGCACCGCCGACCCGTCAAAGGCCATCCCTTATCTTGAGAAGGCGGCGCGCGCGGCGAAAGGAAGTCAGAAATCGCGCATCAACTTCATGCTCGGCCAGCTCTATCAGCGCCAGGGCGAGAACCAGAAAGCCTATAATGCATACAAGCACGCCTCCACTTCGAGTTCACCCTACCGCACCCAGATCAATGCGCGCATACGCCAGAGCGAGGTATATTCGGGTGTTTCCATCGAGCCTGAGGTAAAAGCCCTGCGGCGCATGACGCGCTACGACCGCAACAAGGACTATCTCGACCAGATATACTATGCCATAGGCAACCTCTATCTCTCTCGCCGCGACACGGCCAACGCCATCGAAAACTACAGGCTCGCCGCCGAAAAATCGACACGCAACGGCATCGAGAAGGCTATCGACCAGCTTGCCCTCGGGCGCCTCTATTTCGAGACCCACCGCTACGATCTCGCCCAGCCATGCTACAGCGAGGCCGTGCCGTTGCTCCCGCAGAGCTATCCCGGACTCGACTCCATAAAGAGGCGCAGCGACGTGCTCGACGAGCTTGCCGTGTATTCCCAGAACGTCACCCTCAACGACTCGCTCCTGCGCCTGTCGGAGATGGACTCCACCCAGCAGCTCAAGATCATCGACAAGATTATAGCCGAGCTGAAGAAGAAAGAGGAGGAAGAGGCCGAACGCCAGCGCCGCGAGGAGTATCTCGCCGAGCAGCAGGCCAACGGCTCCCAGATGCAGAACACTGGCAATGCCGCATCGGCCCCCGCGACATTCCAGATCAATACCGACGATTCGTGGTATTTCTATAATACGGCTACGCGCAATGCCGGACGCACGGAGTTCCAGAAACGATGGGGTTCGCGCAAACTTGAGGACGACTGGCGCCGCCGCAACAAGGCGTCGTTCAGCTTCGAAGACTTCGAAAGTTCCGGCGACGGCGAGTCGGCCGAAGATGGTGCCGAATCGGGGGAAAATGCGGAAAACGCCGGTAACTCTGCCGCAGCCGGCGATGAAAATGCCGATCTGGCTTCCGATCCCCACAACCGCGAATACTACCTGCGTCAGATACCATCCACTCCCGAGGAGAAGCAGACCGCCAACGACGTAATCCAGGAGGGGCTCTACAATATCGGCCTCATTCTCAAGGATCAGCTCGAGGACTATGACGCCGCGGCCACGGACTGGGACGACCTGTTGCGCCGGTATCCCGACAATATCTACCGCCTGGACGTGTACTACAACATGTACATGATGTACACCCGCGCCGGACGCACGGCGCTCGCCGAGCAGTACCGCGCGCTCATCCTCAAGGAGTTCCCCGACTCGAAATATGCCATGGCCATGCGCGACCCGAACTATATCGACAATCTGCGCCGCAGGAGGTACTTTACGAGCGCGCCTACGATGCATATCTCAACAACCGCAACGACGAGGTGCATGCCGCCTACCGCGACATGATGCAGCGCTATCCGCTGAGCAAGATCATGCCTAAGTTCATGTTTATCGACGCCCTGTCGTATGTCACCGAGAACAAGCCCGAGGAGTTCCGCACGACCCTCAAGGAACTGCTCGAGCGCTATCCCAAGACCGACATAACCCCTCTGGCGTCGGCGTACCTCAAAGCGCTCGCCCAGGGGCGTAAACTTCATGCCGGTGCCACGAATACCCGCGGCATGCTGTGGGATCTGCGTCTGAGCAACGACAGTGTATTCAACGACAACGATTCGATAACCTTCGACCTCAATCCCGACGTGCCGCAGCTGCTTGTGCTCGTATATCCTACCGACGAGGTTAACGCCAACCAGTTGCTCTACGATGTCGCCTACCACAACTTCAGCGCATTTGTGGTGCGTGACTTCGACCTCGAGCAGATGAACTTCGGGCGCCTCGGCCTGTTGTTGATTAAAGGATTCGCCAATTTCGAAGAGCTCACCCATTACCGCAAGGTGATGGACGAGGACGGGCGCCTCACCCTTCCTCCCGAAGTGCGCCCGGTGATGATCAGCGTAGAGAACTTCGACAAACTCATCCACCAGGGACGAAGCTTCGAGGACTACTTCCGCTATGTCGACGCAAAGGCCGAGGAAGAGCCCGTGACCGCTTCGCCTGGCCTGACCGACGAGGGCTCGGAGGACTCAGAGGCCCCCGGGCCCGAAACAGAACCCACCCCAACCGAATAGATTATGTCCAACTCCATACTCTGGGCCGACGACGAGATAGATCTCCTGAAGCCCCACATACTTTTCCTCAAAAGCAAAGGTTACGATGTCACTACCGTCAACAACGGACGCGACGCTCTCGACCTGGTGGCTGAGCGGCCATTCGATCTGATCATCCTCGACGAGAACATGCCGGGCCTTACCGGGCTGGAGACGCTGATGCTTATAAAGCAGACCGCTCCGCATGTGCCGGTGATAATGATTACCAAAAGCGAGGAGGAAAACATCATGAACCAGGCTATCGGAAGCAAGATTTCCGATTACCTGATTAAGCCCGTCAACCCCACGCAGATACTTCTGTCGATTAAGAAAAACCTTCATTCGGGGCAGCTCGTGACCGAGACTACCGCCACGGGTTACCGCCAGCAGTTTTCAGAACTCTCGCAGCTCATCGGCGACTGCCGTACCATCGACGACTGGCAGCAGCGCTACGGCAAGCTGGTATACTGGGAGATGGAGCTTGCCGCCGCCCCCGACAGCGGTATGGAGGAGATGCTAATGATGCAGAAGCAGGAAGCTAATGCCGCATTCAACAAGTTTGTGCGCAAGAACTATGAGACGTGGCTTACTACCGACGACCACCCCCTGATGAGTCCAGGCATATTCAAGGAGTGTATCTTCCCGCTGCTCGACAAGGGGGAGAAGATATTCTTCATCCTTATCGATAACTTCCGTCTCGACCAGTGGCGCACGATCAAGCCTCTGCTTGCCGATATGTTCAACTTCGACGAGCAGCTCTATACGTCGATCCTCCCCACGGCCACCCAGTATGCGCGCAACGCCATATTCTCGGGCCTTATGCCGTTGCAGATCGCGCGCATGTTTCCCGACCTGTGGGTCGACGAAGACAGCGAGGAGGGGAAGAATCTCAACGAGTCGCCTCTGATCGCCACCCAGTTTGAGCGCTATCGCCGTCAGGTGAAATTCTCCTACAACAAGGTCAACGACTCTACCGGCAACGAGCGTCTGGTGCGTGAATTCTCCAATCTTGCCGCGAATGACCTCAATGTAGTGGTGCTCAACTTCATCGACATGCTTTCACATGCCCGTACCGAGTCGAAGATGATCCGCGAGCTCGCCACCAACAATGCGGCGTACCGCTCTCTCACCGAGACGTGGTTCCGCCACTCATCGGCGCTCGACCTATTCCGGCGCATAGCCGAAGCGGGCTACCGTATCGTGCTCACCACCGACCACGGTACTATCCAGGTCGACAACCCCATCAAGGTCATCGGCGACAAGAACACCAACACCAACCTGCGCTACAAGGTAGGCAAGAATCTCAACTACAATCCCAAGCAGGTCTACGAGATAAAGCGTCCCGAGCGGTTCGGGCTTCCGTCGCCCAACGTGTCGTCGACATATATATTCGCGGGCGGCCACGACTTTTTCGCGTATCCCAACAATTACAACTACTACGTGCAGTACTACACCGGCACGTTCCAGCATGGTGGCATCTCTCTCGAGGAGATGATAGTGCCGCTTATCACGCTTACTCCCAAAAAATAAAAGTAAACATACTCTAAGATTCATCACTCTACATATATTATATATAAGTACGATGACAACCACACTGACCATACCTTCGCTCGATGCCATCGACAGCGTGGCCGAGCAGTTCGTCGACCTTATGGGCGACTATACAGTATTTGCTTTCAACGGCGAGATGGGTGCCGGCAAGACTACCTTCATCAACGCCCTTTCGCGTGCGCTCGGTGTCGACGAGGATCCGACAAGCTCACCCTCGTTTGCCATCATCAACGAATACCGTTCGTCGACCACCGCCGAGCTTATCTATCACTTCGACCTCTACCGTCTCGAGAATCTCGAGGAAGCGTTCGACATAGGCGTCGAGGACTATCTTGACTCGGGTGCGCTCTGCTTCCTCGAATGGCCCGACCGCATCGCCGACATCCTTCCCGACGATACCGTAAAGGTTGATATCGCCGAGCAGCCCGACGGCTCGCGCCTTCTTACAGTAACCCTTCCCGACGAGTAGGCCCGATCGGATCATGTCGATAGAAACGGCGAAGACCATCCTTGTGTGCATTTTCGGCGCGACGGGCATATTTTCTGTTGCGGCGGGGATTGCGGGCTGGCCATGGTTCTACGCCAGTGTCAACGCGCGGATACTTACCGGACGCATGCGGCGCATGCATGCGCGCATATTCTATGTCGTAATAGGTCTGGGTATCCTCGCTATGGCCGTGTATCTGTTTTTTCAGCCAGTAACGTCATGTCCTCGTCAATAACGCGACTCATCACTCTCGACTCCACCCCCTCTACCAGTTCGTATATCGCCGGAATAGCCGCCACGCTCCCTCATGGTGCCGTTGTAACCGCCTATGCCCAGACGGCAGGACGCGGACAGCGCGGCAACTCGTGGGAGGCCGAAGCGGGCGCCAACCTCACCTTCTCCATGCTCCTGCGCCCCGACGGCATCCGCGCCGCCGAGCAGTTCAGCCTGTCGGAGGCAGTGGCCCTCGGCATTGCCTCGGTGCTGCAGCAGTATCTGCCCGGCATCCCGGTGCGCATCAAATGGCCCAACGACATATATGCCGCCGACCGCAAGATATGCGGCATCCTCATTGAAAACTCGCTGGTAGGCCCTGTGATACGCCACAGTATCGCCGGAATCGGGATCAACGTAAACCAGACCGTATGGCGCAGCGACGCCCCCAATCCGGTGTCGATGGCCCAGATCGCCGGACATGCATTCGATACCGATGAAGTGCTCGGCCGAGTGTGCGACGCGATAATGCATGAACTGACGCTACCGGCCACCGGTCGCCACGACCGCTACATGGCTTCGCTATGGGGGCGTGACGGCCTTACCTACCGCGATACACCCACCGGCGATATATTCCGTGCGGCTATACACACCATCGCTCCCGACGGCATGATGACGCTCGCCCCCGTCGACGGCTCGCCCATGCGCACGTATGCCTTCAAGGAAGTCGCGGTAATATTATAATAGGTGTGTTTGCGTCTATAAATAACAGGCGCCCCCGGCATAAGTATCAAAATATTTTCTCTATCTTTGCCATATGCCAACATCATTAAAACCATATACACTGCTTGCGGCGCTGGTAGCACTCAATGCCGCCGGGCAGACCCTCTCCAAAGAGATCACCGTCGACAAGGATGTCGTGCCACAGGAGCGCGAGGCATCACGCATGGTGCTCACCCCCAAACTTGTGCTCCCCGCCATTCAGCAGAAGTCGCTGAAATGGACCGACCGCGGTGTTGTCGCTCCCGTATCGCCCACTGTGGCCGTGCTTCCGCCGGCCGCTTATGCCTCGTCGGTCGAGCCGTCGCCCTACCGCGGGTATGTGATGGCCGGATATTTCCCCACATTTCAGCTCGGGGTGTCGGCCGGATACAAGATAGTCAACACCCAAAAGACCGGCCTTAACGCGTGGCTGCAGTACGACGGCAGCTCGGTAAAGCGCACCGCTCCCTATGGCACACCCGGCGATAAGATAACCTACAATACCGAGGATGTGCGCGTGGGGCTCGACGGCTCCCATACTTTCGGCGACATAGGCACCCTTTCAGGGCGTGCATCATACGGATTCTCCTCGTTCAACTTCCCCACGCTTGTCTCGAAAGGCTTTACGCAGAAGGTCAACCGCGCTGACGTAGACCTCGGATGGCAGTCGCAGCTGGGCGCCTTCGATTACTCCATTGGCTTAGGCTACAGCTACTTCGGCTTCACCAAGGTTAAAGAGGAGCTGATGGAACTTTCTTCCAGAAATAACAATGTATTCACACTTTCCCTTGGCGCCCGGTATGCCCTTTCTGAGTCGTGGACAGTAGGTGCCGATGCTGATTTCACCAATGTAGGACTTTCCGACGCCAGCGGGCTTTTTGCCTGGACTACGGGTGATGGGACTGACAGCGATTGGGTTCATCAGGGTGGCTTCAACAATGAATCGTGTGACTACAGCATGACGGAGCTGTATCCGTATCTGCGTTGGAAGAATGATAATTTTGCCGTCAAAGCCGGCGTCGGGGTTCAGATTGCCGGAGGTGACTGCGGCAGCAACCGTGTGCGTCCCGATCTGCGTATCGACTGGACACCTTCGAGTTTCTTCGGACTGTGGGCGCAACTGAACGACCGCCGTGTGGACATGCAGACGCTTGGCGACCGCTACGACCGCAACCGTTATATGTCGCAGTTTTGTTCGACATGCCCGATGTGGGATAAATGGCATGTGGAGGGCGGTATGATTGTCGGGCCGTTTCAGGGCGCTTCGATTGAAGTGTGGGGCGGTTTCGGTAAGGTCAACTCCTATTTCGCTCCTACTGTAGGACTCTTTGATGATGCCGATGATGAGGATACTGCGCCATGGTCATTGTATCGGAATATGGGATATGTTTTCCCGATTGCCGGATTCCGTGACGTGCACTACGGTGCGGCGCTCAACTACGATTACCGCGACGTTGCTTCGCTGCGCGTAAGCTGGGAAGGCGCTCCGCAGGAGTACGATGAGGGGAATATCAGCGCCATCGACCGTGCGCGCTCGGTGTTTGATGTGCGCCTCGGTGTGCATCCGATAAAACCTTTTGACGTATGGGCCTCATATACCGTGCGCTCAGGACGCTGCCTTTATAGCGTGGAGCCCGCTAATCCGGACATCTTCCTCCCTTTCGAATATAAGAAGATCTCGCTCGGCAACGCTGCGTCACTTGATCTGGGCGCCACGTGGCGGTTCTCCGACCGGTTCAACGTATGGCTTACCGTAGAGAATCTGCTTAACCGCAAGTGGCAGATCGTATACGGCATCCCCAACAAGGGTATCACCGGCCTCGCCGGAGTCTCTTTCAGATTCTGACAAGTACTCAGATGACTCGGAGCATTAAGCGAACTCCGACGGCTCTCTTCGCAAACCTTCGCCCGCGGCGGTTTGTTGTATCTTCCGGGTCGGTGCCGTGTGGGCATCAGCCTTTGTCATAGAAACCAAAAACCCAAAATTCAACATATCACACCATGGGACAACTTGCCATCATTAAGAACGACCCCTGGCTCGAGCCATATGCCGCAGCCATCGAGGGGCGCCATCAGGATGCAATCAACAAGGAGAAGGAACTCACCGCCGGAAGCGGTTCGCTGAAGGCTTTCGCCAATGCCTACAACTATTTCGGCATGCACCGTACCGACACGGGGTGGGTGTTCCGCGAATGGGCTCCCCACGCCACGTCGATCAACCTTATCGGCGACTTCTCCAAGTGGAAGATCATGCGCAAGTATGCCCTGCGGCGTATCGCCGCCTCCGACGGCGTGTGGGAGATAAAACTCCCCGCCGATGCCATCCACAACGGCGATCTGTATAAGATGTATGTCTGCTGGGACGGCGGATGCGGCGAGCGCATTCCCGCTTATGCCACCCGTGTGGTGCAGGATGAGCAGACACATATATTCTCGGCCCAGGTATGGTGTCCCGAGAAGCCCTACAAGTGGGCGGTAAAGAAATTCGTGCCCGACACCAAGCCACTGCTTATCTACGAATGCCATATCGGTATGTCGCAGGAACGCGAAGGGGTAGGCACCTACAATGAGTTCCGTGAGAACGTGCTGCCGCGTGT
>JAHZGZ010000059.1 GCA_019420545.1 Bacteroidales bacterium | reverse complement strand
GCGCTCCTTACCGGCAGCATCGGTCTGTTCATCGCCCTTGCAGCCATAATGTATGCCTCGCTGAAAGTCAACGGCAAGGAACACCGCATCTGGTAGTGCAGCTGTTCTCCACATAAGAGCCGACACACTTCCCCTACCGCATAATCGGGACGCCTTCGGGGTGTCCCGATTGCTTTTTATAGGGTGCCGTAAATCAGTTCTTACTCCGGCGCCCCGGTTTTTGATTTGCTAAGTTGGGGGGAATTGCGTAAATTTGTCGCTTGATTCAACCGATTTAATCATTCAGCAATTAACCCGACATGCTACGTATAAAGCGCCTATATCTGTTCATGCTGCAGAGCTTCCTGCCTCTGTTTGTCATGACGTTTCTGATATGCCTCTTTATCGTGCTGATGCAGTTCCTGTGGCGTTACATCGACGACCTCGTAGGCAAGGGCTTGGAGATGAGCGTTATCGGCGAGCTTTTCTTTTACGCTGCGCTCACCATGGTGCCTATGGCTCTCCCGCTTGCCATCCTGCTCGCGTCGCTGATGACCTTCGGCAATCTCGGCGAGCAGTTTGAGCTTACCGCCATGAAAGCCTCGGGGGTATCGCTCATCAAATCCATGCGTCCGCTTATAGCCCTCATGATCGTAGTGGCAATAGGTGCATTCTTTTTCCAGAACAATGTACTGCCGGTAGCCCAGGCCAAGATGTACACCCTGCTTTACTCAATGAAGCAGAAATCACCGGAACTGGAAATACCCGAAGGTGTATTTTACGACCAGATAACCGGGTTTAACCTTTATGTCAAGCAGAAGGACCGCGAAACCGGCATACTTCACGATCTGCTGATATATAATGTGTCGAAAGGCACCGACAACGCCACTATCATCTACGCTGATTCCGGAAAGATAAGCATGACCGACGACAAGTCGCATCTGATACTCAACCTCTGGAACGGCGAACAGTTTGAGAACCTGCGCGAACAGGGATCGACATTTTCCTCGCAGAATGTACCCTACCGTCGTGAGACCTTCAATGACAAGGAAGTGCTCATCGCATTCGACGCCAACTTCAACCGCATGGACGAGAGCGGAATGCGCAACCAGTATGTCGGCAAAAACATTGCCGAGCTCCAGGCCACCATCGACTCGGTGACTGCACGCGTCGACAGCGTGGGAGATGTATATGGCCACGACATCAAGACACAGCGGTATTTCGGACTGAACTACTATAAATACGAGTCGACCGACACCGGAATGCGCGCTGTGCCACAGCCTCCGGTAGCCATGCGGAAGCCTCTTAACCTCGACTCGATATTCTCAGGCTCCAACCC
This sequence comes from Bacteroidales bacterium, assembly GCA_019420545.1. Taxonomy (GTDB): domain Bacteria; phylum Bacteroidota; class Bacteroidia; order Bacteroidales; family Muribaculaceae; genus Muribaculum. The sequence goes on along the minus strand of JAHZGZ010000059.1, from coordinate 2,758 downwards.
CGCATTTACAAAAAGCTATCTCAACCAGGCGCTCGACAAAGCGAAACGCTCACGCCAGGACTTCGAATTCCGGTCATATACAATGAACGATGACCGGCGCGTGATACGCCGCCATGCCATAGAGCTGATGAAAAAATTCACATTGTCAATGGCATGTATCGTGTTCTTCTTTATCGGTGCGCCACTCGGGGCCATCATACGTAAGGGCGGCCTTGGCATGCCTCTGGTAATATCGGTATTCCTGTTCATATTCTACTACATCATCGACAACACCGGCTACAAGATGGCACGCGAAGGGCGCCTCGAAGTGTGGGAAGGCATGTGGCTGTCGACTTTCGTGTTATTGCCGCTGGGCGTGTTCTTCACCTACAAGGCAGTCAATGACTCGGCTGTATTCAACCGCGACGCCTACGCCAACTTCTTCCGCAAACTCATCGGCCGCAGCCAGATGCGCAAACTCGAGCTCAAGGAAGTCGTGATAAACGAAGTGGAGCTGTCAGTAGCGACAATGAAGATCAACAATCTCAACACACTCATCTCCGCTTTCCTGCACGACAATCCGGCGCGACAGAGCTACTTCCAGTATTGGCTCAAAGGCTACAATGCCATAAATCTCCACACAATCCGCGCCGAGCTGGAACAGATGGTCGACTATCTCGCAAACTCCCGCGAGCGCCTGATAATACTCAAACTCATGGAACTCCCGGAGATTCTGAGCCTGTGGTTTTACCATCCCTCATCCAACAAATTGATCAGCTGGATGTTTATCATTCTGTTCCCGGTCGGCATTCCCCTCTATATTATCGGACGCCGCCAGCAACGGCACCTTCGTGAACAGCTCGAACATATCATACTCACTGACAACGAACTGCTTTCTCTTCTCACTACTACTTCATCATCTTCTGACTCATCCTTATAACCGAATAAAACCGCACAATAACAATGGACAATATACGACTTGACTCAATCGACGAGGCAATCGCCGATTTCCACGAAGGACGCTTTGTAATCGTAGTCGATGACGAAGACCGCGAGAACGAGGGCGACCTTATCGTGGCCGCTGAGAAAATAACACCCGAGCAGGTCAATTTCATGTTGAAAAATGCACGCGGTGTGCTGTGTGCGCCACTTACGATATCCCGATGCAAAGAGCTCGAACTCGACCATCAGGTAACCGACAACACCTCTGTATTAGGCACACCCTTTACCGTTACCGTCGACAAGCTCGACGGCTGCTCCACAGGCGTGAGCATACACGACCGCGCCGCCACTATCCGCGCGCTTGCCGATCCGGCCTCTACCCCTGCCACATTCGGGCGCCCCGGGCATATCAACCCTCTCTATGCTCAGGACAAGGGCGTATTGCGCCGTTCGGGCCATACCGAAGCTGCCGTCGACCTGGCACGACTTGCCGGACTTCAGCCTGCCGCGGCGCCTATGGAGATAATGAGTGACGACGGCTCGATGGCACGTCTGCCCGAACTCCGCCGCCGTGCCGACGAATGGGGCATGAAACTCATATCCATCGCCGATCTAATAGCTTACCGTCTCAAGCAGGAATCGCTCGTAGAAAAAGGCGTGGAAGTCGACATGCCTACCGAATACGGCCATTTCCGTCTTATACCCTTCCGCCAGAAGAGCAACGGCCTCGAGCACATCGCCATAATAAAGGGCGACCTTGCCGGAAGCGACGAGCCGGCACTTGTGCGTGTGCACTCGTCGTGCGCCACAGGCGACATATTTGGAAGCATGCGCTGCGACTGCGGCGAACAGCTCCACAAAGCACTCCAGATGATCGAAAAGGAGGGGCGCGGCGCCGTGGTTTATCTCAACCAGGAGGGACGAGGTATCGGCCTCATGGAAAAAATGAAGGCTTACAAACTTCAGGAAAACGGCATGGATACCGTCGAGGCCAATATCTGCCTCGGCCATCTCGCCGACGAGCGCGATTACGGCGTGGGAGCACAGATCCTGCGTGAAATCGGTGTACGCAAAATGCGGCTTATGACAAACAATCCCGTAAAGCGCGTAGGCCTACAGAGCTATGGTCTTGAAGTTGTTGAAAATGTGCCTATAGAGATCGAGCCCAATCCTTACAACTTACGATACATGCGCACCAAAAAAGACCGCATGGGCCATAGCCTGCATAACCTTTAAGAGTAAACAGGCTCTAAGCAGCATCCGAACCTCTAAACAAAATCACCTCTCCTCTGTAACCTATGCCAAAAGTATCACAACGCGGCACTGAAATGCCCGCATCACCTATCCGGCGCCTCGTACCTCTGGCCAATGAAGCCAAGGCACGTGGCATAAAGGTATATCATCTCAATATCGGACAACCCGATGTGCCCACCCCCGAGGAGGGCCTGGAAGCCCTGCGCCATATCGACCGGAAAATTCTCGAGTACAGTCCGTCGGAGGGACTCCTGTCATTGAGAGAAAAACTGCGGCAGTACTATCACCGTTTCAACATCGAGGTCGATACCGACGATATTATCGTTACCACCGGAGGCAGCGAGGCAGTATTGTTCTCTTTCATGGCCACTCTTGATCCGGGAGATGAAATCATCGTTCCCGAGCCTGCCTATGCCAACTATATGGCATTTGCAATATCAGCAGGAGCGAAAATCATCACCGTACCATCGTCAATCGACGAAGGCTTCTCTCTCCCCCCGATCGAGAAGTTCGAGGAACTGATCACACCCAAGACCAAGGGTATTCTCATCTGCAACCCCAATAACCCAACGGGCTATCTCTA
>JAHZGZ010000058.1:8289-21569 GCA_019420545.1 Bacteroidales bacterium | reverse complement strand
CTGTATTCATTACCCTTACTGCCGGCATTTTTGCGTTTTTCAGCGATTATTTTTGATATCCGTGCGGCTTCCTCATAATTTTCCTGCTCGATAAATCTTGCAAGTATCTTTTCAAGCTCCTCAACCGAGTATTGCTCAGTCCGGGGTTCTTTTCCAGAGGAACTGTCTTGGATGTCGGAGCCTGACGATGAGGAGATATGAGTGGCAGAAGCCGACGGATCGTCGGAGTGTTCTACCGAAGTTTCTTCCATGATGAATCCGGTTTCGTCAAGTATGGCATGCGTGGTGTAGATGGGCGATTTTGTACGCATGGCTATCGCTATAGCATCGGATGTGCGTGAATCGAGCACTACCTCGCGCTCGCCGTCGGTAAATGTTAGTTCCGACGAGAATATGCCGTCCTCAAACTTATATATAAAAACATTCTTGAGCTTGACGCCGAATGCATGTGCGAAACTTACGAAAAGGTCGTGTGTCATCGGGCGTGGTGGAATAATTCCTTCCATGCGTATTGCTATCGACTGTGCCTCGCTGGCGCCGATCACCACCGGAATACGGTAGGGGCCGTCGGCTTGAGCGAGTATCAGCGCGTATGCGCCTGACTGTATCTGGCTATAAGATATGCCGAGTACTTTCAGTTTTATCTTTTCGTCATCCATAAGTTCTTTTTACTTATAATGTATTGTCGGGCGCCAAGGTTTATAATACGACATTTTGTCCGGTTATTATACCGCTCCCGTAGCACAGATGCGATGTGGCATCATAAACGGCTGCGAACTGTCCCGGGGCGATACCTTGCACTTTGTTGACCGATTCGATAAGATATTCTCTTTCATTAAGACGTGTGATGGTACCCGGCAGAAATTCAGGCATATGTCGGTTTTTGAATGTTATTTTCACCGGTTCGGCGGTTTCACCCCATGGATTTCCCGATATGAAGTGCATCTCGTCGAGATGAAGGGTTTTCCCGTACTGTTTTTCAGTCGAATACCCTTGTGAGACATAGACCACATTGTCGTGTACATTCTTCTTTACGACATACCACGGACCACCGCTCAGCCCGAGGCCTTTCCTTTGCCCGATTGTGTGGAACCAGAACCCGTTGTGTTCACCGAGCTTGCGACCGGTCTCCAGTTCGATGATCGCACCTTTTTTTACTCCGAGATGACGCTTGATGAAATCGTTGTAGTTTATTTTCCCAAGAAAACATATCCCTTGGCTGTCTTTGCGGAATGCGTTGGGAAGCTTTGCTGCAATGGCCGTCTCACGTACTTTTGCCTTCGGCATGGTGCCGAGTGGAAACATAAGGTGACTTAGCTGGTCGTAGGAGATGCGTGCGAGAAAATCGGTCTGATCCTTGACCGGGTCGACGGCTGTGGCAAGATATTTTTTGCCGTCTATAATGTCGGTTGACGCATAATGCCCGGTAGCCGTCATGTCGAACTCATGTCCCCAGCGCTGTTCGAAGAATCCGAACTTTATCATCTTGTTGCACATGATGTCGGGATTGGGGGTAAGCCCTTCGCGCACAGTACGCAAGGCGTATTCCATCACATTATCCCAGTATTCCTGATGCAGCGACACTACGTCAAACGGCAGTCCGTACTGACGTGCGATGAGTCGGCACATCTCTATGTCTTCTTCGGCCGAGCAATCGCCCGAGCCGTCGTCAAGGCCGATGCGTATATAGAAAAGATGTAGGTCGTGGCCCTCTTCTTTAAGACGGTGTACAACGACGGCGCTGTCGACGCCGCCTGAAATCAACACTGCGATATTCATCTTCGGGTGATGGTGAATTTAGCGATATGAGATTAATATTATGATGCCGCAGGCATAGAGCGTCAGACCTCCTCAAGCTCTGCGGTCTGGGTGTCGTCTTTGCCGCGGGTCGACACTATGTATAGCGATATAAAGTAGTCGAGAGATATTTTGCCAGGTCCCGACAAGGCGAGAAAAAGGTATATGCCTATGAACATAAGCGGCAGATAACCCGGCTGGGTGCTTGATATCGTATAGATATAAATATCTGGCATCATGTCATGCAGGATATGGTACTCGGCGATTATCATTGCCACGAGCGGTGGAAGCAATGAAAGACGGGTGAGGAATCCTATCATTATGCATAAAGAGCATATGACCTCGATGCATATCATCACAATCAGCGCAGTCTCGCTGCTCATTCCCAATACCTGCGGGAAAGTGGTGCGGAGCACGGAGAAATTGATGAGGTGACGTATGCCGAACTGCAGGAGCATCACTCCTACGAAAAGACGGATAAACAGGCGCGCCATGTTGCTGTAGGTGTAGCCTGTGCCACATAGAAAAAGAGACTCAAGGAAGCGTTTCATAGATGGCTTGTAGGAAATTTAATGTTCGTTTGAATCTGTCGGTGTCTGCTCGGTATCCGATTCAGGAGCAGTTACGCTGTTTTGTGGTGCCAGCATCTGATTATGGTTGATTGTTGCTGTCAGGCCGAGAAGCTGGTTTATGTCAAGGCGTTTGGCGAGAATGCGGAAATCCTTGTCAAGCAGATATATGGTAGGCAGAACGCGGATATCCACCATCTTGTCGACATCGGGTGCGCTTCCTATTTCCCATTCATATGGATATTCTTCCATATCGCCGCGCCATTTTTCCGACGGTTCGCCCGGATTGAGAACCACGACCTTTACAGTGCCGTTTTTTACAAGGTTGGTGGTGGCGGCGTCGGCGTTTAGACGCAAGCGTGTCATCGAGCAGTCGCTGCAGTCTTCAGGTTGAAACATCAGAATGACATATTCTGCCTTATTGTCATACAGCATATGCTTTGCGCCGTGGCGGGTCGTATATTCGAATGCCGCGATGTTGGCTCCCGGCTGGGAGGAGTTCAGCATGTGTATCTGCGACAGATATTTCTCCTTTTCTGCCTGTTTTATCTTTTTGTTGCTAAGAAGAGGACGGAGGAAGAGCATGTAGCAGTCCTCGCTCCAGAAGTCGGCTTCCGGGCCGAAAAGCGTGCGTTCGGCTTCTGAAGCGATAAGCGACAGAGCCTTGGGATCGTTGGCGTAACGGCGCGTCAGTGTGGTGATTGACTTGCGCACGCTGTCCATAGTGGCATATGGAATAAATCCTACGAAGTCGGAAAAAGCCTTGTGGAATCGGGCGGTGTCGGCCATGACCTTTTTCATGTCGGCTTTGTCCCAGAAGTGCAACATTACATAGCTTGTGCGCGCTTCAAGTGAATTTAATGTGTCGGGAGCCTGTGGATATTCAAATGGTGTGGATGGCATCTTGGGGGCATTCTCTTTGTTCTCGGCGACGATTGTCATGCTGCCGACGGCTGCCACGGCAAAAAATAACAATATATATAGTATTCGTTTCATAATTGGCATGATTTTTGAAAAACAAAGATACGAAACTTCATCTAAACGGCAAAACACCGTTTATGACCCTGTTAAAAAATACTGTTAAAATTTTAAACAGACTCTTAACTTTATGAAGTAGTGGCTTGTTAATACTACAGAATCATAAATAACTCATCCATATTATTCAGGAATTATGAATTTCAATAATTTCACAATCAAATCGCAAGAGGCTATCCAAAAGGCCGTTGAGATTGCCAAAGGTGCGGGAAACCAGGCTATTGAGCCGGTTCACCTGCTCAAGGGTATTCTCACGGAAGGCGACTCGCTGCTTACCTTCATCTTTCAGAAGGTGGGTGCAAATGCCTCGCAGGTGGCCGGGTCGATTGACCGTGCTATCGAAAGCGAGCCAAAGGTATCCGGAGGAGAACCTTATCTCAGCCGTACCTCCAACGATGTTCTCCAGAAAGCTCTTGATGTGGCCAAGAAACAGGGCGACCAGTATGTGACCATCGAGGCGATATTTCTCGCTATATTTATGGTAAAAAGTTCCGCATCGCAGATTCTGAAAGATGCCGGACTTACCGAACATGAGCTTTCTGCCGCTATCGACGAACTCCGCAAGGGCAAGAAAGCAACCGACCAGAGCGCCGAAGACACCTATAACGCTCTCAGCAAATATGCTATAAACCTCAATGAACGTGCCCGTTCCGGCAAGCTCGACCCGGTTATCGGCCGTGATGACGAGATACGCCGTGTGCTCCAGATACTTAGCCGCCGCACCAAGAACAACCCCATGCTTATCGGTGAGCCGGGTACCGGAAAAACAGCCATTGCCGAAGGCCTTGCGCACCGCATAGTGCGCGGCGATGTACCTGAAAACTTGAAGGACAAGCAGATATTTTCGCTTGATATGGGCGCGCTTGTAGCGGGCGCCAAATACAAAGGTGAGTTTGAGGAACGTCTTAAAGCAATTGTCAACGAGGTGACTCAGGCCGACGGCGACATCATACTGTTTATCGACGAGATTCATACTCTTGTAGGTGCCGGCAAAGGCGAGGGAGCCATGGACGCTGCCAATATCCTCAAGCCGGCGCTTGCGCGCGGTGAGTTGCGCAGTATTGGCGCCACTACTCTTGACGAGTATCAGAAATATTTCGAGAAAGACAAGGCTCTTGAGCGCCGTTTCCAGAAAGTAATGGTCAACGAGCCTGACGAGATTAGCGCCATATCCATACTCCGTGGCTTGAAAGAGCGCTACGAGAATCATCATCAGGTACGTATCCGCGACGAAGCGATTATCGCCGCCGTACAGCTCTCGGAGCGCTATATCACCGACCGTTTCCTCCCCGACAAGGCCATCGACCTTATCGACGAGGCCGCCTCGAAGCTCCGTCTGGAGCGCGACAGCGTGCCGCAGGCGCTCGACGAGATCACACGCAAGATCGCGCAGCTCGAGATCGAGCGTGAGGCCATCAAGCGCGAGGGCGACAAGGAGAAGGTGAAGACACTCGAGAAGGAGCTCGCCGACCTGCGCGATACCGAAAAGGATTTCAAGGCAAAATGGCAGGCCCAGAAAGATCTTATCAATCGCATTCAGCAGAATAAGATTGATATTGAGCAACTTAAATTCGAGGCTGAACGTGCCGAGCGCGAGGGCGACTATGCCAAAGTGGCAGAGATACGCTATTCGAAGATTCAGCAGAAAGAGAAAGAGAACGCCGAGGTACAGGAGCAGCTTACCGCCATGCAGGGCGACAAATCGCTCATCAAGGAGGAGGTCGATGCTGACGATATCGCCGATGTCGTTTCGCGCTGGACCGGTATTCCCGTTACCAAGATGGCACGCAGCGAGCAGGAAAAGTTGCTTCATCTTGAAGAGGAACTCCATCGTCGTGTGGTAGGACAGAACGAGGCTATCGCCGCAATTGCCGATGCCGTGCGCCGCAGTCGTGCAGGCCTTAACGACCCGCGTCGTCCTATAGGTTCATTCATATTCCTTGGTACTACCGGCGTCGGCAAGACAGAGCTGGCAAAGGCACTCGCCGAATATCTTTTCGATGATGAGAATATGATGACGCGTATCGATATGAGCGAGTATCAGGAGAAACATACCGTGAGCCGGCTCGTAGGAGCGCCTCCGGGATATGTCGGTTACGACGAAGGCGGCCAGCTTACCGAGGCCGTACGCCGCAAGCCTTACTCTGTAGTACTGTTCGACGAGATCGAGAAGGCGCATCCCGACGTGTTCAACATCCTGCTGCAGGTGCTTGACGACGGTCGTCTGACCGATAACAAGGGGCGTCTGGTCAACTTCAAGAACACCATCATAATCATGACCTCAAACATGGGCTCCAACGTGATACGCGAGAATTTCTCCACTATCACCGACGAGAATCATGATGAGGTTGTGGAAAAGACCAAGGAACAGGTGCTTGAGATGCTGAAGAGTACGATTCGTCCCGAGTTCCTCAACCGTATCGACGAGATCATCATGTTTACCCCGCTCAATGAGCGCGAGATTCAGGATATCGTCGGCATCCAGGTCAACTCGATCAAGAAGATGCTTGCCACCAACGGCGTTACTCTTGAGGTTACCCCTGCCGCGCTCGGATATCTCGCCAAGGAAGGATATAACCCCGAATTCGGTGCCCGTCCTGTAAAGCGTGTGCTTCAGCGTATGGTGCTCAACCGCCTCTCGAAGGACATCCTCGCCCAAAAAATCGACCGCGAGCATCCCATCATCATCGATGCTAAGGACGACGAACTGATCTTCCGCAACTAATTGGCTCCGTATTACCGACTGATTATCCGCAACTGAGAGATTAATTAATATTTCTGTAGGCCGTGCCGCTGGTTCCCTCCAACGGTGCGGCCTTGCTGTGTTATAGCCCGGTGGTAATTTCATGATGAATAAATGGGACTGGGCCATAAAGGAATGATGAAATAAAAAATTAACATTTGCGCAATATGTATTTAGCAAATATATGGGATTTTTGCGCAAAAGGTTAATATATGTTCGGAATAAACAAGAGCGTTATGCTTGTACGGCGCAGATTCCGCGCCAAAATCATTCTGATATTGATATTTTACGTAATGCCGGTGGCGCGATTCAGTGCTGCGGGGCAAACTGCTCTGTCTGCAACCGATTCGTTGTCGGCAACTGACGTTACCATAACCGATTCTATGGATGTTGCAGCGAATTCTGCTGCTGCGGATTCGCTGGGGACGGCTTACGGAGTCTCAGATCGGAGAGGTGAGTATGCCTTTACTTTACAACAGCTGATTGTGCCGGGAGTACTGATTGGGGTTGGTGTAATCGGCCTTGAAAGTGACTGGCTTAAATTCCAAAACAGGGAAATGAGGAATGAGCTGCAGGAGCACGCCCCGGAAAAGTTCGGGATTGACGATATCGGCCAGTTTGTGCCTGCACTGTCGGTCTATGCTCTGAACATGGCAGGAATAAAGTGTGCTCACAATTTTAAGGACTGTACAATTATTTTAGGCACGGCAGTGGCTCTCATGGCTGCTACGGTCTATCCGTTGAAGTCCGTTATCTCATTCGAGCGTCCCGACGGAAGCTCGGCCAATTCTTTCCCGTCGGGACATACCGCTATGGCGTTTCTTGGCGCTGAGTTTCTGCGGCGCGAGTATCGTGATGTGTCGCCATGGATAGGTGTATGCAGTCGCGGCGGCTACGGGATTTTTCCGGCTGTACAATAACCGTCACTGGTTCAACGATATATTGGCGGGTGCCGGTATCGGCATATTGTGCACGGAAGCGGCATATTGGCTTTATCCCGTTGTGAGTAAAGTGATGTCAGGTAAGCGTAACAGAAGTATCACCGGAGTTGTCTCACCTGTGACCGACGGCCGCAGTATCGGCCTTTCGGCAATGATAACCTTTTGATTGATGGTATATTTCCGGTGATAAAAGTGCCGCGCGGTCGTGAAGACTACGCGGCATATTTCATTGTCAGAATGGGTTATTGGGCGAGGTTGCGGTATTCGAGCGGAGTCATGCCGGTGACCGTCTTGAAGGCGCGGCTGAAGTACTGTGGGTATTCATAGGCTTACTTTGCATGTGTAAAAAAAGATATATCTATTATGAAACATCAGATACTGACTTCAATTCTATTAATGGCAATGACGGCAACTGTAAAAGTCAACTCTCAGGAAATATTCAATTATTCCGACAATCCGTTCGGACTGGTATACGAAGGTGCTATAGTCGACAACCGTCCGGGTGAGGTAAATATTCATCCGGTAGTGTACAACCTCAATGGCAATCAGATTGCCGCCAACGTCTATACTCCGGCAGGATTTGATCCGTCGAAGAAGTATGCGGCGGTAGTGGTGTCGCATCCCAACGGGGGTGTCAAGGAGCAGACTGCCGGTCAGTATGCCCAGCGTCTTGCCGGACTGGGATATGTGGCCATCGCCGCCGACGCGTCCTATCAGGGCGCGAGCGGAGGACTGCCCCGTAATCTCGACATTCCGCAGAACCGCATCAACGACGTGCGCGGCATGGTCGACTTCATCTCCCGTTACGAGGGTGTCGACCCGCAGCGTATCGGTGCTCTCGGCATATGTGGTGGCGGAGGATATACCTTTGCCGCCGCGCAGAGCGACAAACGTATCAAAGCCGCAGCTACGCTGAGTCTGTTCAATACGGGACGTGTGCGTCGCAACGGATATCAGGATGCCCAGACCTCCACAATCCAGGAGCGGCTCAAGCGTGCCTCGGAGGCGCGCGAGCATTACGTGGCTACCGGAGAGGTGAGATATGAAGGATCGGCACGTCCGCAGACGCCGAAATCGCGGAAGCTATGAGTCATCTTCAGCCCGGCACGCTTTACCACGACGGTCTGGAATACTATGGTCTCTCTCACGCCCATCCCAATTCGGTAAGCCGCTACACTTCGGCCAGCCTGATGGATCTGATGACATGGGATGCCACCACATATGCCTATCTCATCGATTGCCCGCTGCTGATCATTTCGGGCAGCAAGTCGGACTCCGACTATATGAGCCGCGAGGCGTTTGAGAAAGCCGGCACCGCCGACAAGGAATACTTCCCGATAGAAGGTGCCTCTCATATCCAGACCTATTATGTGCCCGAATATGTCGATGCTGTTGTAGGCAAGCTTCAGGAATTTTTCGGAAAGAATCTGTAATACATGAGCATTATGAATAAATATGTTTCGGGAGCGTTTGCCCTTATGTTTGCGGCTATGTCGGTATCATCCTGTAGCTGCGGCGCCTCCGGCGACACTGCCGCTGTTGAAGACACTCCAACGGTGACGCCAAAGATAAAGGATGGCTCCAAGTCGGTGCTCATTCTCTCCTCAAGCCCTCGCCGTGGCGGTAATTCAGAGACTCTTTGCAAGCAGTTTGCCAAGGGCGCCGAAGAGGCCGGGCATACTGTTGAGATGCTTAACATCAACGACTACGATATACGCTTCTTTGATAAGGAAGAATATGTGCGTGGCGATGACACCGACAATGACGATGCCGTGAGGATAATCCGGAAAATGGAGCATGCCGACGTAATAGTGCTTGCTTCGCCCGTATATTTCTACTCCATGACCGGTCAGATGAAGGCTCTGATCGACCGCACTTACAATCATGAAAAGAACCTTGTCGAAAAGGAATTTTATTATATCGTTACTTCGATCGACCGCGAGCCTGAGGCTCTTGACGGAACCATCGAGGGATTCCGAGGATTTGCACGCTGCCTTTACAAATCGGTGGAACGGGGTATCGTGCATGGCAACGGAGCCCGCGAACGCGGAGCCATACTCAAGCATCCCGCCATGCAGGAGGCCTACGAGCTCGGGAAAGGGGTATGAGAAAGAGGATGCACGTAGTGGAAGCAACACTATTCCGGCGACCCATCCTCTGAAAAATAACGCTGTGCAATCCTGATGTGGACTGCACAGCGTTATTTTTTATATCTATGCCGGAGCGGCCGGTTATTCGCCGGCTGCTGTTTTGGCGATAGGCGCGCTCATGGGCGACGAGTAGCTCTTGGCATAGTGCTGATGAAGCTTGCGGGTCAGATCCTTCACTACTTTGGCGTAGGCCGGATCGTTGGCTACGTTGTGGCGCTCCTCGGGGTCTTTCTTGTAGTCGTAAAGCTCATAGGCCACAACCTTCGATTCGTCAAAAGGCATGTAAGTCTTGAACCCCTTGGTCCATTCCACCAGTCGGTAGCGCGAGTCGCGCAGGGCGTATCCGGTGATATCGTCTTCAAGTTCTTTGGCTTTCCCTTTGAGATCGGTATCGCTCGAAATGGTGTAGTTCTCCGTGCAACTGCGCGAGAACTGACTTACTGCGAAATCCTTGGTCTTGGCTTTGGGGTTCTTCAGGATAGGTACGAGGCTTTTGCCGTCGAGTTGCTGAGGATGATCCGTCTTGGTCAGCTCGCAGATGGTCGGGAATATATCGAGAAATTCCACTACGGCATCCGATTTCACACCCTGTTTCATTCCGGGAGCCGATACGATAAGAGGGACGTGGGTCGACTGCTCGAAGTCGGTGAGTTTGTTCCACAGACCGTGATCGCCGAGATGATAGCCGTGGTCACCGAACATGATGACGATGGTATTGTCAGCAAGACCTTCCTTTTCCAGAGCGTCAAGCACTTTGCCTATCTGTGCGTCGGTATAGGATATGCATGCGTAATATCCGTGGAGCAGACGTTTCTGGGTTTCAGTGTCGAGATGCTTGGTGTCGATGAAGCTTTCGAACGGGGGTATGTCGGAGTAGCCCTTCAGCTCAAGGGAATTGTGGTAGGCGTATTCCACCGGATCCGACGACATGTCCTGGTATTCGGATACGGGCATCGATTCACGGTCGTACAGATCCCAGTATTTCTTGGGCGCGCAGAACGGCAGGTGGGGTTTGTGGAAGCCGACACCAAGGAAAAACGGCTTGTCGCTGTTTTTCAGTTCGGACAGCGCTTTTACGGCGCCTTCGGCTATGAGGCCGTCGACATAACCGTTGTCGGGCACGTCGGCACATTCGGTGGCTACACGTCCGTTGCCGAGCGCATGCTGCGAGCCGGCAGTCTTGATGTATGGAAGGCTCCATGATATGGGATCGTCCTTTACTGTTTTGTCTTTCAGCGGGTGATAGATTTTGCCTACGGCCACGGTCTCGTATCCGTTTTCTTTCAGAGCCTGCGGCATGGTAACGATGTCGGGATTGTTTTTGCGGAACGACCCCATTAGCCACCATACTCCCGTATGGTCGGGGTTGAGTCCCGTGAGAAGCGACGAGCGGGTGGGGCCGCTGAGCGACACCTGGCAATATGCGTTGTTGAATGTTGTAGCGCGTGCCGCCAGCGCATCCATTGCCGGTGTTTTGGCTATGGTGTCGCCATACGGGCCGAGCCAGGGCTTCATGTCGTCGACGGCGATGAAGAGCACGTTGGGACGGTTGTCGGTTTTCCCTTTGTCGGTCTGTGCGGCATTGGCGAGGGCCGGTGTCAGCGCCACGGCGTTGATTCCGCATAGCAGCCAGTTGAGATTCTTCATGTGATTCATGATCGGGAGCTAAAATTTTTTGAATTTATTAATCCTTTTTACTAAATTTGCACAAAGATACTATTTTTCTTCAAAACATAACATTATTAGCTGTATTTTTAATCATGGCGAAATTTAAATCAGTCATTTCGACATTTCTATTGATGTGTGTCACTACGGTCTCAGCTCAGACAATTGACACGCAGGCGCTTGCGGAATTCTCTCCGGCCACTGTGCGTCAGGCGTTTGACGTGTGCCGTTATGTAAAACTCACTCCCGAGCAGCAAGTGAAACTTGCCAAAGCTATCGACAAGGAAAACGCCTTTTTTCTGTCGACAATCAATGAAAACGATGGTGTGCTCATTGTTAAAAGCAATAATCAGCTAAATAAAATGCGCGAGAAAACACTTGCCTCTATTCTTGATGACGAGCAGTTGAAACAGTATTGGCGTGGTTATTACAATGCGGAGTCGATGGCCGAGGGGGCAGCCATAGCTAACACGCTTCGCACAAAATATAATCTTACTGACCAGAACTGGAAGTTCATCAATGTCGCATTTTATAAAATCGGTCTTGAAACCCGTCTGATCAACAAGCTGATGGCAGATCAGCCCAAGAAAGCTGCAAAACTCATAGCCGAGTTGCGTGCCGAATACATCAACAGTATCGAGGAGAAGGGCGGTATACGTGTGGATCCCGATAAAATGACCGTGACCGTGGTGCGTGAATTCAATCCTGTCGCACTCATCAAGGAATAAAAAATAGCGATGCGGCGTACCGTGTTACATCAGGCGTGCGGTAATCGTAGTACAATCTTGATGTAACGCGGTACGCCGCGTTCTTGTTTTTATGTGCCGTAGGCTTTCAGGCGAAGAGGGCACGGAATGCCTCCTCAACCTTTGACACTTCGGTAATCTTGATTTTGAGTTTGGAGGTATCGAATCCTTTCAGATTGTGGCGCGGCACTATGATATTGCTGAATCCGAGCTTTTCGGCCTCCAGAATACGTTGCTCAATACGGGTTATCGGGCGTATCTCGCCGGTCAGACCGATTTCGCCCGACATACACACGTCGCGCGGAATGGTCATGTCGACATTCGACGACAATATGGCGCATATCACGCTCAGATCGAGTGCCGGATCATTTACTTTTAGTCCACCGGCAATGTTGAGAAACACGTCCTTCTGTGCCAGCTTGAATCCGACACGCTTTTCCAGCACGGCGAGCAGCATGTTCATGCGCTTCGCGTCAAAGCCTGTAACGGAGCGCTGCGGGGTGCCGTAGGCCGCGGTCGACACGAGCGCCTGCGTCTCGATAAGGAACGGGCGCACTCCTTCAAGCGTCACACCGATCGCTGTACCCGACAGTGCGTCTTCTCCCGACTGCGATACGAGGAGTTCCGATGGATTGGTGACCTCGCGCAGTCCGCGCTGCACCATCTCGTAGATACCCAGTTCCGACGTCGAGCCGAAACGGTTCTTGATGGAGCGCAGTATGCGGTACATGTAGTGGCGGTCGCCCTCGAACTGCAACACGGCGTCGACGATATGCTCAAGCACTTTCGGCCCTGCGATGGAGCCCTCTTTGTTGATATGGCCGATGAGCAGCACCGGTGTGCCTGTCGACTTGGCGAAGCGCAGCAGCTGTGCCGCGCATTCGCGCACCTGGCTCACGCTTCCCGCCGATGATTCTATGGCGTCGGAAGCGATTGTCTGTATCGAGTCGACCACCATTATCTCGGGCTTTAACGATTCGGCATGCCGGAGGATATTCTCAAGCGACGTATCGCACACTATGTAGCAGTTGTCGCTGAGGCGCCCGATGCGGTCGGCGCGCATTTTCAGCTGGCTTGTGCTCTCCTCGCCGCTTACATAGAGTATGCGCTTGCCGCGAATGGAGAGTATGTTCTGGAGCACGAGTGTCGATTTGCCGATACCGGGCTCACCTCCGATCAGCACGATCGAACCGGCCACCAGACCGCCTCCGAGCACACGGTTGAGTTCCTCGCTCGGCATGTGGATGCGGGTCTCGCTTACGGCCTCCACCTGTGATATCGGCTGCGGCACGCTTTTGCGCGTCGGGTCGAATGTCGGGCTTTTGGAGCCTCCCGCCGAGAGTTTCTCCTCGACCATGGTGTTCCACTCGCCGCATCCGGGGCATCGTCCCACCCATTTGGGCGATTCCGTGCCGCAGTTGTTGCAAAACCATACTGTTTTCTGTTGCTTGGCCATTATATAGAAAATAATTAGAGCGTGTTTATCTGAGTTGTGTGCGGCGGAATTCACTGAGGGTAATGGCTGTGGCCATACCTACGTTGAGCGACTCGCTGGTAGGCTCTCCGGGAGGGTAGGAGGGGATGAGCAGCCTGTGTGTCACGCATGCGGCCACTTCTGGCGATATCCCTTGCCC
>JAHZGZ010000058.1:6782-8279 GCA_019420545.1 Bacteroidales bacterium | reverse complement strand
TGACTATCATTGCCCGCTGCGGCAATTCTGCGGCATAGATGTTGTCGCCGTCGAGGAATGTGCCGCACACGGGTACGTCGGGATAGGCCCGGATGAACTCGGGCAACGTCGTGTAATGGCAGCTTACCCTCGATATGGCGCCCATGGTCGACTGCCCGGCTTTGGGGCTCCATACATCGACTGTCTCCGGCGAGCAGATGATCTGCCTTATCCCGTACCAGTCGGCCACGCGCATTATCGTGCCGAGATTGCCGGGATCCTGCACGCGGTCAAGCAGTAGTGTCAGACCGTTTTCAACCATTTCCCGGTCGATCGCTGCCTGCGGTATTCTGTATATGGCAAGCACCTCCGGGGGTGTCGACAGATGGCTCATGCGCTCGAGATCGGCGCGCTTCACCGTAGCGCATTCGATATGCTTGTGCGACAGGATATGTCCATGGCGCTCGAGCCAGCCGGAGGTGGCACACAGAAAGTGAAGGTCGAAATAGTCGAGTGTGTCGAGCACGCATTTGGTACCTTCGGCCATAAACAGCCCCGTCTCGCGGCGTGTGCGCGCCCGGTCGAGGTCGGCATAGAGCTTGCGGTCGTTGTTGGTGAGTTGCATATAATAATAGTATGTGCTCCTGATGGAATATGTCGTTTATAAATGGGGCTGAAAATAACAAAGGAGGCGGTTTGAGCCACCTCCTTTGCCATATGGTAGTATTGTTTGCGTTTTCGCAGGAATATTACATTGATTCGATGCGCTTGAGGTTTTCCTCGTCCTCAAGGCTGTAGTAAACGCTGCGGAGGAGGCGGCGTGCTTCCTGTTCGGTGGACTCGTTCTTGAGGGCATTTTCAAGATAGGGTACCGACTGACGGAGGAGGGGATCAACCTGTTCCTTGCGGATTTTGGTGTACTCTGCATTAGGAAGGGTGGCCGATGCCTCGTCGATCTTGGCGCCCTGTGCGTAAATCACGCGGCCCATGTCAAGCTGTCCTTTGGGGAACACGGGATCGATGCTTACGGCCTTGGTAAGATACTCCTGGGCCTTGTCGAGATCTCCCTGGCTCTGATAGAGGATACCGAGCACGTCGTAGAGTTCGGCATTGTTGGGCGATACGGAAATAGCCTTTTCAAGAAGCGACTTGGCCTCGTCGTATTTGCGGTTGTTGATCTTGTCGTTGATGATGATGTTGAGATACTTCACGGTAGTGTCGCCGCAGGCCTTGTTGCCAAGGTCGGCGTAATATACCACGCGCTGATTGGCCTTTTCCTGAGCTACGCTGTCGGAAGCGGCTGTAGCTTTCTGTGCTGCGACAGAGATGGCGTAGTCGTAAAGGTCGCTCTTGTTGTAGCCTTTCGACAGGGAGTAGTCGAATGCTGCGAGGGCGTCGTCGAGTTTCTCGGCCTGCCATGCTGCGAGGGCCTGGAAATAGGAGATCTCGGCCGACACGCTGTCGGGCAGTGCAGCGGGAGCGTCATTGCCGAGCATCTTGTTGTCGGGGAGTGTCAGG
>JAHZGZ010000058.1:0-6772 GCA_019420545.1 Bacteroidales bacterium | reverse complement strand
TTGGCATCCCAAAGATATTGACCGGCCGACACGTAATCCTGATGGTGTGCGGCGATCTTCTTTACCATATCTTTCGAGTATTTGGTCTTGATCTTCTTGCTGCCGTCCTTGTTGAGTTTGGGAGCGCCTGTTTTGTCTACCTCTACTATCGAGTCCATCGGAAGGGCTTTGATGAAGTAGTCGTATCCGAGCAGGAGGTCGGTACCCATGGTTTTGCCGTCGACATTCTGGCCTACGGCTTTCTTTCCGAGAAGATTGTCATAGTCACCGTATTCGATGGTGCCGGCTACGTACCATGTCTGCACGTCGTTGGCGGTTTCAGGATTGGTGAGTGCGGGCTTTAGCATGTTGCGTGCCGCTGCAAAATCGGCGTTGAAGCCTTTGGCCTTTCCTTCAACCTCTTTCACGAGGCTCTTCTGGGCCGATACGGAGAGTGCGGCCACAAGGCACAGACCTAAGATACTTGTTTTTTTCATTTTAAATGACGTATGGTTATTGGTTATTGTTCGCTTGTCAATTTATTGTGCAAATATAGTCGTTTGATATGTAAGCGCAAAATTAATGAAGGTTAAAATGTCTATCAATTTGCATGCCAATTTATGAACGTTGGAAGAACCCGGATTTTTTAACATAAGCACTCTAAACCGTTTATGTGAAATTTGACATTATTTTTGGAAAATTAAATAAAAATTTCTTGTAAAAATACCGCGAATTATTTGGCGGTATGATAAATGTATACTACTTTTGACACTCAAAACTTTTCTAAACCAACACAAATCAAATATAAGGTCTATATCTCTTTCATAAGTTGGTTCTCTTTCATAACCTGATGGAGATTGAGACAAAAATATTATTTCCAACCCTAACATCCGGGCTTGTAGTCCGACAAATGTAAAAGCATTGATTGACCGCATCAAAAAATTTCAGGCGTCGTATGTACATTCGCTTGTATATTGTGCCATTTATGTCATTGTTATGGTATATGTGGCTGTTTATGCTGTTGATCTTGCTGCTGAAAACAACTCGGGCAGTTTTGAGTCGCGCGTCACATTCAGGGTCAATCAGTATGATATCGACGATGCGACGGCAGACAATGCTACGTCGCTTGAGGCGATAACCGGTTTTATCAATCGTGTTCGTCGCGATACGACTATGAAAATTACAACTGCTGTTTATACCGGATATGCCTCCCCTGAAGGATCACGTACTTTGAATGCCTCTCTTTCCCGGCGCCGCATGGCAACTCTGCGTGGATTTGTCGAGGATGCGGGGCTGATATTGGCTGACGACAGTGTGTCATGTCGTTCGGCGATTGCCGATATGGCGATGTTTGCTGCGGAAATCAAAAAATCTGATATACCTCACCGTCGCGAGGCTCTTGATATAATCGATGATACTGTTGCGATGCCATCGGCAGTACGCCGTATCGGCAGGTTGCGACGTGCATCTGGAGGCCTTGTATGGAAAGAGCTTATCCCCTTGCTTGAGCGTCTGCGTTACGCGACAGTGACATTCAATTATATAATGAATGTGCGCCCGGATAAATCGGAAGCCATTGAGGCTGCCGATACCGCCGTGATTGTGCAGGCTCCGGCTCCTTTGGTTTCCGATTCGGTTCCGTTGGTTTCCGACTCTGTTTCAACCGGTTGGGCTACTGCTTACCCCCCCGATTTTTCGCGCGTAAGCCGCTGTATATCTCGTTAAAAACCAATGGGCTATACGATCTTCTGCTGATCCCGTCGGTCGGTGCCGAGGTGTGGCTGGGCAGGATGATGAGCATAAATGCCAACTGGTCGTATGCCTGGTGGAGCAAAAACAGCCGGCATAACTACTGGCGTTATTACGGCGGTGACATCGCCCTTAGGCGGTGGTTTGGGCGTCTGGCCAAAGAAAAGCCTCTCACCGGACATCATATCGGGCTATATGCCCAGATCATGACCTACGACTTCGAGCATGGCGGAAAGGGGTATATGGGCGACAAGTTCAACTATGGCTGCGGTGTGGAGTATGGTTTCTCGTTGCCGTTGGCTCGTCGTTTCAACATCGATTTTACTGTCGGTATCGGTTATCTTTGGGGTAAATATTATGAGTATACCCCTATCGACGGACATTATGTATGGCAGACGACAAAGCGTCGCCAATGGTTTGGCCCTACCAAGGCCGAGATATCGCTCGTGTGGCTTATCGGCCATGGCAATGTAAACCGGCCGAGGAGGGGTAAGGCTGCGTTATGAGAAATCTTACCTGGGGTCTGTCGGCCTTTGCCGCCCTTGCCGTGCTTACCGCATGCGACCACAAGGATCTATGTTTCAACCATCCCGAGCATGCCTCGCGTTACGATACACGCTTCGCGGCGACATACGATCTCACATGGGAGACAACCGGCCCCGAAGGCACCGACTGGAAAGCCGCGTGGCCCGAACGGTTCGACATGGCATATTTTTCCTACAATCCTTCCACCCCCGACGGACTCTGTGTCAACTCCTATGGTATTGACGGCGGCACCTTTACCCGCCATCTGCCTGCATCGGGCGGACAGGTGGCAATGGCGCCGGGGATCAATTCGGTGTTGATGTACAACGACGATACAGAGTACATCGTTTTCGACGATCTCCACAACTCGGTGACCGCAAAGGTGAGTACACGTTCGCGATCTCGTGCCGGATACAGGAGCAACAGTCTTGATCCCTCGGGTGAGATCGAAAACACCATCACAGCTCCCGACTATCTTTTTGGCCATTATATCGCGCAGTACGATCAGAAAGCGTCGGCCGATATCCAATGCATCGACGTCACCCTCCATCCGCTGGTATTCACTTACGTTGTGAGGTATGAGTTTACCCGTGGCATAGAATACGTATCCATAGCCCGCGGGGCCATGAGCGGTATGGCCGAGTCGGTTTATCTATTCGACGGTCATACGGGTAAAGAGCGCGCGACGATACTCTACGACTGTATCGTGCATGAGTGGGGTGTCGAGGCTATTGTAAACACTTTCGGTGTGCCCGACTATCCCAATTCGGTCTATTCGCGCGGAGAGGCTTTTTTCGGTCTCAATCTTGAGCTGAAACTGAAAAACGGCAAGGTGCTCAATTTCGACCGTGACATATCCGCGCAGATGGCTGTGCAGCCGCATGGCGGAGTCATCGTTGTCGACGGATTTGAAATCAGCGACGATGAGGGTAGCGAGTCAGGCTCCGGTTTCGATATCGATGTGGACGACTGGGGCGACTACGAAGATATCATAATCGACCTGTAGACAACAATTAATTCATCATTATAAATCAATCTATTAATCATTTAAAAACCAAAAGTATGAAAAAATCTCTGGTTCTGCTAACGGCTGTCACCGCATTGGCGCTGACGTCATGCTCCAACGACGAGGTGATCGACAGCCAGGCTCCTATGGCCATCGGCTTCGACAGTTTTGTCGGCAAAACTACCCGCGCAACCGATGCATCGAAAACCAACATGCAGTATATCAATGTCTACGGTTACATCGGCGACGCAACGCCGGCGAAGATATTTGATGGAACGCAAGTTAAAAACGGAAATAACGCATGGACATACTCTCCCCTTCAGTACTGGATTGCCGGTAAGAACTATTTCTTTACCGCCGTCGGGTCGCCGGTGGCTCAAGGCAATAGAAAATACTCTTATACCTGGGTAGGTGATGCAGATCTTCCCAGAACTACAGACAATTTCCATGGCACCGGCACCATCGCTATGGACAATGCCGCTGCCAACGGCAATGAGGATGTAGTATATGCCTATGCCACTAAGACTACTCCTGATGCGATCACTGCAGATCCCGGTAAGGTCGATTTCGAATTCCACCATGCTCTGTCACGCGTAAAATTTACTTTCCGTAATGCTATGGAGAGTAGTTCGTATAGCATCAATGTTAAAGATGTCAGCATTGTCAATGCATTTAGCAACGGAAATATGACGCTCGGCGTTCAATCTCCTGAATGGACAAATCAGTCAGGACCTGCTACCCTAAAGATGGATAATAATAATTTCATAACTAAAGGACCCGCTGCGCTTGGCAATGATGTGGTAAGTGCCACAAAATTCATAATTCCCGGCACATGTACTCTGAAGATTTCATTTACGGTGGATCTGATGGTCAATGGCATTGTTGTAGCGACATACAATCATACCAGTCAGCCTCTTACTGCTGAGGATATGGCATTTGTTCCCGGACATAGCTATAATTTCGTAGCATCCCTCAATCCAAAAAATATCGATCCCGATAATCAGATGTTCCCCATCGAGTTTAACGTGACATCTGTTGATGTATGGGAAGAAGAGGCGGATAAGACTGTGACTCTTCCCGAGAAAAAAGATCCCGAAGAAACCCCTGGAGCATAATCTTTTCATTCAATCCGGCCCGACCGACGCCGGGCCGGATTGTACTGATATACCACAGAATATATAATGAAATTATATAGAATATATAATGAAATTATATCAGGTGTTGTCGCTGCTTCCGTTTGTCGCCGTCGCATCATGTGCCGACGATGGCATGACTGATGCAACTGAATGCGGAGTTGTGATATCGTTCGGCCCCGAAGCTTCGCAGGCCCCCTCTCGTGCTGCGGATGAATGTGCGGCGCTTGAGGAGATCGCGCTTATCTCCGCCGGTGACGACAGTGATATCCGCCCCGTAGCCACATATATAACCGTCGGCGACATGCCGGCTCCCCATCTGCCGGGGCGCGGCCTCCCTGTCTCCAGTGTCTCGGACCTCGGTACATTCAGTATATATTCATTCTTTTACAGTTCGCCTGCAGCAGCCCCGCAGCGCTTTTTCTCCAACGAAAAGGTTGCTGACAAGGGTGGCTACTGGACGACATCCACTCCTTATTACTGGCCTACAACGACCGGTTCGACACTATCTTTCACCGCCTTGCGCGGTGCCGACGCATCTTCCGGCGTCACCGTGGCTGAATCCACGTCTTCTCCCGGCATGCTGGAAATCGACTACACTGTGCCTCCGGAAGCCGCCGACCAGCCCGACCTTATGTTAGCCACTACTCCGCGGCTGAATACTCCCGGAGTGCGCGTGCCGCTGAAATTCAGCCATCTCTGTGCCGGTGTACAGTTCGTTATCGGTAATGAAATGCAGCCCGGCACGATTACCGGGATAAGTCTCACAGACGTAAAGAATCATGGCCGATACTCTTTATCATGGAATGATATGTCGGGCGACGCCACATTTACAATCAGTACCGATAGAAAAACTTCCGCCGATATGTCGGGAGGTACGGCGATTATGCCTGACAGCTATACGCTGATGATGATTCCTCAGCAACTCGGCGACAATGCGCGGCTCGTTGTCGACTTCGCCGACGATGTTACGGGCCGGACTCGCACACTTACCGCATCACTTGCCGGCCAGACATGGCGTCAGGGCAAGATAACTACTTATCATATAGGTATCACGCCTGAGTACGATATAGAGTTCACTCAATCGGTTCCTGTCCAGGATGCCCACTATGTGATCTGCAACAGCGAAGTGCGCGTGAGCAATATTCCTGCCGACAAAAAATGGACTCTTACCGCGAAAGCGACAAATATATCGGGCGATGACGTGAGCGTGCAGCTTACCTCTGAGGTCAACGAATTTGCAAGGCAGGGATTCTGGACGGATAAGACCATGACCAACGGCACGACGATCAACAATGTGTCGGCCCGTGGCTCCAAAACGGTCACCGGTACCGGCCCGGGCACATTCCCTCTCACCGTCTTCCTTCCGGAAAACATCTCCGACTCCGAGCGTACGGTGACGCTGACCGTCAGCGTCGACGGCGCACCCTCACGCTATGCCGCCACGCAGCAGATAACCCAGCTATGCCCGGCCTGGAACGGCAACTCCGGCTGGGAGCAGATCGACGACAACCAGAACGGCAACTATGGATTCGACTATACGGCCCGACACGTTTATGTATATAATGACGGAGACAGTCGTTCAGTAGCCGACAGGATTATTGCTCTGGTGAATAATCTTATAGATCAGTATAATGCAAGAAAATATGCATCCGTCACAAGGTATTTGCAGATTATTAAGTATCGAAATTATGTTGATATAGATTATCGTAAATTGAATAATTTGGGCGATGAATATAAGTCTGTGGATAACGGGCTGATAAATACGCGCAATCTTTTTACGTTAGGAGGCACGGCACTGACTTATAATTTTGAAAATGCATTGGACAAGATGATACGTCCGGAGGGGGATAAGACTTCGAAAGCTTATGTCAAAAGACGTGATGATGATCCCAGAGACGTACCTCAATGGATAGAAGGAGATACTACACTTATAAAAAGCGGTATGTTGGTGGGAGTTTTGAAGAAAAACAAGTATTATCTCAATACCACTGTACTGACAAGTGGCGGCAATGAACTCCGTACGACTACCGCTCTGATCAGAGAAAACGATATAAAATGGTACATCCCTGCAAAGAATCAGTTTGGGGGCGCTCCCGTCTGGCATGATGGGGGGGCTATGAATCCTGGAGAATATTGGTCGTCGACAGCTGCCGACGGCTCCACTTCCTATCTTGGCAATGGCGCGACCGAGCGGCGTAGAATATCTAAATCCATACGTGTGATGCGAACACGGGAGTAGAACTGATTTACCTGCTCCGAATTTTATTGTCGGCCTTATGCCGTGTCAAGCGGCTTTTGACTATCTTTGCGGGCAATTACGCGAATTATGCTTGACGTACTATGTAATCCTGCAAAGGTATCCGGAAACCGGCCGTGG
>JAHZGZ010000057.1 GCA_019420545.1 Bacteroidales bacterium | reverse complement strand
TACCATGTTCGGGAGAAATGTGCGTAACGCGGCCCTTGGCATCGATGCGGCTTACCACACGGCTCAGAGGCGACGAAGAGGCAGCCTGATAATAATGGTTACCGGTGCGGGCATCATAGCCGTAGTAGGCAGTCACGTCGTAGTTACCCGAAGTAATCTGACGCTGCTGTGCGCCGGCATATGAATACATATACAAGTGGTTGAAGCCTGAGCGCTCCGACATCACCACAAACCCTTCGGAAAGAAGTTTCATTCCTTCATATGCAAGGGGATCAATCCAGCCTGTACGCGACTCGTCAACGTAGACCGACTTTGCGACAGTCGACTTGGGATTGACGGAGTATACTTCCATGCGGTTCTGCTGGCGGTTGAGCGTGGTCACCATCAGGCGATCGGATGCCGGAACGTATTCTATGCGCGGGATATATTCGATACGAGTATCAGCGAAAGTTATCGCCTTGGTCTTACGCAGGTCGATATCATAGCTGTGGAGTGTTACCACGGCATTCTTCTCGCCTGCTACCGGATATTTGTAGGAATAGCTGCCGGGATACAGTGCGTAGGCATTATCGGGATTGCATGAGCCCTGGTAAAGTGGGAAACTGTAGAGGGGGACTGCCGTCTCGTCATATTTGAGATAGCACAGAGTGGTATTGTCCGGCGACCATACCATTGAGCATGTCGTATCAAATTCCTCCTCATAGCTCCAGTCGGGCACTCCGTTGATGATAGAGTTCTTCTTTCCGTCGGTTGTCACGGCGACTTCGGTCAGGTAGTCGAGCTTGTAGATATAGATATTGCCGTCGGCAGTAAATGCGACCATGCGGCCGTCGGGCGACCATTGCGGGGCACGCTGGCGCGGATGGTTTTTCGACAGAGGGGTGAGCACGTTATGGCGCACCTCGTAAATGTAATACTCGGCAGTGAACGAGCGGCGATAGACCGGCTCTTTCTCATCGTATACGAGCACATAGCTTTCATCGGGACTGAACATATATCCCGAAATCGCGGAAATAGTGTTGTCGCGGGTAGTCTTTACATCGATTACGGTAGCAACCTCCTTCCCGGTGCGCAAATCATAACGCACAAGGCGCTGGCCGCCATCGGCAATCGAGGTAAAGGTCTTGCCGTCGTTGCTGAAAGCCATCGACGACGGTGCCTGCGGAGCGTTTTCAGGAAAAACATACGGAGCGATATCACTGCTGCGGACATCGGCTGCGGACACAGAGACAGATATAAGTGTGGAACAGAAGAGAGTAACGGGTAGCAGAATTCTGTATATCATAGGGAAATTTCTATTCAGTTGGTAAAGAATGGTCAGAAAAGGAGCATCTGGGCATCGTTTGCCGGCGGCTGTGGCTTACGTGGCGGCTCCTGATAGCCGAAATCAGGATCTGATGCCACGGAAACTTTCAGATTGGCGCCTTCGGGAGGTGTTGCGACAAGCCACTCGGTGGAATCCATCGACTCGTCTATTGCTGATATGCGCGGCATGTTTTTCTTTGAGCGGCCGCGACGTTTCTTAGGAACTGCTGACTCCTCGACCGGCTTTACGTCGGAGGGAACTTCCTCGGCCAGAGTAGCGGAAGATTCCTTTCCGGACTGCACCGGAGGGATTTCAAGCATATCAAATGGCATGGCTGATTTTTCAGCAGGGCGTGCGGCAACCTCTTTCAATTCTTTTTCGGCAGTTTCAAGGCGCGACTGTAAATCCCTTGCGCGCGATTCTGCGGCAACCATACGTTCCTCGGCGGCTTTCATTGTCACCTCAGCCTCGGCAAGGCGGTTGCGAAGCTGCTCGATCTCGCTGTCGGATAGTGGCTGCTTTTCTTTAGCAGCCGAGGCTTTCGCTATTTCATCACGTGCGTCAGAAAGCTGCCTGGTAAGTTCCTCTACACGGGAGCGGAGAGTGTCGGTCTCGCGGCGACGGGCTGCATCCTCGTTCTCACGCATTGCGTTTGCAGCATTCATGGCTGTAATCTGCTTGTTGGCATCGGCCAGACGTGCGCGCAGATCATCAAGTTCCTGAATATCCGACTGTTGTATCTGCTGCACTTTCAGCTTATTCATCAGGCTTTTCACCTCAAGGTCGTACTGTTCTTTTTCGGCCATTGCCGTAGAAAGCTGCTGCTCGAGGTCACGTATACGCTCGTTGAACGTGCGTTTCTGCCGGTCGGCACTCGCACGGAGGGCTTTCAGATCATCCGACGTCCTTACTGTATCCTTGAGCTGCGAGCGCAGGGTATCTATTTCCTCGGTCATGCGACGGTGCTCGTCATCGCGGTCACGGTAAGCCTCACGGCAGGCATCGTCCTTTATGCGGGATATATAGTCGCGGAAAGAAGTGTCGACACAATTGTAGAGATATCGGCGCTGGGCGTCCATGTCGAGACACTTGCGTATAAAATCGGGCTGAGCCTCGTTGAACACATCAAGAAGAGAATCGAATATCGTAAGCGGGAATGCCGCAGGCTCCTTTCCCGGCATCGTGCCACCGGATTGAGGCGCTGCCTCTGGGTCGGTATCAGCCGATGTGGCGGGAATATTTTCTTCGGGAGCATGCCGCACCTGGGTGTCAGTCTGTTCATGACTCGGTTTGGATGACTGTATCGGGAGCGCCGACGGGCAATCGGCAAGATCGTCAAGATCCTCGTCATGCGAACGGAAGCCAAGAGCGCGCAGAAATGAATTCATTGCCATTGCAAATAGTGGTGTTAGATGGTTTTCTCTCCATGTGCGTCTCCACCCGGACGAACCACAACTCCATGCCCCCTGCGGCCATTGATGCCGATGGTGAGCGGAGAGGCGAAACGCACGATACGCACGAACTGGCTGTCGTACTCGGCGGGGAGAGAGTCGAGATAATCCACGTCGTAGAATCCGTCGTTGCTCGATGGGTTGATTGTGAAATAACCTACGCCGAACGATGTAAGGTTCTGGAAGAAATGGGTACCCTGACTGGGCTCGATGCGGTAGTTGGAGAGCGACGACTCGACAATAAGGCGCGCCGATGATATATGCGGCCACTTTACCGGTATGCCGAGAGCTGTATCGCTTGATCCCCAGCGGCCGGGGCCGATGAGCACATAGCCTTCGTTACGCTCCGTAAAGTTACGATTAATTTTTTCAATTTCCCGCGCTATCAGCGAATTATTTGCGGAATTAAAACCATGTGGCTTCACATATACAATAGCGCTCACGTTTTCAATCGTTCCATGGCCTAAGGCGGCGTTGCTGCGCAGCAGCAGAGCGCTGTCGGGCAGACCGAGTATGCTCTCGTCGACAATCTCTTTGCGCTCGACAATAGGGCGTATCTGAAGCCAGTACAGGGTGCCCTTCGACGTATCGTTTATGTCAATCACACCGGCAAACTCTATTTCTACCGGACGGCCCATCTCCTCCGAGCCTTTCGACAGCATGAAGTCGGTAAGCTCGGCAAGGGGATATACCTTATGCTGAAGCACGTTGGCAAAAGTGACGACACGGCGTCCGTCTCCCTCATCGCAGTCGCGGATTACCTGGTCGTAGGGATCGTAGGTCGACACCATGTAGCGCAGGGCGCCGGTCTTGGCCACATCCTGAATGCGCAGGCGCGCTATGTTGAATCCGTCATCCACCTTGAAGTCGGAAATCATCTGCTCGCGCATGTCAAGAGCATAGAAGCGCGTCTGCGTGTCGCGCAGAGCGAGCGACAGTTCCGAAGTCTGAAGTACCTTGTCG
Source organism: Bacteroidales bacterium (assembly GCA_019420545.1). GTDB lineage: Bacteria > Bacteroidota > Bacteroidia > Bacteroidales > Muribaculaceae > Muribaculum. The sequence goes on along the minus strand of JAHZGZ010000057.1, from coordinate 811 downwards.
GGATGACGCGGCGAGAAGCGCAGACTGAGACCGCCGTCGACAATATACTTTCCAAGTCCGACGGCAGTCTCCACGACACCGTCCTCAGGTTCCTCGTCGTTGATAGGATAATAGTTGAGCGAACGGCCTACTCCGGAGAACGAGGGAAAATAATAGTCGCCGACCTGACGGCCTACCACCTCCTGAATTATGACGGCCATCTTCTCCTGGTCGATTACATTCTGCGTGGCAGCCATATATGCCTTGGAATCGGCATAGAACACCGATGCATATACGCTCTTTATGGCGTCGGAGAGCATGGCAAGCATCTCGTAACGATCCTCGACATGAGGTATCATGTATGTGGAGTAGATGCCGGCAAAGGGCTGGTAGTGGCTGTCTTCCAGCAGGGATGAGGAGCGTATGGCAAGCGGCTTGTCGACAACCTCAAACAGTGCGAAGAAATCCTCGATAAGGCGCTCGGGCAGACGTCCGTTAAGAAATGCATGTAGTATTTCGTCGTCGGGCCGGTCGGAGAGCGCTATCGGATAGAGGTTATTGCTCTCCATGAACTCGTCGAATATGTCGGTGCATATCACCACTGTGCGCGGGATGGTCAGCGTCACGCCGTCGAAGTTGTCGCACACAGGGTTTTTCTTGATAATCGAGTCGATGAACGCCAGGCCACGCCCCTTGCCTCCGAGCGACCCCTGGCCGATGCGCGCGAAGTTGGAGTAATGGTCGAAACGGTCTTTGCGGAATATGGCCACGACGCCGCGGTTCTTCATCTTGCGGGATTTCACTATCAGATCGAAGAAAAGCTGCGGCACGG
>JAHZGZ010000056.1 GCA_019420545.1 Bacteroidales bacterium | reverse complement strand
TATATAATATGTGTAATGTGCCGGTAGCTCGCGAGGGTGTGCAGGATTCCTGTCTGCTTATCCTTCACGATTGGGCCGACGATCTGCTGCTTGATCCTGAAGAGATCGACAAGGAGCGCGGTGTCATTCACGAGGAGTGGCGACAGAGCAACGTGGGGCAGATGCGCATTCTTGAGCAGTTGCTGCCGGTAATGTACCCCGACAGCAAGTATGCCTACCGTCTGCCTATCGGCACGATGGAGGTTGTCGACAATTTTCCTCATCAGGCTCTGCGCGATTATTATGAGAAATGGTATCGTCCCGACCTTCAGGGTATCGTGGTCGTCGGCGATATCGATCCCGACCGTATCGAGGCAAAAATAAAGGAGATTTTCAGTCCGATCGCTACCCCTGTCAATCCGGCAAAGCGTGAGTATTACCCTGTGCCCGATACGCCCGGCACAATCTACGCCATCGGCAAGGACAAGGAGATGCCTTACAGTGTGATGCAGCTTATGTTCAAGCACGAGGCCACTCCCGACGAGGATAAGAAGAGCATGAACTATATGATTGAGGATTATGCGGTCGACATGATTGTCTCCATGCTCAATACCCGTCTGGCCGATCTGACTTCCAAGCCCGAGTCTCCGGCAAGTATGGCCGAGGCCGCTTATGGAGATTTCTTCATGGCAAAGACCAAGGACGCTTTCTTCCTTGTGGCTCTTCCGAAGGACACGAGTTCACTTGAGGCCCTGGCTACGGTTTACCGCGAGGGATTGCGTGCCGTGCGTTCCGGATTTACTGCCTCTGAATATGACCGTGCACGCAGCGAATACCTCTCGCAGCTTGAGAAGCGCTATACCAACCGTGCTACCCAGACCAATACCTCGCTTGTCAACAGTTATGTTGCCAATTTCACCGATGGGGAACCAATTCCGGGCATCGAGAATGCATATACTATCATGTCGCAGCTTGCCAATCAGATCCCTGTAGAGGCTGTCAATATGCTCGCTGCTCAGCTTATGCCCGCCGACAATCGTGTGCTGCTCGCCATGTTCCCCGATAAGGAGGGAATTAAGGTACCCACCGAAAAGCAGTTTGCCGAGGTACTTGCCGCTGTCGATGCCGAGAATATCGAAGGTTATGTCGACAATGTAATCAACGAGCCTCTGATCGCTCAGCTTCCGGCACCCGGCAAAGTTGTGGCTACCGAGACCGATAAGGTCTACGGCGCTACCGTATGGACTCTTTCCAACGGTGCAAAGGTTGTAGCCAAGCCTACCGACTTCAAGGCTGGTGAAATCCTGTTTGCCGCACGCGCTTTCGGCGGCACATCGACACTGCCCGATTCGCTCGGGAATGAGATACGTTATCTCCCCATCACATTGACGCAGCTCGGAATGGGCCCGTACGATAATGCTTCCCTCGGAAAATTCCTGGCAGGCAAACAGGCTTCGGTAAGCCTCGAACTCGACACATATCTGCGTGATCTGTCGGGATCGGCCGTTCCGAAGGATCTGAATGTGCTGATGGAGATGATCTATGCGCTCTTTACCGACGCCACGCTCTCGCCCGACGAGTTTGAGGCCGGTAAAAATACCATGCGCTCTATGCTCCACAACCAGGAGGCCAATCCGCAGTATCAGTTCTCGAAGAAACTTCAGGAAAATATATTTGAATCGCCGCTCCGCCATCAGTTTGACAATGCCGTTATCGACGCTGTGCGCCGTGAGTCGTCGCTTTCTATTGTGAAGAATGCTCTTGCCGATGCGGGTGAGTTCACTTTCTATTTCGTAGGATCTTTTGATCTTGATACTCTCAAGCCGCTTGTCGAGCAATATATCGCCTCGCTTCCCGGTAAGGCCGATAAAACCATGCTTCCTCCGTTCCGTCCCGAACTTGGTATTAAGAAAGGATCGGCTACCGACAAAGTACAACAGGCAATGGATACACCTACTACTTATGCCGCCGTACTGTTGACCGGCAATATTCCTTATACCGCAAAGAATCAGAAGCTTGCAAGCATCGCCGGTCAGATACTCAGTTCACGCCTGCTCAAGCTTGTACGCGAGGATCTCGGAGCTGTCTATTCCATATGGGCCACCGGTAATCTGTATCGCTATAGTGATCCTTCGGCTCAAATTCAGAGTGTGTTCCCGATGAAGCCAGAGATGCGAGATCAGGTACTCAACATCATTGCTGCCCAGATCGAGGAAATGGGTGATCCGGCCAACATCACTGCCGAGGAGCTTGCTAAAGTCAAGGAGTTCATGTTGAAAAATGCCGAGGAATCGCTCAAAAAGAACGATGCGCTTATCGGGGCAATGCAGGGATATCAGCTTAAACCGGTTGATACATATCTTGATGCTATCGACACAATCAACGCTATCACTGCCGCCGATGTGGCTGCTTATATGAAAGCGCTTTCAGACCAGAACAATTACCGTGTGTTCCTTATGGAGCCTGAGGCCAAGAAATAAGAAATCTCTATTTTACAGTAAATCTATGCATCCGGTTTCAATCCTGAAATCGGATGCTTTTTTTTGTTGGAATTAGTCAAGACTTTGGAAATCAATACGCATCAAAGAAATTGTAACAGAATTAAAACCTTTTTGTATTGGCATTGTTTTAAGAGTATAAAAAGTATTTAACTCAACTATTCAATGTTTATGAAAAAAGCTTTATTTCTGATTGCTCTCATGCTGGGTAGTGTGACTGCTTTCGCACAGAAAATGAACAAGAACGAGGTGAAACAGCTTCAGGCCTTTGCCGCACAGACTTCTGAAAAGGGCGGAACCAATGGTGAGGCTCTTAAAATCGCCGATATGTCGGCTCCCTCTACATGGGAAGGCATTACTGTAGAAAACGGCCGTGTTGTCGCCATTGACTGGAAAGACAAGCATCTTGCCGGTTCGCTCAATCTCTCCGGATTTACCGCTCTTAAAAAAGTCGATGTATCGCGTAACGCACTCACATCACTTGATGTTACCGGTGCCGCTGCTATCACAAGTCTCAATGCAAGTCGTAACAAGCTTTCCTCTCTTACCCTCAGCGGCAACAGCGCATTGACCGACCTTATGATCTATCGTAACCGTCTTACCGATGTAAGCCTTGCCGACACACCTCTGCTTACCAATCTGAATTGCTCCAACAATCTTTTTGTTGAGCTGAGTGTGGCTAATGCAACTACTCTGAAGACTCTTAATTGCCAGGGTTGTCATCTTGAAGCGCTCAACGTAGAGGGGTGCGCCCAGCTGAAGAATCTTTACTGCGGTTACAACAAGCTGACCACCATCAATCTCTTCGGTGTCGAGAACCTTACCAATTTCAACATCGACGACAACGAGATCAGCAACCTCATCATCTCCGGTCTGCCTTCGCTCAGCACTTTCATCTGCTCCGACAACCGCATGAATACTCTTGCTCTCCGCAACTGTAACGCTCTTATCGACGTGGTTTGCTCGTACAATGATCTTACCCAGTTCTCTGTCGACAACTGCCCCAACATCCAGTATGTGGACTGCTCCTACAATGATCTGACTTCGCTCACACTGAGCAACCAGACTTTCCTCCAGCGTCTGATCTGCAACAACAACCAGCTGACAATGCTTGATGTATCGTTTGACTCGGCTCTTACCTATATCAACTGCCGTTACAACTACATCACCGACTTCCGTACAATCGGTTGCAACAGCCTGTCAATGGTTGCCTGCCAGTGGAACTACTAACCGTTTTCCATCGGCCCTCGCGTCAGCTCCATCCTCTCTTCTCCCTCGTCACGATAGCTTTTTAGGCCACGAAGGGGTTGAGGAAGCCCCGGAAGGCTAAGTCTGGACATCAGACCATAAACCATTCTTTTTACCTGCGGAAGGGGCTGTGTCGTAATTAAGGTTTTACGGCGCAGCCTCTTTTTTAGTGCTTTTAG
>JAHZGZ010000055.1 GCA_019420545.1 Bacteroidales bacterium | reverse complement strand
GACCGGTGGATGCGCTTCACAGCATGATCGTTGCGGTCTAAGTTGCCTTTTTCTAAGTCCGAAATTTGTATAGACAATCAAGAAAAACGACAACATGAGTCTCTATTCGGCTGCAAAGTTAGTGAAAAATGCAAAAATGATTAGAAATATGCTCGAAATTTTTCTCAAAAATTGTGTTAAATATTATTTAGAGCTTGTTTGGTGAGTGTATATGGTAAAATCTGCATTAAGAGGGGGCGGGGAGTGGGTAAAGTCGCGGTAAATTGCTACCTTTGCAATTCGAAAAATAAAATAGCATAACATGAGAATATTAGTAACCGGGGCTAACGGACAACTTGGCCGCGAATTACGTACGGTGCTTGACCGGGATTTCCCCGGACAGGCCATATATACTGATATCGAGGAACTCGATCTTACCGACGAGCCTGCCGTAAAGCGTTTTGTCGAAGCCAACGATATAAGCCATATTGTCAACTGTGCGGCATATACGGCTGTCGACCGTGCGGAAGAAGATAAGGCTCTATGCTATAAGATCAATGTAGAGGCTGTGCGCAATATAGCCAATGCGGCATTCGAGACCGGTGCTAAAGTGGTGCATATATCCACTGATTATGTGTTTGACGGTCGGGCATATCGGCCCTACAATGAAGCTGACAAGGTAAATCCCGTGTCGCAATATGGTACTACCAAACGCCAGGGCGAGACAGCTCTTATCGCTCTTGCTCCTGACAGCATCATCATCCGCACGGCATGGCTTTATTCCCCTCATGGCAAGAATTTCGTAAAGACAATGCTTCGTCTTGGTGCGGAGCAGAATGAGATTCGCGTGGTTGCCGACCAGATAGGATCGCCGACTTATGCCGGCGATTTGGCTGAGGCAGTCGGTAAAGTACTCCAATCGCATCAATGGGTGCCGGGTATCTACCATTTCACAAATTCAGGCGTTGCTTCCTGGTATGATTTCACTCAGGCAATATTGCACCTTGCCGGTATAAAAAGCTGTGCCGTCAAGCCTATTCCTACCGAAGACTATCCAACGGCCGCTACCCGCCCGTTCTATAGTGTGCTGAATACGTCGAAGATCCGCGCTACATATAATGTGGAGACTCCCTATTGGGTTGATTCTCTGGCAAAATGTATCGAACGCATAAAGGAAAATAACTGATGGCAAATCTGAAAGAAGAAATAGGACGTCGACGTACGTTTGCCATCATTTCTCATCCTGATGCGGGCAAAACGACACTTACGGAGAAACTCCTCCTTTTCGGTGGCGCCATACATGTGGCCGGTGCTGTCAAAAGCAATAAGATCAAGAAGACCGCTACTTCCGACTGGATGGAGATTGAGAAGCAGCGCGGTATCTCGGTGGCTACCTCAGTCATGGGGTTTAATTACGGAGATTATAAGATCAATATTCTTGATACTCCTGGTCACCAGGACTTTGCCGAGGATACATACCGCACTCTTACGGCTGTCGATTCTGTAATCATTGTGGTCGACGTGGCCAAAGGCGTGGAGCAGCAGACGAGAAAACTCATGGAGGTATGCCGCATGCGCAATACACCGGTGATTATCTTCGTCAACAAGCTCGACCGTGAAGGTCGCGATCCGTTTGATATTCTCGACGAACTTGAGTCGGAACTGAAGATATCAGTACGTCCGCTGTCGTGGCCGATCAATATCGGTGCCAAATTCAAGGGCGTATATAATATATATGAGCATTCCCTCGACCTTTTTACCCCGAGTAAGACACAGGTTACCGAACGTGTTGAGATCGACAGTGTCGACGACCCTCGTATCGATGAGGCTGTAGGTGAGAAGGACGCCGCAAAACTTCGCGAGGATCTGGAGCTTATCGAAGGTGTATATCCGGAATTTTCCACTGCCGATTATCTTGACGGCAAGGTGGCTCCTGTATTCTTCGGTTCGGCATTGAATACATTCGGCGTGAAGGAGCTTCTCGACTGCTTTGTCAAGATTGCCCCGTCGCCCCGTCCGATTAAGGCGCTTGAACGCACTGTCGAACCTCAGGAGGAACAGTTCAGCGGGTTTGTGTTCAAGATCCACGCCAATATGGATCCCAACCATCGCTCCTGTATCGCGTTTGTAAAGGTATGCTCCGGGCGATTTGAGCGTAATGCACCTTACCGCCATGTACGTTCAGGCAAGGTTATGCGCTTTGCCGCTCCTACGGCTTTTATGGCCCAGAAGAAAAGCGTGGTCGACGAGGCATATCCCGGCGATATTGTGGGTATTCCCGATACCGGCAACTTTAAGATCGGCGATACGGTGACGCAAGGCGAAGAACTCCATTACCGTGGGTTGCCAAGTTTCTCGCCGGAGATGTTCAAATATATCGAGAACACCGACCCCATGAAAGCCAAGCAGCTCGAAAAAGGATTGCAACAGCTCATGGACGAAGGTGTAGCCCAGTTGTTTGTCAATCAGTTCAATGGCCGTAAGATCGTGGGAACGGTAGGACAGCTTCAGTTTGAGGTGATACAGTACCGTCTGCTTCACGAGTATGGCGCCACGGTGCGTTGGGAGCCCCTTTCGATGTTCAAGGCATGTTGGGTCGAGAGCGATGATCCCCAGGCTCTTGAGGCATTCAAGAAGCGCAAACACCAGTTCATGGCTGTTGACCGTGAGGGTCGCGATGTGTTTATGGCCGACAGCAACTATGTGTTGCAGATGGCTCAGAACGACTTCCCGGCTATCCGTTTCCATTTCAGTTCGGAATATTAACAAACATATATATATATAAGCCATTATGCTAAAGACAATTCTCGCCATTTCAGGCAAGTCCGGGCTGTACAAGCTCGTGAGCAACGGACGCAATATGCTTATCGTAGAGTCGCTCGCAACAGGCAAGCGTACTCCGGCATATTCCCACGATAAAATCGTGTCGCTTGGCGACATCGCTATCTATACCACCGAAGAGGACGTGCCTCTGTCGCGTGTGTTTGAGACGATCAAGGAGAAAAATGATGGCAAGCCCGTTGACATGGGAGCGTTTGCTGACGACCATTCGCTGCGTGCGTATTTCAAGGAAATTCTTCCTGACTTTGACGACGAGCGTGTATATACCAATGATATCCGTAAGGTGTTCAACTGGTACAATCTCCTGGTCGGTGCCGGTATTACCGACTTTGCCGAGCCTGAAGAGGCTCCCTCCGACGATGCTTCCGTAGAGGAAAAGTAATCACCTGCATATTTGCAGATATTCCGGATCGGCGGAGTATCCTGTGCAGTATCTTTGCGATACTGTCATGGATGCTCCGCCGGTACATATCGATTATATTTTTTGCCATAGATAAAAGCAGTTCTACAAATTATTCATAACTTTGTAGAACAAAATTTCATCCGCCCCCTTATGGCTCGAATTAATTTAACAGGCATGGGCGTGGCATTGGTCACCCCTTTTAAGCATGATAAATCGGTAGATTACAATGCTTTGGCCCGCTTGCTTGAATATCAGATAAAAAATGGTGTGGATTATCTGGTAGTGCTTGGCACGACGGCCGAAACGGCTACTCTTACCTGTAATGAAAAGGCGCAGCTCCGTGAGTTTATCGCAGAGCGTGTGGCCGGACGTGTGCCATTGGTAATCGGGGTAGGGGGCAACAATACCATGGCTCTTGTGGAAGAGCTTCATACGTTTGATCTTACTCCGTTCAGTGCGGTATTGTCAGTAGTACCCTACTATAATAAGCCCTCTCAGGAAGGTATCTACCAGCATTACAAGGCTATCGCCGAGGCATCTCCAATACCGGTCATTCTGTATAATGTCCCTGGTCGCACCGGTGTCAACATGACGGCTGAGACCACATTGCGCCTTGCCCGTGAGTTCTCCAACATTATCGGTGTGAAGGAGGCTTCAGGCAACATCAATCAGATGGACGATATCATCAAGAACAAGCCTTCCGATTTCATGGTAATCTCCGGTGATGACGGCATTACATTCCCACTTATAACCCTTGGAGCTGTCGGGGTGATTTCTGTAATCGGCAACGCGTTTCCGCGTGAGTTTTCGCGTATGGTGCGTCTGGCTCTTGAAGGTGACTATAAACGTGCGCTTACTATTCATCATCGGTTTACAGAGCTGTTCAGCCTGCTCTTTGTCGACGGCAATCCCGCCGGTGTAAAGTGCCTTCTTCATGCAATGGGATTTATAGAAAACGAGCTGCGACTCCCCCTTGTTCCCACGCGTATCACTACCTATGAGCGCATCCGCCAGGTGCTTGACTCGCTTGGCTGATGCGTGCGATCTTTTTGGTGAATTGGTGGTGAACTATTCTGCGACGATAATGTTATGAAAATATAAACTTTTAAATATTTCCGTTATGGCTGAATTCAACGATATCATCAAAGATAAGAAACCTACGTTGGTCGACTTCTATGCCACATGGTGTGGTCCGTGTAAAATGATGCATCCCATTCTGGAGCAACTTAAAGACAAGATGGGCGATAGGGTTACTATCGTTAAAATCGATGTTGACAAGAATCAGGAACTCGCCCAGAGCTATCGCGTCATGTCGGTACCAACATTGATTATTTTCCGCGATGGTGAAGTGAAGTGGCGTGCCGCAGGTGTGCATACTGCCGAAGATCTTGAGGCAAAACTCAAAGAGCAGATGTAAAAGATACTCATAAATATATTAGAGCCACAGACATTCGCCTGCGGCTCTAATTATTTTATAGAATTTGTCAAAAATATCTTGTGATACTGACGCTACCGCGGCTTTCGCGGAATTTCTTTCCGTTTGTCATCAGGTTGGTCATGCCGATTGTTCCGTCGATATTGAAACTCCACATTCCGGAGAAGAATGCAACACCGATTTTCCAGCCGCATTCAACGCGCCGCTGATCGCCGTATTTACCGAATAGTGAAAATTCGTGTTCGTTCAGGCGATCACGGTCATGCAGTTTGATATCTCCTGCAAATGCATAGCTGAGTTCCGGCCCCGTGAACGGAGCAATTGATACTAAATCAGAGACGGGAATGCTATAGCCTACTACAACGGGAATGCGAATACCGATTTTGTATATTGAGGGGTCCCGTTCCTCATAATCTTCACTCATGATGGACAGTCCGTTGTAAGAATATGTGTCATAAAATAGCGAAAC
>JAHZGZ010000054.1 GCA_019420545.1 Bacteroidales bacterium | reverse complement strand
GAAGGGGCGATAGAGGTGAACGCTTACCAGACCTACCTTTTCGCCGTTGGCGTTGAGGTGGTCGATAGCCTCCTGGGCAGCCTGTGTAACGGAGCCCATGGCGATGATCACGCGGTCGGCATCCTCGGCGCCGTAATAGTTGAACAGACCGTACTTGCGGCCGGTGATCTCGGAGATCTTGTTCATGTACTCCTCGACGATTGCGGGAACAGCCTCGTAGTACTTGTTGGCAGCCTCACGGTGCTGGAAGAATACATCCGGGTTCTCGGCCATACCGCGTGCTACGGGAGCGTCCGGGTTGAGGGCACGTGCGCGGAACTCGGCGAGAGCCTCGCGGTCAACCAGAGGAGCGAGGTCGTCGTTGTCGAGAGCCTCGATCTTCTGGATCTCGTGGCTGGTACGGAATCCGTCGAAGAAATTGACGAAAGGCACGCGGCTCTTGATGGTGGCGAGGTGAGCGACACCGGCAAGATCCATAACTTCCTGAACGGAGCCTTCAGCCAGCATGGCGAAGCCTGTCTGACGAACAGACATAACGTCCTGATGATCGCCGAAAATGCTGAGCGCATGGCTGGCGAGGGTACGGGCCGATACGTGGAACACGCAGGGGAGCAGCTCGCCAGCAATCTTGTACATATTGGGGATCATCAGGAGCAAGCCCTGCGAAGCGGTATAGGTGGTAGTGAGAGCACCGGCCTGAAGTGAACCGTGGACGGCACCGGCGGCACCGGCCTCCGACTGCATCTCCTGCACGAGGACAGTTTCGCCAAAGATGTTTTTACGACCGGCGGCTGCCCATTCATCGACGTATTCTGCCATTGTCGACGAAGGTGTGATGGGATAGATGGCGGCTACCTCCGAGAACATGTAGCTCACGTGTGCGGCAGCCTGGTTTCCATCACAGGTCAGGAATTTTTTTTCTTTACTCATAATTGTGTATCTAATTATTGGATGTTATGAATTCTATCTGTATAGGATGATGGTCAGATATTTTGCCGGGGTGCGGAAGCAACATACAAGCCTGAGGCACCGGGCGGCATTTCACTATATACCATAATTATATATACGGTAGTGGGATAACGGCTTTGTCGTCAACTGCCGGCAGATAAAAAAACCACCACACCTGTCAGCGGCAAAATTAGTCAATTTAGCTGAACCCTCCAAATTTTTATCAAAACAGTATGTTTTGTAATAATGTATATATCCGTAAATGAACAAAACGGCTTTATTCGGGTGTTTAATAATCGTCAGGTTTCGGGAATTATTACGAAAGTAAGTGCTTCGGAGAATCTGAAAACATGACAACATCATAAAATCTATCCCTATTCAGAAAAAAATATCCATAGTAGTTTCATTTTCATTGAAAAAATATTTACTTTTGCGATGAAACTGCCTGTTTGCTATATCTCTTCGCTTTGAAAGAGTCGGCAAACTGACCCTATACCGCGACAAAACGCTCTATCAACCTACCCTATAATATTATTAAAACCCACTATACTTGGTCATGAACGACAACAACGCTAAGACACACTACGACGTGATTGTGATCGGCGGAGGCGCAACAGGCGCCGGCACAGCCCGCGACTGCGCCATGCGAGGCCTGAAGACCCTCCTCGTCGAGCGGTTTGACTTTACCGCCGGAGCTACCGGACGCAACCACGGTCTATTGCACAGCGGTGCCCGCTATGCAGTGACCGACCAGGAATCGGCCACCGAGTGCATCAAGGAGAACATGATACTCCGCCGTATCGCGCGCCATTGCGTAGAGGAAACCGGAGGACTTTTTGTCACTCTCCCGGAAGATGACCTCGATTATCAGAAAACATTCATCGAATCCTGCCTAAAAGCAGGCATAAACGCCGAGGCTATCGACCCGCGCGAGGCGCTGCGTATCGAGCCGGCTGTCAACCCCCACATCATAGGTGCCGTCAAGGTTCCCGACGGAGCTATCGACCCCTTCCGTCTTACGGTAGCCAACGTAGTATCGGCGCGCCAGAACGGCGCCGACGTGCTCACCTACCATCAGGTAACCGGTTTCGAACGCCAGGGCGATCGTCTGACGGGCGTGAAGCTGCGCGACACACGCACCGGCGAGGAGCGCACCGAGCATGCCGACCTCATGATCAACGCCGGAGGTATCTGGGGACACAATATCGCAGCCCTCGCAGGAATCACCATCAACATGTTCCCAGCCAAAGGCGCGCTGCTCATCTTCGGCCACAGGGTCAACAATGTTGTCATCAACCGCTGCCGTAAGCCTGCCGACGCCGACATTCTCGTGCCCGGCGACACCATATCGCTCATCGGCACCACTTCTTCACGAATACCCTACGACCAGATCGATAATATGGAGGTAACTCCCGAAGAGGTCGACGTGCTGCTGCGCGAGGGCATCAAGATAGCTCCGGCGCTGGCCTATACACGCATACTCCGCGCATATGCCGGTGTACGCCCGCTCGTGGCCGCCGACAACGACCCGTCGGGCCGCTCCATATCGCGCGGCATCGTATGCCTCGACCATGCAGTGCGCGACGGTGTGGAGGGCTTCATCACCATCACCGGCGGCAAGCTCATGACCTACCGTCTGATGGCCGAATGGGCCACCGACATGGCCATGAAGAAACTCGGACGTACCGGCGCATGCGCTACGGCCGAAACACCGCTGCCAGGATCGGAACTCGACGGCAGCTACGGAAAGGAACCCGAGTTCACCCATCATACATCCCACACCATCTCACTCCCGGTAGGACAGAAGGCCGCCGAGGAACGCCACGGCACACTCAGCTCGCAGATCGAGTTCAACAACCTTGAAGACGAGGCTGTAGTGTGTGAATGCGAGCAGGTAAGCGTGGGCGAAATCAAATACGCCGTCGACCATCTCCACGTGGGCAATCTCATCAACCTGCGCCGCCGCACGCGTATGGGCATGGGCACATGTCAGGGCGAGCTGTGCGCATGCCGTGCCGCCGGGCTGCTTGTCAAGGCCAACAACTGCGCCGACCGCACCCTGCGCGACCTATCATCGTTCATCAACGAGCGATGGAAAGGCATGTGTCCGGTATCGTGGGGAGAGACACTGGTCGAGGGCCAGTTCATGTCGTGGCTCTACGAGGGAGTGTGCGGAATCGACCGCATAGCACTCCCGGAAGATGTGATCGACTCGAAATAAACGGCTACACTATCCTCTGATTCTAACAAATTTCAGCCAACTGCATACACATGAAATATAACACCATAATAATCGGCGGCGGCATGGGCGGCCTCATCACAGGCATCAGCCTGCTACGCCAGGGGCAGAAAGTCGCCGTAATCTCATCCGGACAGAGCGCCCTGCATTTCAATTCGGGCTCGTTCGGGCTATACGGACGCCACAACGGAGCCGATGTGATCGACAATCCTCTCGACTATATCAAAGAGCTCCCCCAGACCCATCCTTACGGCAAAGTCGGTATTGACAACATCATGCGCTATCTGCCGCAGGTAAAGCCTCTGTTTGCCGAAGCGGGCATCTCGCTGCACGGCGACGAAAAGCGCAACCATTACCGCCTCACTCCGATAGGAATGTTTAAGCCGGCATGGCTCTCGATGGAAGGTTATGCCACTGTCGACACCTATAAGCCGATACCCTGGGAAAAAGTGCTGGTAGTGAATATCCAGGGATATCTCGATTTCTATCCGCAGTTTCTTGCCTCGGGCCTGGAGAAGGCCGGAGCGACGGTAGTGAGCCGCACTTTCACGCTCGACAGCCTTCAGCATCTGCGCAAAAGCGCCACTGAAATGCGTGCCACCAACATAGCCCGCGTACTCGACGGAAAAGTCATCCGCGACGTCGCACGCCATATCAACGGATTTATCGACGAGACCGGTGCCACGACGGTAGTAATGCCTGCCGTAGTGGGACTCTTCGACGAAGAGCCGGTAAAAATACTGCGCAAACAGGTAAAGGCTCCGCTCTACCTTGTATCCACCATACCGATGTCGGTAGGCGGAATGAGGGCACAGATGAAGCTGCGCACATGGTTCCACCAGCATGGCGGCGTGTATCTGCTCGGCGATACAGTGAAGAAAGGCAACATCGCCAACGGCCGTGTAAAGGAAATATATACCGCCAATCTTACGGACATACCTCTGGAAGCCGACAATTTCGTAATAGCGTCAGGCTCGTTCCTCAGCCATGGCCTCGAAGCAAATCCCGACACAGTGTTCGAGCCCATTTTCGGGCTTGATGTGGTGGCAGACGCCAACCGCCCTCAATGGTGCGACCCCGACCTCTACAAAGAGCAGCGCTTCGAGCATTACGGCATCGCCACCGACGATACCCTGCGCGTAAGCCACAACGGCATCACTCTCGACAATCTCTTCGCCGCAGGCGCGGTAATCGGCGGATGCAACGCCCTCAAGGAAGAATCAGGCGCAGGAGTGACCCTGATGACGGCCATGAAAGTGGCCGACCAAATCCTCAACAGCAAGAAAGGAGGCAAGCTATGAGCAATCCCGCAATCAACCCAGCCGAGGCGCGTGTGCAGTCGCTCAACAATCCGCGTTATCAGGCAGCGAATATAAGCACAAATAATTTCGAAGACTGTATCAAATGTACCATCTGTACGGTATATTGCCCGGTCACCCCTGTAAATCCCGATTTCCCCGGGCCGAAGCAGGCCGGTCCCGACGGCGAGCGTTACCGTCTGAAAAAGCCGTTTTTCTACGACGAGGCGCTGAAATACTGTCTCAACTGCAAACGCTGTGAGGTGGCATGCCCCTCCAACGTGCGCATCGGCGACATCATCCAGTCGGCACGCCTGCATTACAGCAAGAAAAAGCCGTCGCTGCGCGACAAGATGCTCGCGTCGACCGACTTCGTAGGCACCATGGCGACGCCCTTCGCTCCCATTGTCAACGGCATGCTGCACCTCAAGCCTATGAAAGCTGTGCTCGACAAGGTGATGGGTATCGACAAACACCGTCATTTCCCGGCCTACAGCAGCACCACTTTCACATCATGGTTCAAGCACCATGCTCCTGACCAGAGCGTTTTCCCGCGGCAGATAAGCTATTTCCACGGATGCTACGTCAACTACAATTATCCCCAGCTCGGCAAGGACTTCGTAACGGTGATGAACGCTCTCGGCTACGGAGTGAACCTGCTCGAAAAGGAGAAATGCTGCGGCGTGGCAAAGATCGCCAACAATCTCGTAGACGCCGCACGCCGCGACGCCAATATCAATCTGGAGTCGATACGCAAGTCGGTAGGACAGGGACGCGAGGTACTCACCACAAGCTCTACCTGCACACTGACGATGCGCGACGAATACCAGCACATACTCGACATCGACACTTCCGACGTGCGCGACCACATACAGCTCGCCACCCGCTTCATCTATAACCTCATCGACAAGGGTATCGTGAAAGTGGCCTTCCGTCCCGACTTCCGCCGACGCGTGGCCTATCATACCCCGTGCCATATGGAGAAACTCGGGTGGGCCATCTACTCCACCTCGCTGCTGAAGATGATTCCCGGGCTTGAGTTCGTGCCGCTGGAGTCGGTATGCTGCGGTATCGCCGGCACCTACGGATTCAAGAAGGAGAACTACAATTACTCGCAGGAGATCGGCAGCGTGCTCTTCGAGCAGATAACTCATGCCAATATCGACAGCGTGGCCACCGACTGCGAGACCTGCAAATGGCAGATCGAGATGTCGACCGGAGTGCATGTCGACAACCCGATAAGCGTATTCGCCGAAGCCCTTGATATCGAAACGACACGCCGTCTCAACGGCCTCTGACAACAAATAAACAATTCCGGTTCAGTTCCGCAGGGAGTGCCTGCGGGACTGAAACCGTAAACCAATCACCTTCAATCATCTCCGACTCTACCGGAAAA
>JAHZGZ010000053.1:290-3396 GCA_019420545.1 Bacteroidales bacterium | reverse complement strand
AAAAATATATCAATGATATGAAAAATAATACCTGTAGTCGGTCATTCGCCGGCATCTTTCCGTCTGCTCTTCGGTCGTTATGGAACCCCATAACTTCCTCATCACAAACGAAAATCTGCTCGACGACTGACCGCCCTGACGGTAATATTTATTATTAAACAAGCTCTAAATGGGCAACGTAGCTGAGGTTAGAAAATTTTCACATGCATTTCGCAGAAAAAAATGGTAAAAATACGTAGTTTTGCATATTCCAATCAACCATACAATTATTCAACAACCAATCTTGCATATGAATAGACTATACGCACTGACACTCGCCGCAATAGTATCGGGCACGGCCATGGCCGAAATCCCCGAAGGCTATTACGACGGTCTGAAAGGGCTGAGCGGCGCCGACCTCAAAAACGCCCTACATAATACAATCAAAAATCCCAACGCCCCAGGATACGGCCCGGGCACAAATAAAACATGGTGGTCATTTTATGAGACCGACCAACTGCCCGATGGAACATACCGCAACCGATACAGCGACCTGATATTCGAAGTGGGAGAACGTGGCTCGCGACCAAAAAAAGACATAAAAGGAACCACCAACTCCAGTGGAAAATATATCGAAATGAATATCGAGCACTCGTTTCCCAAATCATGGTGGGGCGGAACAGAAGGGACTATATACAACGATCTGTTTAACCTCTATCCGTCAGACAACAGCACGAACAGTTCGAAATCAAACCTCGTCATGGACAAAGTCGCCACAATATCGACCGACGACGGATACACAAAAATAGGCCGTGGCACACATATTAACGACAATGTATGGGAACCTATCGACACATATAAGGGCGATTTCTCACGCGGATACATGTATATGATCACGGCGTGGCAGAATTATACATGGGTAAAAGTCGGACTCCAGTTCCTTGACAACAATACATACCCCACGTTCCACAAATGGGCTTCAGATCTCTATTCGGAATGGTGCCGCGCCGACCGTCCCGATCAGGTGGAGATCGACCGCAACAATGCCATCTACAAAATCCAGGGAAACCGCAACCCTTACATCGACTTTCCCAACCTGTTTGAATACCTCTGGGGCGACAGCACCGCGTATGCCTTCGATCCGGAAAAGACCGAGATAGCCGGTGGCGGCATATACCGTCCTTTCGGTCCGCTCGACCCGGCGAATCCGGCACACTTCGACCGCATGGATCTGCTCTATGCCGCCGACTATACCCAAGCCGACAATGGTGCCTCCGAAGTTATCGCCACAGCGCCCGGAACCTACGCTTCGGTATGGAAACGCAGCCCCAACTACGGCTGGGTAGCAAACTCATTTATCAACAAGGTACGCTATGACAGTGACGGCACTCTCTATACCGACGAGTTCGATCTCTCGGGGATGACCAACGCCTACGTGCAATTTGAGCATGCCGTCAACTTCCTGCCCAACGGAAAATATCTGACCTACCTTACAGTAAGTGTAGTATGCGACGGTACCCAGACCAACATCAACGACAAGGTGACCTGGCCCGCAGGCAACTCGTGGGTATTCTCATCGTCAGGTGTGATCGACCTGTCGGCCTATGCAGGCAAGCGCGTGAAACTCGCATTCCGCTACACAAGCAATACCACCGACTGTGGAGCCTGGGAGATAAAGAACATCGAAGTGCGTGGCGGCTCGACAGCAGGCATCGACAATATCTACGACGCTCCGGTAGAGTTTGATCCCGCCCTCCCCGCCGAGTATTACACCATCGACGGCCGCAAGGCAAGCCCCTCGGCAACAGGACTCCTGATCGTGCGCCAGCGTGGCCGCACCTACAAGATATTCCGCTGATCAGCGAATAGCAAAAAACAAAGCCCTCCCGGTAAAGTCGAAAAGGTCGACTTCACCGGGAGGGCTTTTTATTTTATCGTCGGATAAATGGATCAGACGAAGTAAGCGTAAAGGGATATGAAAAGGAGTATGGTGGTAGTGAGAACACCAGTAGCGCAGATAAGCACGGCGTTGCTCATGTTGACTTCGGGGATCAACGATCCGAAGTTGATATGAACGATATCGTGGGTGGGCTGGAGTGGATGACGCAGAATCCACATGCCCACCATACCGGTAATGCGATAGGAGACATAGCCCATCAGCGAACCTATGGCGCCACCAACGATTATGTCGCCGGGATAGTGTACGCCCAGATACATGCGGCTGTAGCAGTTGAAAGCCGCCCATGCGAAGAGCGATACTACGAGCAACCGACGGCGGCGGAACACGAGCGAGAGGAACGTGGCCACGGCAAACGTGTTGGCGGCGTGGCACGACGGGAAGCCGTAGCTTCCCCCTCGGTAGCCCCACACGATATGCACCATCGAGGAGATGGGATTGTCGGGATTGGCCGGACGCAGACGATGCACGAGCGGGCGTATCAGCGTGGCGCAGGTCTGGTCGGCGAGCGTCACGGCAAGGGCCACGCCCAGAGCCACGATGATTCCGCCGCGGAAACCGTAGCGGTGTACCACCATGGCGAAAATCATCACGTACATCGGCACCCACACCATCTTCGAGGAGAGGAGCATCATAAACTGGTCGAGCGCAGGGGTATGAAACGAGTTAAGAAACAGGAAAACCTGCGTGTCAATCTGGGAGAGAAAATCAATCATCTCTGTTGTAAGTCGTTATAAAGAGTTTGCAGATAAGCTCTGACAGCGCGCAGCTGAACGGAGTCGCCAGCTTCGCCGGTGTCGGAGGTGATATTTAGGGTGGCTACACCCGAGGGGATGGCCAGAGAGGCATGCTCGGCGTCGCTGAAAAATGCCATATGCGCGGCATCCGGAGCGAAAGCATTGTGGCTGAACGGGAAATCCTCGGCCTCAATGCCGAGCATTCCGAGCACGGTGGCGGCGATATCGGTCTGCGCGGTAACGGCGTCCACACGTGCGGGGGCCGAACGGAGGGCACCCCCGGCAAGCACCAAAGGCACGTGATGGCGCGCGGCCTGATCGGTGAGCGTGTCGGGCCATACGGCAAAATGGTCGGGGACAATGACTACTAGCGAGCGGTCCCATCGCGGCGTGCGCGACATTGCGTCGTACCACTCGCCGAGTGAATGGTCGG
>JAHZGZ010000053.1:0-280 GCA_019420545.1 Bacteroidales bacterium | reverse complement strand
ACGCATTGAGGCGCTCGTCGGTGAATACCGACTTATAGGGGACGTCGAACGGTTCGTGGGAACTCGACGTCTGTATTACAGTAAAACGGGGAGCATCCCCACCGGGCGCCGACATGTCGGAAAGGGCACGGCCAAACACAAGATGGTCGGGAGAGCCCCACTTGCTCATGCGGTCGGTGACCGGGAAGTCCTTGTCGCAGATAATGCGGTCGAATCCGGCCGACACGAGATAGGCATTCATGCTCGTGAAGTTTATGTCGCCCCCATAGTAGTACGACAG
>JAHZGZ010000052.1 GCA_019420545.1 Bacteroidales bacterium | reverse complement strand
CCGGAAGATTTCGAGATTCATTACACCAATCCGCTCGTGACCAACACCCGCTGCCACATGCTCGGTATGTATGTGGTGCTGGAATGCTACTTAGGTATGGTGTGTGACACTCCTATGGCCTACGAAGGTCAGGAAGGCTTCGACTTCATCCGCAAAGTGCCCACATCGTGGGACGAGACAGTGGTACCCGCTGCCGAGGTCATGGAATACGCTTGCGTGGCACGCCGGTCGGGTAGCGACTGGTGGGTCGGCGCAATTAACAACAGCAAGGCCCGTACACTCACTTTCAAGACCGACTTCCTTGCTCCCGGCGAGTATGAGGCCGAAATCTACTGCGACGCGCCCGATTCGGCAAAATATCCCAACAAACTTGAGAAGCGCCGTATCAGGGTCGACCGCAACGGATCATGTTCGGTCGATATGGAATCGTGCGGAGGTGCGGCAATCCACATCTACCCTCTGTCATAATCATATAAATATAAAAAGTCTACACAATCATGAATATTAAAGCTATTGCAGCCGCTTTGGCAATGTTGCCCGATATCGTTTTTGCCGGCCCGTCGGTAAAGCAGCGCGGCAATTTCGTCATAATCGATTCGGTGCGCATCGAACTGCTGAGTCCGTCGATGTTCGCCGTTACCGAAAGTCCCCGTCCATCGTTCAAGCCGTTGCCCAACGATCTGGCGGTAGTGAGCCGTCCGACCGGCAAGGTAAACCATACAGTACGGTCGACCGACGGAAAGGTTTTCATAACAACCGATGCTGTGACTATTACAGTCGACCCGTCGTGCCCGCTTCTGGCGGGTGGTGTGTCGGTATCGTCGGGCGACGCTACCCTTGCGCGACTGGCGGAGCCTGATACCACGAACCTCGGAGGTGTGGTAGGTGCGCTCGACAACTGTGACGGCGAGACAAACTATTCTGAGCAGAACGACGTGACCTCGTCGTCGCGGCATCTGCTTGTGCCGATGGACGGTGTGCTGAGCCGCCGTGGATTCACCGTGCTCAACCACTCGGGCGACTATCTTACCCGCTATAATCCCGGATCGGCATTCAACGAACTGCTGGTGCTCTCCTATGGCAACGATTACCGCCGTGCGCTGACCGACTTCTACAGCGTGGCCGGATCGCCGTCGATGCTTCCCAAATGGTCGCTCGGATTCATCTACAGCCGCTGGAAAGACTATACCGACGAGGATTACCACCGTATACTCGAAGGCTTCCGCAGCCGCAATATACCTATCGATGCCATTATCCTCGACATGTGCTGGCATGTCGACCACTGGTACGGCTACAAATATGACACCGCCAACTTTCCCGACATGCGTGGCTTCCTCGACTGGGCTGAGAAAGAGGGTCTGAAGGTGGGCTTCAACCATCACTCGGGATGCATATACAAGGATGATCCGAAAATCCACGATTTCTGCAAGGCTGCCGGACTCGACTATGAGAAGTCGATTGTGGCGGGCCCGTCGTTCGAGCCTGAGATCCGCGTGGTGGAATATGATACCCGTAACGAACGCCACTTCAAGGCTTTCTACGATCTCTATCTCGACCATATGATTGCCGACGGTTTCGACTTCCACTGGGTCGACGGCGCCAATTCGATATATTCGGCAGAACTCTACAACAGGTATCTGCGTGAGCAGACGGGCAAGCGTCCGTTCGTGCTCAATCGTCAGCAGCAGAGCGTGCTGTGCAACCACCGCTATCCGGCAGCTTTCTCAGGCGATACTTATGCCACCTGGGCAACCATGCGTCATACGCTCGCCACTACCATAAAGGGTGCCAACAACGGCGTGAACTGGTCGCACGACATAGGCGGTTATATGCCGCAGGGTTACGACGGTTATCTGCCCGGCGGAGAGATGTTTGCCCGTTGGGTGCAGCTCGGCGCATTCTCGCCGATCATGCGTTTCCATGCCAAGAAGGACGTGTTCTGGCATCCCGCCGTGAAGCATCCCGGCGATTACGACGGAGGCTCGCGTCTGCCATGGGAGTGGGGGCCTACCGTAGAGAAGTCGATCACTCAGTTCATCAACCTGCGCGCATCGCTCATCCCTTACATCTACACGGCCATGTACCGCTGTCACACCGAAGGCGAACCTATATGCCGCGGCATGTACATGGACTGGCCTTCGGCCGACGAGGCATACAATTATGATCAGTTCATGTTTGGCGACAACTTTCTGGTGGCTCCCGTCATGGTTCCCTCGGGCTATGGAC
Organism: Bacteroidales bacterium; assembly: GCA_019420545.1. Taxonomy (GTDB): domain Bacteria; phylum Bacteroidota; class Bacteroidia; order Bacteroidales; family Muribaculaceae; genus Muribaculum. The sequence goes on along the minus strand of JAHZGZ010000052.1, from coordinate 11,854 downwards.
AGCGCGGCACTGTCGAGCGTACACTGTGGCTCCCCGAAGGGTTATGGTACGACTATTTTACCGGTAAACCCGTAAACGGCGGAGGTACGGTAAAGCGCAGTGCCGACCTATACTCCATGCCGGTATATGTCAAGGGTGGCGCAATTATCCCGACTGTCAAGGTCGGACGTAATGTGAGCGAACCGACCGACAGCATGACTCTGACAATCTATACTCCCGCCTCGGCAGGAACTTCGAGCTATGAACTCTACGATGACGCCGGCGACTCCTATGGTTTCGAGAAGGGCGAAAAGACCCTTACCCGAATCGACTATGCCTATACTCCACGGTCGGGCCACGACATAATGATAAACAAGGTCGTAGGATCGTATCCCGGCATGCCCTCGTCGCGCAACTACACATTGGCTCTGGTAGGTTCGCAACGTCCCGCTGCCGTTCTGGTCAATGGCGCCCGTGTCTCCGACTGGAAGTGGGAGGACGGCCGGTTAACTATCTCAGGCTGCAAGGCCGACACTGCCGCCGACTTTAAAGTAGAAGTGAAAATGAACTGATTAATCCTGAAACCCATTATGAAAAAATTTATCATACTGTCAGCCGCCGCGATGGCTCTCGCATTGCCGGCGTCGGCCCTTGAGTGTTCTGTACTCGATTTCGGCGCTGTCCGTGACGGAAAGACTCTCGATACTCCGGCTATCCAGAAGGCCATAGATGCCTGTGCCACCGACGGTGGCGGTGTCGTTACTCTCCCCAAGGGCGATTATCTTACCGGCACAATAAATCTGCGCAGCAATGTGGAGCTGCATTTCGACCGTGGCGCACGCCTGGTGGCCACTCTTGATCTGTCGGCCTATCAGAAACACAATGATGAGCTGGCAGGAGTGTTCTACACCGAAGATGCCGACAACGTGGCTATAACAGGTGAAGGCACAATATTCGGGCAAGGCATGGAGTTCATGTATGCCGACAGCGCCAAGACCATATCGGGCCCCGTGCTCGAAACCGTGCGGCAGGGTAAAGGACTGCGCAAGGTGACCGAAGGTGTTGGCGACGGCCCGCTGCATCCGCGTGACCGCTTCCACCAGATGATCGTGTTCTCGAATTGCACGAATGTCAAACTCCGCGACTTCAAATGTCAGGATTCACCTTACTGGTGCTTCGTGATAGTACACTGTGACCGCGTCATGGTGAGCGGACTGACCATTGACAATAATCTTCTGATTCCAAACAGCGACGGTCTCGATGTCATATCGAGCAGCAATGTCAACGTAAGTGACTGCTACATATCGTGCGGCGACGATGCGATAGTGCTTGCCGGATATGACTGGCATTTCGGTGATCCCGGATTCCGCCGCATCACACGCCCGTCGGAAAACATAAATATCACCAACTGTATACTGCGCTCACGGTCGAGCGCCATACGTATCGGCGGATGGGATCAGAATCCCATGTCGAACTATAATCTGTCGAACATCACCATCTTCGACTCCAATGCCGGAATCAATATCCAGATCCGCGACTATGCCGGTGTCGAGAACCTGAATTTCTCAAATATCAATATCCATACCCGTCTCCACACCGGCGACTGGTGGGGCAACGGCGAGCCTATACGTATATCGGCGATGCGCGACCGCGACAGTCAGCCCGGAGCAATACGTAAGGTCAAATTCAACAATATCAATATAGATTCAGAAAATTCGGTATATATCTATGCCGGCCCGGGCTGTACGGTTGAGGACATAGATTTCACCAACTTCAGCTTCCGCATGCGCCAGGGAAAGCTGTCAGACGTGACAGGCGGCAACATTGACATGCGCCCGGCATCTGAGCCGAAGCACGAGTTCTTTGCCTCCGACATACCTATGGTACATGTCGAGAACGCCTCGCGCGTACGCTTTACTTCGGGTAACGTGACATGGGATCCGAATGTGAAGGAATCGTATTTTACGGTACCGGTATATGCCCGCAACGTCGATACCCTGACACTTACCGACGTAAGCCTCGAGCCTTCGCCTGCCAACCCCGGAATGTCTCCGGTAGTGACTGTGGACTGCAAAAATGTAAAGAAATAATCAGCACCGTATATGAAGAAAATCCTATTGTTATTGCCTTTGCTTGCCGCTATGTTCATGATCGGGAATTCATGTACCAATGTCAGTGCCGCCGACAGCGGATTTGTTAAAGCTGATTCGACGGGATTCACTGTCGACGGGAAACCGTACACGTTTGTCGGAACAAACTTCTGGTTCGGAGCCATACTTGCCTCGGAAGGTACCGGCGGTGACCGTGAGCGGCTTGCAGCCGAACTCGACTTCATGAAAAGTCATGGCATCGACAACCTGAGGGTACTTGTCGGGGGAGACGGCCCCGATACGGTGCAATCACGTATAAGCCCCACTTTACAGAAGGCGCCGGGAGTGTACAACGACACCATACTCCGGGGACTCGACTATCTGTTGGCCGAGCTGGCCAAGCGCGACATGAAGGCGGTGCTGTATCTCAACAACTCCTGGGAGTGGTCGGGTGGCTACTCGCAATACCTCGAATGGGCCGGTGAAGGCGTGGCCCCCATCCCCGCTGTCGACGGTTACAACGCATTCTGCGACTACGTAAGCCGCTTTGCCACTTGCGACAAGGCCAAAGAGATGTTCATGAAGCATATCGACAATATCGTCACCCGCACCAATACGATAACCGGACGCCCTTATGCCGACGATCCCGCAATCATGGCATGGGAAATCGGCAATGAACCCCGCGCTTTCGGCGATGAGAGCAACAAGGCGGCTTTTGCCGAATGGATGGCACAGGCTTCGGCACGCATCAAATCGCACGATTCCAACCATCTTCTCACCACCGGCTCGGAGGGCATGTGCGGATGCGAAGGTGACTACAAGCTCTTTGAAACAATCCACTCCGACCCCAACATAGATTACATGACCATACATGTGTGGCCGAAAAACTGGGGATGGATAGGCGACTGTCCAAATGAGGAGCGCCTTCAGAACGCAATATCCAACACCATGGCCTACGTGGACGCACATGCCGCGATAGCACGGCATCATGGCAAGCCTATGGTGATGGAGGAGTTCGGATTTCCGCGCGATTCCATGCTCTTTGCTCCCGGATCACCTACAACGCTGCGCGACCGTTATTATGATGCCGTATTCGGATTGATCGATAACGGCACTTTGGCCGGATGCAACGTGTGGGCCTGGGGCGGTTTCGCCAAGCCGTCGACCGAGCATGTCTTCTGGGCATACGGTGATGATTACACCGGCGATCCTGCCCAGGAGGAACAGGGGTTGAATTCGGTGTTTGCATGCGATTCCTCGACTCTCGACATAATACGGCGTCATTCACCGCTTACACGTACACCCGCTTTCGGGCTGGCTTCCCGGCTGAAATCGGTGGTCAACGGCGGACGTTACATATTCGGCCACTCCGACGACACGGCCTACGGCCACTCATGGGCCTATGAGGACGGTCGCTCCGATGTGAAGGAGGTATGCGGCGACTATCCCGGCCTTATCAACTGGGATCTCGGCATGATCGAGCATGAAACTACCCGAAATCTCGACGGAGTGCCGTTTGACCTGATGCGCCGCGAGATTATTGCCCAGGATGCCCGTGGGGGCATAAGCTCCATCAGCTGGCATCCGCGCAATCCCGCAACCGGCGGCGATGCGTGGGACACTGCCGGCAACGGTGTAAGTGCCGGTGTGGTGACGGGGTCGGCTATGAACGATACTTTGCGTACATGGCTCGGCCGGGTCGCCGACTTCATAGGCTCGCTCAAGGATGAGAGTGGACGCAGCATCCCCGTTGTGTTCCGCCCGTGGCATGAGCATACCGGCTCATGGTTCTGGTGGGGCATTAATTCCTGTACTGCCGATGAATACAAGGCTTTGTGGCGTATGACCCGTGAGGTGTTCGACCGGCGCGGAATCGACAATGTGCTTTGGGCGTACTCTCCATCGGGAGTTGCCGCAACCGATGAATATCTGGACCGTTATCCCGGCGACAGTTATGTCGATATCCTCGGTGCCGATGTCTACCACCACGGAGGCGAAGAAGGCATTGACAATTACCGCGCGTCGGTACGTTCGACACTTGATGTTGTTAAAGCTCTGGCTGCCGACCGCGGCAAGATCGTGGCTCTGACCGAGACCGGAAGCGAAGGTGTGCCCATGGCCGGCTGGTGGAGCGAGGTACTCGGTCCGCTGTGTGCGGAGTATCCTGTGGCCTACGTATGCGTGTGGCGTAATGCCCACGACAAGCCCGGCCATTTCTTTGGCCCGTATAAAGGCCATAAGTCCGAACAATCATTCATGGAATTCTATAATAGTCCATCTACTGTATTTGCATCTGATATGCGCTGACGATATTGCGCTGAACCTGAACTAATCATTACTGATCACTATGAGTATCTTTGAACAACGAAAAGCCCTCGTGCTGTCACGCTACGAAGAACTGATAAACCGTAAAAATATTCCCATTGAAGGCAATGGCTTGTATCGCCGTTACCGTTATCCGATAATTACAGCCGCACATGTACCTCCTTTCTGGAAGTATGATTTCAATCCCGACACCAATCCGTGGTTCATGGAGCGTTTCGGTGTCAACGCCGCCTTCAATGCCGGGGCCATAAAGATTGACGGCCGTTATCTGCTGATGGTGCGCGTCGAGAGTACCGACCGCAAATCGTTTTTTGCGGTCGCCGAGAGTGACAACGGTATTGACGGATTCCGATTCTGGGATCGTCCGGTAACCATGCCCGAAACCGACGAACCGGGAACCAACGTCTACGACATGCGCCTGACACGCCATGAGGACGGATGGATTTACGGCCTGTTCTGCGTGGAGCGCCACGATGATTCATGCCCTGACGACCTGTCGGCAGCCACAGCTGCTTGCGGCATAGCACGTACACACGACTTGATCGAATGGGAGCGGCTGCCCGACCTCAAGTGCGGTACACAGCAGCGCAACGTAGTGCTGCATCCGGAGTTTGTCGATGGACGATACGCTCTCTATACCCGTCCCCAGGATTCATTTATTGACGCCTGCAAGGGTGGAGGCATAGGCTGGACGCTCATCGACGACATTACACATGCCGAGATTACCCGAGAGGAACGCATAATCGACGAGCGTATCTACCACACTATTAAGGAGTCGAAAAACGGCGAAGGCCCGCACCCCATCAAGACACCACGTGGATGGCTGCATCTGGCCCATGGTGTAAGAAACTGTGCTTCGGGATTGCGATATGTATTGTATGTGTACATGACTGCGCTTGACGAGCCATGGCGCCGTATCGCCGCACCTGCCGGCTATTTCATGGCCCCGGAGGGCGATGAATATACCGGCGACGTGATGAACGTGCTCTTTTCCAACGGATGGATTGCCGATGACGACGGACGTCTGCTGATTTATTATGCTTCATCCGACACACGTATGCATGTGGCCGAAACTTCTGTTGACCGGCTGGTGGATTACTGTCTCAACACCCCGGCCGACGGTCTCACTACCGCTCAAACTGTAAAGCGCCTTAATGATTTGATTGACCGAAATATGGCATTTATGTAACAATGGGAACTGTAATAACCGAGGTCACGCCGCTGTCCGACAAGGATTGTTTCTATCTGGTCGACCGTTACAAAGAAAGTTTCACTTTCCCGATCCATCGTCATTGCGAATATGAACTGAACCTCGTTGAGAACTGCCGCGGTGCCAGACGCATTGTGGGAGACTCGATCGAGGAACTCGGTGACTACGACCTGGTGATGGTAGGTAACAATATTGAGCACGGCTGGGAGCAGTATGAGTGTCGCTCGCCGCGTATGAGGGAGATCACCATACAGTTCTCCAATCATCTTTTCGGCGAGGAATTCCTCGGTAAGAATCCTCTTGAACCTATCCGAAGGCTACTTTCCGACTCATCTGTCGGAGTGGCTTTCGAGCTCGAAACGATATTGCGCGTATACCATCTTTTTGACAAGCTTACGAGGATCGAATCTAATTTCCACCGTCTCATAGGCTTGCTTGAACTGCTGTACGAACTGGCCGAAAACGGACATTACAGGCCGTTGTCAAGTACCTCCTTCGCCAATGTCAGGCCGTCGGTCGACAGCCGCCGGATTCAAAAAATTCAGGAATATATCAGCAGTAACTACCGTGATGAGGTGAGACTCAACGATCTTGCCGACCGTGTGGCCATGACGCCTACTGCATTCAGCCGCTTTTTCAAGCTGCGTACCGGCAAGTCGGTGTCGGACTATATCATCGAGCTGCGTCTCGGTCATGCCACACGAATGCTCGTCGACAGTACCATGTCGATAGCCGAGATTTGCTATGACTGCGGATTCAACAATATATCTAATTTCAACCGCATATTCAAGCGCAAGAAAGGATGTACGCCAAAAGAGTTCCGCGAGAATTACCGGCGCCGCAAATTACTTACTTGAAGAACTATACCACAATTGAATCATGAAGCACCTGAAAGAGAAGATCGGATATGGACTCGGCGATATGGCCTCATCCATGTTCTGGAAGATATTCAGCTATTATCTGCCGTTTTTCTATTCCAATGTGTTCGGCCTGTCGCTCGTCGATGCCGGAGTGTTGGTTGTCATCACCAGAATCTGGGATGCGATATCGGATCCCATGATGGGCATAGTGGCCGACCGTACGCATTCGCGCTGGGGTAAGTACCGCCCGTGGCTGCTGTGGATGGCTGTACCTTTTTCGGTGTGCGGCGTACTGCTGTTCACCACGCCCGATCTGGCTTATGCCGGCAAGCTTGTGTGGGCTTACGTCACATATGTGCTGATGATGACGGTGTATACCGGAATCAATGTGCCTTATGGAGCTATACTTGGTGTTATAACCGACAATCCCGATGAAAAGACGGAGTACTCATCGTTCCGCATGATATTCGCCTATGCCGGATCGTTTGTGGCGTTGGCCTCGTGGGAGCCTTTGTGTACGATGTTCAGGACGACCTTTGGCGCCGATATCCGGCAGTCGTGGCAGTTGGCCATGGCGGTGATTGCGGTGGCCTGTTGCGTGCTCTTCATCTGTTGCTTCAAGGCTACGCGTGAACGGCTCCACACCGTGTCGAGTGTTAGCGTAGGCGCCGATTTCAAGGCGCTTCTGCACAACCGTCCTTGGTGGATACTGATTGGTGCGGCATTGTGCTACAATATGTTCAGCACTGTGCGCGGTGCCACTGTGGCCTATTTCTTTGTTGAGGTTATCGGAAACAATGCATATCTCGATTTCGGCGGAGTATTGATACTTTTTTATTCGGGATTGTTTCTGGGTATCGGCGAAATCGCCAACATGGCCGGAGTTGCGCTGGCCATGCCGGTCACCGCACGCCTCGGCAAGAAGACGACGTTCATACTGGTCAATGCGATGCTTGTGGTGTTCAGTACCTTGTTCTTCTTTGTTCCGGTATCGACATCAGGCTACATGATGATGCTGATCCTTCAGGTGCTGATCTCGCTTCTTACCGGTATGATGTCGCCATTGGTGTGGTCGATGTATGCCGATGTATCGGATTATTCCGAACTGCGTAACCATACGGCCTCTACAGGACTGATATTCTCATCATCATCGATGGCACAGAAGTTTGGAAGCGCATTCGGCGGATGGGCGGTGCTGAGTCTGCTCGGCATGTTCGGCTACGTAGCTGATGCCGATGTGGCGCAATCATCGGAAGCTGTCGCCGGATTGTGGCTGCTCATGAGTTTGATTCCGGCCATGGTGTCAATGATCGCTATCGTGGTGGTTAGCTTTTATCCGCTGAATACCCGTAGGGTAAGAATCATAGTCGACCGGCTGCGTCAGCGCCGGGCTGTCGTAGCCGAGCCGGCCTCCTATTATGAAATGACCGATTATGCCGATACAAACAACTGATACACATCATATGTGCGAGATTGATGCGCGACGCACTTTTGTAGAGTCAGTGCGCCGTAACCTTACTGAAAATATTCTTCCATACTGGATGAACACCATGGTGGATCCGGCCGGTGGATTTTACGGACGTCGTGACGGGTATGACCGTCTTGATGAACATGCTCAGAAAGGGGCCGTGCTTGCCGGGCGCCTGTTGTGGTCGTTCGCTGCCGCGTGGCGTGTGCTCGGCGATCCTGTATGCCGGAATATGGCCGACAGGGCGCTGGATGTGCTTATCGACTGTTTCTACGATCATGAGTACGGAGGAGTGTACTGGTCGATGAATTCCGACGGTACTCCCTGCGATACTCATAAGCAGTTTTACGCGCTTGGTTTCGCCATATACGGCCTCGCCGAATATGTGGCGGCGGCCGGTACTTCCGATGAGCGTGGACGCCTTGCGCTCGACTATGCAGTGAGGCTTTTCAGGGATATTGAGACTCATTCCCGTGATCTGGCTGATGGGGGATATATCGAGGCTACAGCACGTGATTGGTCACCGATAGCCGACATGCGCCTTAGCGCCAAGGATATGAATGTGGCTAAGAGTATGAATACTCATCTGCATATAATAGAACCATATACGCGACTTTTCACCGTATGGCCAGATGCTTCCCTCGCGGAGGCGATAAAATCGCTACTGAAGGTGTTTATAGAGCGTATAGAGGATCCTTCTACGCGACATCTCGGGCTGTTTTTCGACACTTCCTGGAACCGTACCGACGCTACAACGTCGTTCGGCCACGACATAGAAGCTTCATGGCTGTTGCTTGAGAGCGCTATGGTGCTCGGTGACAACGATCTTTTGGCGGAAGTGCGGGAGCACTGCGAGGCCATAGCATTGGCAGCGCTTGAAGGGATGCAGCCCGACGGTTCAATGATATACGAACTTAATGCCGATGGCTCGGCGGATACCGAACGTCATTGGTGGGTACAGGCTGAAGCAGTCATAGGGCAGCTTTATCTATGGAAATATCATGGTCGCGCCGACATGCTCGAAAATGCCTTGAACACATGGCGGTATATAGATTCCCATATTGTGGATCATGAAGGCGGGGAATGGTTCTGGAGCTGCGACGGTGTCACGGGCACTCCGACGCGCAGCAACGATAAGGCCGGGTTCTGGAAATGTCCCTATCACAACACGAGGATGTGTCTTGAGACTCTCGCCATTTTGGGATGAGCACGAATCTCTTATCTCTTTCCGGCGGGGAGGGCTGCGATATCGGAGCCGGCGGGGGTCTGGAATATTGATAGACCGAAATGGTGTATCACGGCGTATACGTGGTCGAAAATGTCGGCCTGTATGTGTTCGTAGTTGACCCATGCCGTGTCGCGTGTAAAGAAGTAAAGCTGCACCGGCAGTCCCGACTGGGTGGGCTCAAGCTGGCGTACCATCAGGGTCATGCCGGGATTGACGTCGGGATGGTTTGTGAGGTAATGTTCGAGATAGTCGCGCAGCAGGCGCAGATTTACATGATGAGTGGCCGGGAGCTTCGTATCTTTCGGAGATGAGGGCGCCAGAAATCCTTGGCTCCCGAGCGTCTCGAGTTCCTCGGCGGAAAGCATGCGCACGGTATTGATGTCGATATATACGGCGCGGTCAACACGGCGCCCTCCGGATACCTGCATGGGCCGGTAGTTGCGGAACGAGTCTGTAATGAGCGAATAGGGCGGTATGGTGGTTACGGAGTTGTCCCAGTTGCGTACCTTGACTGTCGTGAGCGATACGTCGATTACTTCGCCGTTGAGGTCGCGGTTGGGCACTGTTATCCAGTCGCCGCGTTGGAGCATCTTGTTTGCTGTAAGCTGTATGCCTGCCACAAGCCCCAGTATCATGTCCTTGAATACCAGCGACAGCACCGCCGCCGATGCACCAAGGGCTGTGAGGATGGCTATCGGGGTCTTGCCTATAAGTATGCTTACCGCGATGATGATGCCGATACCGATTACTATGAGTTTGAACATCTGGAATATGCCGGTTATGGCATAGGCTTTCAGATTGTCGCGGCGCAGCATGGCATTGTACAGGTTGTCGATGAGTATCACCACTATTCGCACTATGGCCCAGAGTATGTAGAGCGATGTCACTATATCTATCCACTTCACGGTACCGCCAGTACCGCCGAACACCGTAGGGAGCAGCCACGACACTACCAGGGCCGGGGCAAGCTGCGATACGGCGCGCATAAGCCGCGGGTTGAGCATGTCGTCGTCCCAGTCGGTAGGGCTGCGCAGTATTACTTTTTCAAACATCATGAGAATCCCTTTCGTAACGTAATAGGCTACGACGGCCGCTATCCCTATGCTTGCGAGCAGCAATATTGTGGCGACATGGGTGTTGAGGGTGTCCGGAGCGATGAGGTCGGCTATCAGGCGGATGTTTTCTGACATGGGGAGGGCTGGTATTTGTGTTGTGACAGATTGATTATAGGAATGTTTCGGCAAGCACTCGCGGAAAATGGTCGGCCTCGAGCAGCCTTACTTTTGCGGCCACGCTGTCGGGGGTGTCATCGGCAGTCACGTCTACCGAGGCCTGGAATATGATACGTCCCTCGTCGTATCTCTCGCTTACGTGATGGATCGTTATGCCTGTCTCGCACTCTCCGGCAGCTACCACGGCTTCGTGGACGTGGCGGCCATACATGCCCTTGCCTCCGAACTTAGGGAGCAGGGCCGGATGAATGTTGACTATCCGCCCGTTATAGCGCGCGATGAGGAAGGCGGGTACCATCAGCAGGAAACCTGCCAGTACAATTACATCTACGCCATGTTTTTCCATAATCGGAAGCAGCTGCGACGGGTCGTTGATTTCAGCACGGGTAAGCAGGTACATGTCGATGCCCAGACGTCGGGCGCGCTCTATCACTCCGGCATTGGGGTTGTTGCACACAATCAACGACACTTCCGCGTTGCAGCTGTTGTCGCGGAAATACCGGGCGATATTTTCGGCGTTGCTGCCGTCGCCCGAGGCGAAGATGGCGAACCGTTTTTTATCACATGCTTTTTCCATGGTGTGAAGTTAGGCAATTTCTGCGGGAGTAAAAAATCCGGCAGATGAACTTTTATGCGCCTATGAATGTTAATATCTTGATTTATAATAATTAACGATTGCTAAAACGTATACCTATGAAGAAGTTTGTTTCGATATTTGCTTTTGCGCTCACAATTGCCGCAATGGCCGTTGTGATGCCCTCGTGCAGCAATGATGACGACGATGATGACCACTATGTCACCAATAAAGTCGATGCCGCGTTCAACTCCGCCCTGAAGGATATGTTCCCCGATGCTCAGAATGTGAAGTGGGAGCGCAAGAATGAATACCGTGTTGCCGAGTTCGACAAGAATGGTGTCGGTTACGATGTGTGGTTCGACAAGACCACCGCATGGGCCATGACCGAGTCCGACTATGGTAAGGATTTCTTCCTTGTGCCTGACAATGCGGTGACGGGAGCTTTCTCACGTGGAGAATATGGCACCTGGACAGTCGATGACATCACCGCCTACAAGCAGAAGGCCTCTGAATTCTATGTGTTCGAGGTAGAAAAAGCCGGACAGGCCGACATGGATGTGTTCTATACCGCTGACGGTACATTCATAAAAGCCGTCCCGTCGGATACGGCTCCCGATATCCTGCCTACCACTGCCGTACAGTAGCGGGATTTAGAGCTTGTTTAATAATAAATGTTACCGTCAGGGCGGTCAGTCGTCGAGCAGATTTTCGTTTGTGATGAGGGAGTTATGGGGTTCCATAACGACCGAAGAGCAGACGGAAATATGCCGGCGAATGACCGACTACAGGTATTATTTTTCATATCATTGATATATTTTTGTATTTGTTTCAAAAAACGGCAAGAGGCTGTGTGATTATAAAGTTACCTTTTGTCTCGTATAGCTT
>JAHZGZ010000051.1 GCA_019420545.1 Bacteroidales bacterium | reverse complement strand
TCGAATACGAGCATCTGGTTGGGACCGATGCCTGCTGCGGGCTGACCGTTTACGCCATAGCCGAGCTTGCCGGGGATGTAAAGAGTAGCCTTGCCGCCCTTCTTGAGCATCTTGAGGCCTTCGCCGAAGCCGGGAACAACGCCGCGGGCTGTGAAGCGCACGGGATTGCCCTTGCTGGAGTCAAACTCCTTGCCGTCGACAAAGCGGCCGGTATAGTTAACGAGCAGAGGGGTGTTGTCCTCGACGGCCTCACCCTCGCCTTCGTTCTCGATCTTGTAGTAAAGGCCCGTCTCGCTCTTCTTGATGGCGGGATCAGCCTTCATCTGAGCGGCCATGTACTCCTCACCGGCCTTAATGTTGGCCTGAGATTCGGGGGAATTTTCCTTCTCGGCGTTCTTGCGATCCTGAGCTACCTGCTCGGCACGCTGTGCGCAGTTCTGGAACTGCTGCTGCATTTCGTCCATCATGGGGAGCGAGTCGGCAAGAAGAGCTTTCTTGAATTCAGCCATCCACTGTGCGGCATCGACGCTCATACCAAGTTCCTTCATGGCGTAGGCGCGCTGCTGGGCAAGACGCACGCCCATGCTCAGGCCCTGGATATAGCTCTGATCGGCGGTATCGGCGAGCACGGCAGTCTGTACGCCGCGGAGAAACGCCTCCTTGTCAACCTTTACTCCGGCAGGAGCGTTCTGAAGCATCTGAGCGGCCTGACCGCCGGCTACATAACCCCATGCTGTGGTAAGCGAATCGTTAAGAGCCTGCTCCTCGGGGGAGAGTTTCGAGCTGCTGTTGCCGCCACAGGAGGTGGCTGTGCCCACAAGCATAGCTGCTGCTCCGAGGGCAAAAATCAGTTTTTTCATAATTCTGTTAATCTATAATCTGTTAGTTGTTTACCTTGATGAGTTCCACATCGAAAATCAGAGTGGCGTTCGGGCCGATGATGTTGCCGGCACCGTTGGGACCATATGCGAGGTTGGAGGGGATGAAAAGACGCCATTTTGCGCCCTCCTTCATAAGCTGAAGGGCCTCTACCCAACCGGGGATTACCTGGGTAACGCCGAATGTGGCGGGTTCGCCACGCTCCACCGAGCTGTCGAACACCGTGCCGTCGATCAGCTTGCCGGTGTAATGCACTGTCACACTATCGTTAGCGGCAGGCATCTTGCCGGTACCCTCCTCAAGCACCTCATACTGAAGGCCCGAGGCGGTAGTCTTCACCTCGACACGCTTGCCGTTCTCCTCGAGGAAAGTCTTGCCTGCGGCAGCGTTGACCTCGCCCATCTTCTCGGCGGCCGCACGCTGCTCGGCCTCCATCTTCTCGAAAAATTCCTTGATTTCCTTCTTGGCCTCGTCGTACGACATCTTGGGAGCAGCGCCTTCAAACACTGCCGCTACGCCGTCGGCGAAGTCCTTCACGTTGATCTCCTTGATCCCGGAGGCCTTGAAATTGTTGCCCATGCTCAGTCCGAGAGCATAGCTTATACGGTCTAATGAATTGTCCATAATTATCTGATTTTATTTTGGTTATGTCATATCAGGGGCGGTCATGCACGCGGCACACGTCTGCCACAAAAAGGGTTAGAATGGCCTCATTCCGCCATACAAATTTAACCATAATATTTGAATTGCCAAATTCAGCCATTACATGCACTATATTATACAACAACCGTCGGCGCCAAATAGTTGACAGTCAGAACAGACTGCTCTCCCCTATAAACAGGCCGCCCTGCCGGACTGCTCCGACAGGGCGACACACAAAATCTTATTCCGAAGGCGATTACTTGGCGATATACACCTTGCGGGCACCGGCGCTGTTGCGCTCGATATAGATGCCGCCACGGAGGTTCTCACGGTTTACCTTCACGCCGCGGAGATCGTAATACTCGGTCTCACCGGTTGCAGGCTCGAAGATTACGGCATCTATGCCGCTTGTGGGCTTGCTTTCATAAGCGCCGGCATCTACGGCAGCTCCCTGCTTGCGGGCATTTCCGCCGAGGCATACATCAGTGTCAAGGCCGTCGCCATAGCCGGAGTCGCTACCGGCATCAATCAGCGGAGATCCCTCGGCCAACGTAAAGTCGCCTGTTTCAGGGGCTGTAAAATGCGGCCCTGTTTCGGCTGTATTGTCTGTGGCCAAAAGTGTGATTCCACCGGTCTTAATATCTTCCAGCTCGGTCATGAATGTATTTTCAAACGTAATGGTAGCGGTTTGAATTTTGGATATTCCCTTATCCGTACCGTCAAGTTTCTTGTTGCCCCATACGACACAGTTTATCCACTTACAGCTACTGTTTGAACCGGCAAACCATATACCGCCGACATGCAGTCCCTGGTTGTCGACAATCGTAGTGTTAATCACTTTGTTGGCGGTCCTTGATGCCCAGTGCAGGATACCACCTACTCCACACTGTACCTTACCATGTCCTTTCCTTGAGATATTTCCCGTAACAAGGCAGTTCTTTATCACAACATTGCTGCCGTCTATTGCGATACCGCCACCGGCATAAGCTTTGGCTTCGTTGTTGCGGATTATCGAATGATCAAGGATGGTATTCTCGCCAAGCCATATGCCCGCACCATCGCTGGTGCCGCGCGAACTGCCGGCGGTGACATTGTTTTCTATGATGCAGTCATATACCCGTCCAAAAGAGAAAGCCTTGACACCACGTCCGGAGGTAGCGCCCGATACGGTAAGATTCTTTATCAAAGCATATTCTTCAGCAGTTCCGGCTTCAAGTGAAATAACGTCACCGGTTCCTGAGGTTGTTACTACAGTGGCATCGCCTTCGCCGTCGAAGCCGCCCACAATGTTCATTCCTGCGGGCACCTTGAGTGTTTCAGCAAGTGTGTAGGTTCCGTTGGCTACGAATATATTCTTCACGCTGTTTTCAGCGGCGATAGTCACAGCCTCGGGGAGACTTCCCATAGCATCGTCCCACGACAAGCCGCTTCCGGCAGCCCCGGTCTTTACATACATGGTCTCACCTTCAAATACCACGCCTCCGGCGGGGATATCATTCTTATTCACGCTCTTGGTCTCTGTCCAGGTAGTGTATTTGAGGGTAGCTGTCACCTCATCGCCGTTTATAGCATAGGAAATGTCGGGATTTCCTACAGCAGGAGCAAACACGGCATTGCCGTCAGCATCAAGGCGCCACTTGCCGGGAGTGGTGAACGACGCCCATTTCTCGGGGCCGTCGGCGATAACGCGGTCGGCAATCTTGTCGCCGATACGGTTTACACCTACATGATTCCAATGCAGATCGTCGGATTCAAACGGGCAGTCGCTGCCGTCGATAATCTCGGTATTGGCCACATAGTCGGCATTACCGGGAGTAGTCACGGCATCCTGTGCGTCGCGTACCGTCTGGCCGAACTGCTTCGACGAGTTGGGATAGTCGGGATTCTCACCGGGCTTCACGATATGTCCGATATATATCTTGGCCTCGGGGAAACCGAGGTCGGTACGTATCTTCGCGATCAGCTCTTTCAGGCGTGTCAGATAATACTCTTTTGAATTGTTGCGGTCCTTGCAGCCCTGCATCCACCACACACCGGCCAGACGCGGTTTCTTCCCCTTTGCCAAAAGGTCGTCGAGAGCCGGCTTGTACATATTGTTGTAGAAGTACTCCCAGTTGTGGTTGTCGTCGGAAGTCCAGGTGGCGATAGCCGACCCGCCGCATCCGAGCTTGATTACATACAGTTCCTTGTCGGGATAAGCCTGCTGATATCTCATGCCGAACTGTCCCTCCATGCCGCGGCGGTTGCAGCCGTTGCCGAGATTATCGTCGGTGGGCCAGGTGCCGTAGCGCGAATGCATGTTCATGGCCGTGCGGCCCGAAGTATTTTCGTTGCGGTACCAGAGATTGAGCCATCCGGGCTCCACATCGACAGTGCCGTCGAAGCACCAGCAATTGCTGTTAAGGCTGGTATTGATAAAGCAGCTGCGGTACCACATCTTCATCATACCG
>JAHZGZ010000050.1 GCA_019420545.1 Bacteroidales bacterium | reverse complement strand
CACTGCGCCGGCGCTGGGGCGAATCATGACATACCCGCCGCTTCATAACACAAGGAAGTAAAATACGAAAAATGTAGGGACGCGGCGTGCCGCGTTACATCCCGGGAAATACATAACCATTTGATTATGTTGATGTAACGCGGCACGCCGCGTCCCTACAAGCTATGATATTATGACAGCATATAGTTTTGCAACACCATCCCCCATCATATCTCAATGGGAATGTCAATCCATCATAAGCTCTTTTTTCCGGGTAACATACGGAAGGATAAGCCTCATCACCCTCATTACGATTACCAAGGTAGCCGCCCCCGCCAGCGAATAAGCCACAACGCGATCCTCGATACCGAAGAACTGATCGCCGATAAACATGAACGAGGTGATGACATACGTCATAAATACGGCCGGCACCATGGCAAGCACAAAATTCTTACCCCTCGACGCAAGCCATACCACGATACTCCATAGCACGATTGTGCCGAGCGTCTGATTGGCCCATGCGAAATAGCGCCACAGGACGCCGAAATCGATAAGCGTGATACCGAATCCCACAGCAAACAGCGGCAGACATATCATAAAACGCTTCACGATGGGCCGCTGGTCGATCCGGAAAATGTCGGCGATCATAAGGCGTGCCGAGCGGAAGGCAGTGTCTCCCGAGGTAATAGGAGCGGCGACCACACCGAGCATGGCAAGCACACTGCCTACGGCGCCGAGCGTGCCGCGCGAAATCACGTCGACAGCCCAAGCCGGATTGTTGCCGTTGTCGCCCATCGTCTGCGCCAGTTCACCGGCACCTCCGAAAAACGCCATGGCAACGGCCGCCCATATCAGGGCGATGATACTTTCGGAAATCATAGCTCCGTAGAACACCATGCGGCATTCCTTCTCATTGCCCACGCAGCGTGCCATCATCGGCGACTGTGTGGCATGGAAGCCGGAAATCGCCCCGCATGCGATGGTGATAAAGAGCGTAGGCATTATCGGAAGTTCATGGGCGTTGAGCTGATAGTTGTGGAACGTCGTCATCTCCGGTATCGTATAATCGCCGAATACAAGTGCGCCGAGCAGCCCCAGCGCCATGATTATCAGCGCGGCACCGAATACGGGATAAAGACGCCCGATCACCTTGTCGACCGGAAGCATTGTGGCCACGATATAATATACAAGGATAATCCCTACCCACCATGCCTGCGACACCGACGGAACCAGAGTACCCAACAGCTGTGCCGGGCTGAGAAGGAACACAGCACCGACAAGTACCATAAGGAATATCGAGAATACTCTCACGAAATCCCTGACGCCGATGCCAAGGTATTTACCGATAATCTCGGGCAGACTGCGCCCGTCGCCTCTTACGATCATCATGCCCGACATATAGTCGTGCATGGCGCCGAAAAATATTCCGCCGAGGGTAATCCACAGAAATGCAACCGGGCCGAAACATGCGCCCAGTATGGCGCCGAAAATCGGACCGGTACCGGCGATATTCAGCAGCTGGATCAGGAATGTACGCCAGCGCGGCATCCGTATATAGTCTACCCCGTCGGCCATACGCTGTGCCGGAGTAGCCTTACCCTCATCAATCCCTGCCTGTCGGTCAAGGTACTTTCCATAGACGAAATATGCGCCTATCAGAGCCGACAGGCACACAAAAAATGTTATCATGCTATTTAATTTATAAGTTGTTGTCAGCGCATCGCCTCCACCTCGTCGGTGGTAAGCGGTATCTTCTTTCCAAGACGGCGCGCGCCATCTTCGGTGATAATGAAATCCTCCTCGTTGCGCACACCGCCCCAGTCGCGCCACTTATCGACTTCGGAGTACACGATCTGGTCGGCGAAACGCCCCTCTTTTTTCCAGAGGTCGATAAGCTCGGGGATGAAATATACTCCCGGCTCGATGGTATGCACCATTCCCGGCTCAAGAGGGCGTGCAAGGCGCAACGACTTACGGCCGAACTGTGTGGACTTCGGCTTGCCGTCGTAGCCTACCCATACCTCGCCGAGATTCTCCATGTCGTGGTCGTCGAGTCCCATCAGATGTCCGAGGCCGGTCTGGAAAAACAGCGCGTAGGCACCGCTCTCCACGGCATCCTGCGCCGAACAGCTCAGCATGCCGAGATCTTTCATTCCCTGCGCAATCACCTCGGCGGCGCGGTTGTGCACGTCGAGGAACGGTACGCCGGGACGAAGCATCTCTACAGCCGCCTGATGCGCGGCCACCTGCACGTCGTACACGGCCTTCTGGCGCGGAGTGAACTTGCGGTCGGCAGGGATGGTCGAAGTCATGTCGCCGGCATATCCCATCTGCGTCTCGGCGCCGGCATCCACCAGCACCATGTCGCCGGGCTTTATCAGATTGCCATGATAGGGATTGTGGAGCGTCTGCCCGTTGATGGTGCATATGGTGTTGAACGAGAGCGTGCAGTTGTTGGCGGCGGCCACTTTCTCAAGCGCAGCCATCACCTCATACTCATACATGCCCGGACGCACACAGCGAATGGCCTCGATATGCATGTCGGCGGTTACGTTGCAG
>JAHZGZ010000005.1:2696-9056 GCA_019420545.1 Bacteroidales bacterium | reverse complement strand
GGCTGACATGAAACCGCAGAATCTGCACGCATCCCCTGTTCCACACATGCTTATAGTTACTGTGGCCCAACTGCGCGAACAAGCCGAACAGCTCGCCGCCCTGCATCGGGCAGAGCAGGGAATTGACGTGCTGGTGGCCGACGCCGATGAAATCTACAACGAATTCTCTTCCGGAGGATTCTCGGCAATGGGTGTGCGCCGTTTCGTAAAGATGCTCTACGACCGCGACCCGCAGAAACTGCGTTCTCTGCTGATCTATGGAGCCGCCTCCTACGACATGCGCCACATTACCCACGCAATGCCGATACTGCCCGTGCGCGAATGTTCCAATGAGACATATATGTACAGCGCGTCGCAGTCATATTGTACCGACAGCTACTTCGCCATGGTGGCCGACAACTACAACCCCAACACCATCTGGCATCAGTATCCGCTCCTCGCTGTAGGACGCATCCCGGCCCACACCCCGGAGCAGGCCGCCATAGTCAACGACAAGATACGCCGCTTCATGATCACTCCCCATTGGCAGCGTGCCGCCAACCGCTCGATCTTCATTGCCGACAATGTAGACAACGGCCAATACCACGCATCGCTTGATCTTGTAACGCAGAATATCGCGAAACGCAACGGCGATGTCACGATAAAAGATTACATAGATTTCTTTCCAAACGATTATAAACAGCCGGTTCCTCAGCTGAATGCCGACATATCACGCCGTATTCATGACGGAGTAGGATTCGTGCATTATGTAGGGCATTCAAGTTATGAGGGATTCGTTACCGGTGATTACGGCATTACCTCGAAAGAAGCACACAATTACACTAACGAGACGCTGCCGATAATGATACTCAGCACATGTAATCTCGGACATTTCGACGGCCCGAGGTCAACGCTCGGAGTATCCACTCTCCTTGCCTCCAACGCCTCAATCGCAAATATCGCATATAGCCGCGAGTCGTGGGCACGAGGCAACGAAAATGCACATGACATCATAGGACGCCATCTCGCCGAGGCGAAAAATGGCATGACGCTCGGAGAGTTATGGCTAAACATCCGTACCGAATGTGTACGCTTCCACATGTCGAGCACACGATACTCCATCAACGATATTAACCGCAATCTCCTTGGAGATCCCGAACTGCCATTGCGATTCCCGGAATGGAATGTAAAGCTAAGTCTGGCCGAAAACCCGACGACAGAGCTGAAGCCGCTGTCACCCATAAAGATTTCCGGAGAAATATGCGACACTCTCGGCAACCTTGTAACAGACTTCAATGGTAAAGCCACAATCGAGGTAATGCTCGAAGGGATTCCGAAAACCACGCGCGGCATCCGCGATTCCAATGCAAAAGGGATGACATATATCTGCGGCTCGGTTCCCGTAGCCAAAATTGCCACTGAGGTAACCGGCGGAAAATATGACGCAACAATCATAATTCCCCGTCAGAATGACGGCAATGATATCCGTTTCATAGTCTATGCCGAAACCGACGACATGACCCACGCCGCAATAGGTGAACTGGAGGGGCTGACACTCACGGCACCAGGCGACGACATTGTGCCCGACACTTCCGCTCCGGATATCACCGATTTCTATGCGGGCACCCTGGAGAATTATAATATCGTGACCCGTCCCACCGACCTACTTTCAGCAACAATCGCCCCCGACCCGTCGGGAATCGCTATCGGAACCATGCCCCTTGAAACTGCGATACGTCTGAGCATCGACGGCAAGATTGTTGAAAATGCAGCCGCCCGTTGCATACCGAATCCCGACGGATCGGTGACCATGGAAATACCTGTAGGGCCTCTTGCCGACGGGCGTCACTCGGCCACTCTCAGCATAAGCGACAATGCCGCCAACCGCACTGAAAGCACCATATCGTTTGAAGTTGTGTCGGACGAAGTATCGGCATCGCTGCGCTGCATTACCGCAGTAGCCCGGGATAATGCCCGGTTCGAATGGGAACATACCTATATCTCAACCGACCCGGAAATGAACATTATCATTACCGATCGCCGCGGCACAACCGTAGCCAACGCTAAAGTCGACTCTGCCGAGGGACAATGGGAATGGAATATGCGCGACATCAAGGGCAAACCCGTTGACAACGGCACCTATTCGGCCTCGATACTCGCCACCGACGGAATCCGATATACCTCATCTCCGGCAGTTACATTCACCGTCCTCCGCTGACAGTATCTCACTGCCACATATATACTCCGCGCGCCGCTGTCGAAGATGTTCAACAGCGGCGCGCGGAGTATATGGCCGGTTATATGGACCGGATTATATCAGGTAGCGGTGCTCCAGGCCCTGGTAGGCGTCGATGCGGCGGTCACGCAGGAAAGGCCACCAGCGGCGAACCTGCTCCGAGCGGTGCATGTCAATGTCGACGATAGCCTCGACCTCCTCACTGTCGGAGGCACGGTAGAGGATTTCGCCCTGCGGGCCTGCCACAAATGACGATCCCCAGAACTGTATGCCGTTGGTCGCTCCCGACGGATCGGCCTCATGACCTACACGGTTCACCGCAATAAGGGGCAGACCGTTGGCCACGGCATGCCCGCGCTGCACTACAGTCCAGGCATCGCGCTGACGCTCTTTCTCGTCGGGCGTGTCGGTACTTTCCCAGCCGATGGCGGTAGGATATATCAGCATCTCGGCCCCGCGCAGGGTCATCAGGCGCGCAGCCTCGGGATACCACTGATCCCAGCATACGAGCACTCCGAGGCGCCCTACCGATGTATTGATCGGCTCGAAGCCGAGGTCGCCGGGAGTAAAATAGAATTTCTCGTAATAGGCAGGATCGTCGGGAATATGCATCTTGCGGTACATGCCCGCCACCGTTCCGTCGGCCTCAAACACGACGGCGGTATTATGGTACAGTCCCGGCGCGCGGCGCTCGAAAAGCGACGTGACGATGACTACGCCAAGTTCCTTGGCGAGCGCGGCATATGTATCGGTGACCGCCGAGGGGATGCCGATGGCAAGATCGCACAGCCCGGTCGACTCGCTCTGACAGAAATAGAGCGAATCGTGCAGTTCCTGGTTCACTATAAGGCGTGCGCCCTGGGCGGCAAGGCGGCGCATCTTATCACAAAGCCGGGCACGGTTGCCGGCTATATCTTCGGTGTTGGCCTGCTGAATCAGGCCCACACGCAGCATTCTGGTTATGTTGTCGGATATCATAGGGGTAAAACATCTTCCGGCAGCTGCATGGTGACACAGTGCAGCGAGCCGTGTTGCTTGATAAGCGCGCGGCAGTCGATACTGCGCACCTTATGGTCGGGAAAAGATATGCGCACTGTCCTGGCGGCAAGCTCGTCGGTACGCGGCTGGCCGTACGAGGGCATCAGGATGGTGTCATTCATTATCAGAAAATTGGCATATGTGGCCGGGAGCCGGTGGCCCTCCTCATCGCAGATGGCCTCGGGCCACGGAAGTTCGATCAGATTGTAAGGCATCCCCTCCGGTGTGCGCATCTCCATAAGCAGCCGCTTCATCGCGTCCAGTTCACGGAAATGGGGATCGGTCTCGTCGGGGCACCCTACATATAATATAGTATCGTCCGGGGCCAGACGGGCGAGAGTGTCGACATGGCTGTCAGTATCGTCACCCTCAAGCGCGCCATGATCCAGCCATAGCACATGCTTCAGCCCGAAATACTCCTTGAGGCGCTCTTCGATCTCCTCACGCGAGAGATCGCCGTTGCGGTTGGGCGAGAGCAGACATTCCGAGGTAGTCAGGAGCGTGCCGCGTCCGTCGCTCTCGATGCTTCCACCCTCAAGCACAAACCCCAGACGGTTGACATATCTGCCGCGCAACAGTCCGGCCTCCACCATGCGGCGTGTAATGAGATTGTCGCGGTCAGCCGGGAATTTCAGACCCCAACCGTTGAATTTGAAATCGGTAACCTCCCATCCGTCAGGAGTTTCTACACATATCGCGCCGAAATCGCGTGCCCAGGTATCGTTGGTGGGACAGTCGAGATATAGAATACGGTCGGCATGGGGATGTCCGGCAAGTGCTTTCCGTGCCGGCGCGGTATCCGGAGCCACAATTATCAAAATTTCGGTATCGGCGATCGCCCATGCTATCTCGGTAAAACAGGCTCTCACTTCTTCAAGCATGGGAGCCCAGTCGGTATCTTCGTGCGGCCACGAAAGGAGTACGGCACCCTGACGTTCCCACTCGGCGGGAAGCCGACGCACCGGCGCCGCCGGGTCAAAGCTCCGTGTCATCGTCGGCAAGTGTATCGTAGATCGAACTTTGATTGTCGAGATATTCCTCACAATAATCCAGGAATCCGTTTTTCTCGGTAGAACCCACTGCGTCACACCATTCGCGGTACTCGCTGCGGAGCTCCGGATCCTCATGAATCATCTTCTTGAATTCAGCATCAGCTATATCTACGCTTCCGTATTGGCCGATAATCTGGAGGAACACTTCGGTAATATCGCTCATGTTTTTATGTTATGTTAAGGTATTTTACTCTTTATTAAGTTTGTAAGCCCAAACTCGGCATTTATGTTCCAAATTTACATCAACCTGCAATATCTACAAAATTAATTACCATTTTTTATAATAATACAGCTTTTTAAACTCAATCCGCTATCGCTCACATCTCAATCATGTTTTTCTCGATAAGCGAGATATATCCGAGCAACGCGCCCCAGTGGTAAAACTTGTCGCTGCGCACCACATCGTCGCCACGGCCGTCGACAGCATTATAGTTCTCAAACACATATCCGTCGGATAACCACGATTTCAAAAGAAGGCTCTCCGACTTGTCGGCAAGCTCCTTGCGCACTTCCGGGAAATCATAGTTCCTGACACCCATATACACCAGGAAGTTGAGAGGCGCCCAGATGCGTCCGCGCCAGTACTCATTGTCGCGGAAGGCAGGATCGTTGCGCGGCGACGACGGTATCACCCATTCGCCCCAGAATTCGTCGGGGTTGGTGAGATGCTCCTCTATCATGCGTCGCGCCTGAGTGCTGTCGGGGGCCTGCGCAAGCAGCGGATAGAACAATGTGGGCGACATGCGCTTGTTCAGCGTCATGTCGCGTGTCGAGCGATTGTAATACATACCGTCAGCCTCATCCCACAATGCACAAAGGTTTCCACGGTAGTGTGCGGCACGTTTCCTGAGCATACGCGCATCCTTCTTTTTCCCAAGCTCGTCGGCGATACGGGCAAGATACTCGCAGTCCATCACCACCAGAGAGGATATGCCCGCATCATTCTGTTCAAGCAGATGTTTGTCGGCATTGAATGTCGCTGCATCGTACATCGGGGAATTGTCAAGGCCCGATTCAAGAATGGCGCCGTAGCGCGTATTGGCGTCGTACTCGCTTCGGAAATATGTCACCTTGTCGTAGGGAGAACTACCGGTACAGAACAGGCCGCAGTCCTCGCGGTTGGCAAGCCACCAGTCGTTCCACCGTAGCAGTTTGTCGTAAAGCAGTTCAAGCAGCCATCGGTCACCGTGCTGCCGGTAAAGCGTCCATACAGCCATCGACCCTACGGGAGGCTGCGAACGGTCGCGCGACTTGAATCCGTTGCTGTAGTAGCAGTTAGGCACAAATCCCGCCTCGGTTATGGCCTCGGTAATCTCGACGGCATTGGCATACGCCAGATCGCGGCTACCTGTAGAGAGCATCATGGCTGCAAAATATGTGTCCCAGCAGAAAAGCGTAAAGCCGCCGAAGTCGCTGCTCGCAAACCATTCCGAACTCCATATGCGGCTTACCGGAGTAATCACGCGCCTAATGCCGGGATCATACACGCTGTCCCAGCCAAGCACGCTCTGCATCGCATTGTAGCAGTCGTAAGAGTCGCCCCACCGCTTTCGGTTTGAGGCTTCAAATTCCTCTGCGGCATGGCTGACGAACTCACGCGCCTCAGCCGCCGACATATCCGTGCCGCAACATATGGTAACAGTCTCCCCGAGTCCCATCACGATCTCGTTTCTGCGGCATTCCCGGAAATCGCCCGTCACCTCACCGTGAAGCACAAGCGAACGATCCTTCGGTCCTATCGTAAAACTACAGCTGTCGACCGCCACATTATTGCCACGCATCCACAGGGTCTTGGGCACCACCACCAGTGAAGCAGCTGTGTCGCCGGTAGCCAAGGGAGTGACTATTATTACCTCGGTAGTATCATTAGCCGCGCTCTCTATCATTACATCCACACCTTTCCATTTTAATGAGAGGCAGGTATAAGTACCGTCAAATGAATGCGCTCCGGGGGTAATCAGCGGAGCGTCGGCTCCGCGTTCTCCTATACGCGCCCGGTTGAGCCGAGCGCCCGATGCCGACTGAAAATTCAGGTCAATGGCAAATGCATAAGGG
>JAHZGZ010000005.1:0-2681 GCA_019420545.1 Bacteroidales bacterium | reverse complement strand
ACATGAGTGAGCACACTGCGCGTGTCCCATGTATTCCATCCTTTTGCAAGCTCTTTCTGTACCGCCGCATACCTTTGGGCCGGTGTAGGAGTACCAAGAGTGGAAGCTTGTGCACCGACAGCCCACAGTACATAAACCACTGATAAGAATACTGAATAAAATCTTTTCATTTCGATAACTTAGATTGGTTTTACCCGGCTATTTATCCGGTCAAATAGACTAATATGAGACAAAGATACTCATATTTTGCTCATTTTCGCCGATTTTTTTCAATTAATATAATAATCGGGACGACGCATTGTCGACCCGATATAACAGAGCCACACAGATTCCACAACTGCGAATAAGGGCGTATGTATAACATACTAGAATCTTATTTTCAGGACTCCGGAATATCGAACACTACACGAAAACCAAGATGTTCGGCGGCTGCCTCGGGCACGCAGTATGAACGGGCTGCCGAGCGTAAGCCGATTCCGGAGTCTGACCATGCGCCGCCACGCACTACTTTAGCATCTCCCGATGAAGGACCGACCGGATCAACACTGAGTGCGGATGGATAAGCGCCATACCAGTCAGAGCACCATTCCATCACATTGCCGTGCATATCATACACGTCATATCCGTTGGCCTTGAACGATCCCACAGGGAGAGTCGATGCTACATATCCCTTAATATCCATATCGACTACACGTCCTCCTTTAGCGAGATCATAATAATCGCATATATAGAACTGTCCCATCCACTTCTCCATCTTAGTGCCGTCGCCGATACCGAATGGCAGATTATCAGTCTGGCCACCGCGACATGCATATTCCCACTGAGCTTCGGTAGGAAGTCTGCCACCAACATATTCGGCATATGCAGATGCTCCATACCAGGTGACATAAATAACCGGATGACGCTCAAAGCCATATACCGGTACCCATTTAGAGCCATCGTAGTTGATTCCGAAGTTGAATTTTCCGTCGGAGCGACTGGCCGAACCATAAACCAGAGTTACCTCCGAGCCATCGTCCAGCTTAATGTTGCCCGAACCGTCAATGCCGGAATAATTGAGAAACGCGGCAAACTGCGCATTGGTAATCTCATATTTCGACATATAAAAATCCGTGGTAATGGTCACATCATGGAGCTTCTCGTCGCTATTATATCCCGGTTCTTCAGATTTTGAGCCAAGCATACGCGTACCGGCAGGAATCGTCACAACATCGATGCCGAATTGTGCTCCGGGAGTTGACGGTAAAGTAACATAGCTATAATTATCACTTGGGCCACAAGAAGATACGACAAGCAACGCCAGTGTCCCCAGATATAAAGCAATCTCTTTTTTCATTGTAGTAAACGTTGATTATTCATTCCAATTCAATATGAATTGATATGCGGTTAATTTTAAGGTGTTTAATATGGTTAGCCAAAGTTACATATAAATATTCGCATTTATATCCAACTGCCATATCTAAAGATAAAATTTAACAATTACGTAAGATACAGGTTACTCAATATCGTGACACCGGGATAATTATATATGGGTTTGCAAAAACCTCCTAAAGATTGAGGTATTCTCTAAGCGCGGAGACATATTCTTCAAAAGCGGCGCGTCCTGCATCGGAGATGCGACAGACGGTACGCGTTTTCTTTCCGAAAAAACCCTTCTCGACAGTTATATAGCCCGCTGTCGACAATTTATCGAGCTGTACACTCAGATTTCCGGCCGTTGATTCGGTCTTATCCTTTAGAAATACGAAATCGGCCTCCTCTACATTCATAAGAATCGACATCACCGCGAGTCGCAACTGAGAGTGCAGCAACGGATTCAACTCTTTCATCGGGCATTGGATTTACTGTTGAGAATATGTCCCGGAACAATCATCATCGCCACAAAGGCCATGACAAACACCGGCATATACCAATTGACATCGAGCGCTACCCCGCCGGAAATGCAACATGTAGTGACAATCCCGACAGCAAGCCCGATTCCACCACCCACCATAAGGCTCTTTTCACGGATTATTATCCCCTGCACGATCTCTGCAAAAGGCACCATGACCAGAGTGAATGCAAGAATCATATTCCAGCATTGTATTGTACCGAAAAATGCGAAGCAGAAGCATCCGAGCATGGCAATCAACTCGTAAACCCCTACAAAAGTCCACATAGAAGATGTAATTCTGTCGGAATACGTTTTTACACCGCTTTTACGGCGCTCTTTCGATGCCATTACTACAGTAGCCGTCAGACCTACCACGGGAATGAGAAACCAAAGCCAGTTATATTCCTCATTGTGAGTGATTGCCAGCATTATCCATACAATTATCGCCACAGCCACCACCAGGTAGCCCCACATAAGCATATTTTTGCTGTTGCCGATATAGCGGTCTTTCGTACGTGAGATCATCGCCGTAATCAGCTCGATGCTCTCTTTCTCAGTGAGTTTTTTCTCCTCCATTGTTTTTTTGCTTATAGTTAATAAATCGGTTTATAAAATAAACCATTAATTACAGAAAAAAGTGGCACTCGCGATTACCGCTCAATTCATAGTGCAAATCTAATGCAGTTTATTTTATAAACCAAATTATATCATAAATTTTAATTTATATTAACATTAACAAATATGCCACCTCATTAAGAAACTGTTTAAAATTTATATTGCTTTGCTTTTGAGGCTCTTGTCGGCGTAT
>JAHZGZ010000049.1:11945-16873 GCA_019420545.1 Bacteroidales bacterium | reverse complement strand
CTCTCTTTATTTGATGATTTCTAAACTAACGCGATTTTATCGCACCAGTAGTAATGTTGTGTATATAATAAAAACCTTTTTCCCGAATGTAGTTGAATTCGTCTGGAATATTGCGCACTTCCCGGGTTATCGCACCGCCGAGCATGAGCGTCCATCCGAGTCCAACCCATCCCGGATGTTCGTCGGCCTTTATGCCTCCGCTGTGATACGACAGGGAGATGGGAAGCGAGAGGCTTACATCGCGGATTGTATCAAGGGGGATGGTGATATTTGGAGTGCCCGTATACAGCGATACCGGTATATCACCGTATCGCTGGAAGGATTTGGCATTCGGAGTCAGGCCATAGGTAGGATCCTGCGGCATCTGAGCCGGCAAGGAAAACGAAAGTGTCAACACACAAGTGAGGAATACTACAATGCGTTTCATATCTTGATCCTCCTTTGACTATTTGTTGAACTTCTCGGCATACCGGTTATCGTGGGTGCAGATGTAGAGCACATATGGCCCGGCACCCGGTATGCTGCCATAGGATATTGACACGGAGTATTCCTCCCCGGGTTCGCAATGATAGGAACCTGCGTTGTAGACGAATCCGAGTACATCGGCAAGAAGGAACTCAACATCGGTAGGCTTCCCGACTGTGTAGCGCACGCTGACGGTGCATTCGCCGTGATTCTGGTCGAATCGGTATCTGATGTCGTCGCCACCGCGTGGTTCATCTGTGTCGGCGGCGCTGACGCTGTTGCTCCTGACGCCATCCCATGGTGCTTTGCCCTCACGGATGAGTTCGCGCAACTCCCGGTTGTCGGGATCTGCCGGGAGTTCTGCCATTTCAGATGCCGGAGTATAGTACGCCTGCTGCATGATGGGTGTGCCTCCGGCGCCGGGAGTCAGTGTCTGCACTTCGAGCAACGGATAGCGGTATCCGGGGACATACCATCGGCGGGTGTCATGCAGCAACAGCCGGTTTTCTACGGTGGCCTTATTCAGTTCTTCCATGGATATGTCGCAGTTTGCGCTGTCGATAGGGTAATAATTATGGAAGAAGGTGCGCAACGTGTGTACGCGCTGTACGTTACGCAAAGTATCCCCTTCGGGCAATATGAGAATGCCTCGGGCATCGGTCCCCATACGGTATGAACCTCTTACCGCATATCGCAGACGGTCGCAATATATGCCTTTGCCGTGCAGAAGTCCGGAGTAGAAGTGGCCGTAGGCCATCGAATTTGTGAGCCACGGCTCGCAGACGTCAAATTCAAGTCGCCACTGGTTGTTTTCATGTCCGGCTACCGTCAGAGTATCGCCATGTCTTTCATAATAGAGGGATGTATGTCGCTCGTTCATTCTATACCGCTCCGATGAATCGTTGACGAGCTTCACCTCATTCCTGCAGGCTTTCCCCGGATTGAGATTCGACAAGTCCCACACACAGCTTTCGCCCCCGCTTACAGTATCTATATATGTGATCGGGTAGCGCGAAAACACGTCTCCGTCGCGCAGACCATTTAGGGCCATGTTGAGACCAGAGCCACAGACGGCAGCACTACAAATGCCGTAAGATAAAGGAATGGAAATAATTGCAAATAACAATGAAGCAATAAAGCGGTGGTTCATGGTAATGGTGATAATGATTTTCGCTAATTTAAACCATTATTTTCAGCTATCCAAATAATCTGAAGATATTTTGTGTTAGTTCATACCATAAATTATGCCCATGCAATAGTCTTATATACGAATATCACACTCGTTCATTCATCCATACTTTCCCCTCAGAATTCCCCCGGGAAAACGATTATCATCATCAACATTAACCTTTTAATAATTTAAGATTAAAAATTTTTTCTCTTTTCTTTATGTATGTGGTTATAGATGTTGATAACACGGATAACTTTTCGCTTGTTTTCTTGTATATTTACTTATTGATATACCGTCAACAATACCTACTGTGTTATCAACGTCCAATACTCTGTATTATAAAGACATAGCATGCTTATTTACATTATGTTGATAACGTTATTTGTTGATAAAAATCATGCTTGACAACCCTTGAAAACTCCTCTTCTGTGAGTTGAAATCGCGATGAAACAAATGTAGAAACTCATTTGGAGAATATATCTCATCCATTGCTATATACAAACTTTCCCAAACATCCAAATCTACTTATTAAAACTTCCTCAATACTTCTCAACCTTTATCAACACTATTTTCAACATCCTCTCATCCTCTCTGCCTGTGAGGGCGGAGCTTTAGGGCGCCGTAACCAATAGTGGATTCTTTTTATATAAGAAGTGAAGGTGTTTATGGTAAGTATAATGACCTATATTTTTGCAACACCATCAGGCAGAGAAAAAATCATGGGCTACGCGATAACTGACCGCGTAGCCCATGTGGTAAATAAGATAAGTTGATATTTATCAACAGTAGTGTTGATAACCGCTCAGCAGGGTTATCAGAGTTTGGCCTTGATGGCTTTTGTGTCCTCCTCGTATCCGGGCTTTTCAAGAAGAGCGAACATATTCTTCTTGTAAGCCTCCACACCGGGCTGGTTGAAGGGATTCACACCGAGCAGATATCCCGAGATACCGCATGAAAGCTCGAAGAAGTAGATAAGCTGGCCGAGGTATTCTTCGGTAAGTTCGGGTACGGTGATGCGCATGTTGGGCACACCGCCGTCAACGTGGGCGATACGTGTGCCGAGCTCGGCCATCTTGTTTACTTCGTCGACATGTTTGCCGGCAATGTAGTTGAGGCCGTCGAGGTTGGCGTCGTCGGTGGGAATGAGCTTTTCCGATGCAGGTTTCTCTACCGAGATCACTGTCTCGAAGATAGTGCGTTCGCCATCCTGAATCCACTGGCCCATAGAATGGAGGTCGGTGGAGAAATCAACGGCTGCGGGGAAGATGCCCTTGTGATCCTTACCTTCGCTTTCGCCGTAGAGCTGCTTCCACCATTCTCCGAAGTAGTGGAGTTTGGGGTTATAGTTTACGAGTATCTCGGTCTTTTTGCCAGAACGGTAGAGGGCATTGCGGGTCGATGCATAGAGCTCGGCCATATTGCTGTGCGAGGGGGTGGCAAGTTCGTCCTGCATGTCGAGCGCGCCCTTTACAAGCTTCTTGATATCGTAACCGGCTACGGCGATAGGAAGAAGACCTACCGGAGTGAGCACGGAGAAGCGGCCGCCTACATTGTCGTCGATCACGAAGGTGCGGTACCCCTCTTCTGTGGCAAGCTGACGCAGGGCGCCGCGCTTGGCGTCGGTTATGGCTACGATAAGATCCTTTGCGGCTGCCTTGCCGGCCTGTGCCTCAAGCTGCTCCTTGAGCAGACGGAAAGCGATTGCGGGCTCGGTAGTGGTGCCTGACTTGGATATTACGATGATACCGAATTTCTTATCTTTAAGGAAATTCTGGAGTTCGGTGAGGTAATCTTCACCGATATTCTGGCCGGCGAACAGTACTTTAGGAGTGCCTTTCGCAGGGGTTGTATAGGCGTCAAACGAGTTGTTGAGGGCCTCGATCACAGCCTTGGCTCCGAGATAAGATCCTCCGATTCCTATCGACACCACATAGTCACACGCGTTGCGCAGATCGTTGGCTACCTCGATGATCTCGTCGAGAAATTTCATGGAAGTGCGTGAGGGCAGATCTACCCATCCGAGGAAGTCATTGCCTTCGCCGGTGCCGTTCTTTACCATGTCAAGAGCCTTGTCGGCCTCTGTCGACTCGATCTGGTGGATTTCTTTTTCAGAGACAAACTTCAGTGCGGAGTTGATGTCTAAATTGATTTTCTTCATAAGATATATGAAAATTAGTTAGGTATGAGAATATTTCTTTTGGTTATGTAAGATGATGGCTTATGCGTTCCATCATGAGGGAAACGGGTTGATTGCGGTATAATATGTCATACACACCTTCGAGTATGGGCATGTCGGCACCGACATTACGATTTATCTCGTGGATGCATTTGGCGGCATAGTATCCTTCGGTTACCATTTCCATCTCCATCATGGCGCGGCGCACTGCACATCCGCGTCCGATCATGGAGCCGAAATTATGGTTTCGCGAAAAGCGTGAATAGGCTGTGACAAGGAGGTCGCCCAGATATACCGAGTGACAGATACACCGCTCACCACCCACAGCCTTGGCTATAAAACGCTCCATCTCTTTGGCAGCGTTGGCTACGAGAATGGCCTGGAAATTGTCGCCCCATTTCATTCCATGTACGATGCCCGAGGCTATTGCGTATACATTTTTGAGTACTCCGCTGTATTCGATACCGTTAACGTCGGAAGATATGAGAGTGCGCATAGCAGGGCCGTTGAGACTCTTTGCGAATTCCTCCGCAGCTTCTCTGTTGGTTGAGGCTACGGTAAGGTAGCTCAGATGCCCGAGGGCTACCTCTTCGGCATGGCACGGCCCGGATACGACAATCATCCTGGACTGACTGAGGTGATAATGCTCTTCGAGATAGTCGGTGATAAGCTGATTCTCGTCAGGGATTATCCCCTTGGTAGCTATAACAACATTTTTATCCGAAATGTTGCTGTCGAGCTTTTTAAGATGGTCTTTGAAGTATGGCGAGGGCATCGCCATGAGCAGGGTGTCGGCTTCCTGTGCCGCCGCATTGATATCGCTCGTAAAGTCGATGCGACCGATCGGAAATTCCACATCCGACAGGTAAGCCGGATTATGGCCGAGCCGCTTGAATTCGGCTATACGGTCGTCGCGGCGCATATACCATATTATACGCTCTTCATTGCGCAGCAATAGCTTTGAAAGGGCCGTAGCCCACGATCCGCCGCCCATGACGGCAATCCGTCCGGGCACCGGTCGTAACAATTCATCCATACCTTTCGGGGGCATTATTCGCCGGCCTCCTCCTTCTGAGGCGCGGCAGCTGCCACCCAGCCTTTTACTTCGTCCTGCAA
>JAHZGZ010000049.1:4082-11900 GCA_019420545.1 Bacteroidales bacterium | reverse complement strand
TTTCTGGAGCACGGGTACCCACTCTGCGGGCACTCCTACGGCTGCATAAGCCTCGGCGTTGTCGCGCTTCTCAACCTTTTCGGGGCGCATCTGCGGGAAGAGCAATACCTCCTGGATGGTGGTCTGTCCGGTCATGAGCATTACCAGACGGTCCATGCCGATACCCATGCCTGATGTGGGAGGCATGCCGTATTCAAGGGCGCGTATGAAGTCCTTGTCGATGATCATGGCCTCGTCGTCGCCCTTTTCGGCAAGGCGCATCTGCTCTACGAAACGCTCGTACTGGTCGATCGGGTCGTTGAGCTCCGAATAAGCGTTGGCAAGTTCCTTGCCGTTCACCATAAGCTCGAAGCGTTCGGTGAGTTCGGGATTGTTGCGGTGACGCTTGGTAAGGGGCGACATCTCGATAGGGTAGTCGGTGATGAATGTAGGCTGGATATAGGAGCCCTCGCACTTTTCGCCGAACATCTCGTCGATGAGCTTGCCTTTGCCCATAGTCTCGTCGACCTCGATACCCATGGCGTGTGCGGCGTCGCGAAGTTCTTCCTCGCTTTTACCGTTGATGTCAAATCCGGTGTGCTCAAGTATGGCGTCGCGCATGGTGATGCGCTTGAACGGAGCCTTGAACGAGATAACGTTGTCGCCGACCTTTACCTCGGTAGTGCCGTTGACATCCATGCATATCTTTTCGAGCATGCGCTCGGTGAAGTCCATCATCCAGTTGTAGTCCTTGTAGGCCACATATATTTCCATGCAGGTGAACTCGGGATTGTGTGTGCGGTCCATGCCTTCGTTGCGGAAATTCTTGGAGAACTCATACACACCCTCGAATCCGCCTACGATGAGGCGCTTCAGGTAAAGTTCGTCGGCGATACGGAGATACAGAGGTATGTCGAGAGCGTTGTGGTGGGTGATAAACGGGCGTGCGGCCGCTCCGCCGGGAATCGACTGGAGAATAGGGGTCTCAACCTCCATATAGCCGGCTTCGTTGAAGAACTGGCGCATGGAGTTGAATACCTTGGTACGCTTAATGAAGATCTCTTTTACACCGTCGTTCACCACGAGATCCACATAACGGCGACGGTAGCGCAGCTCGGGATCGTCGAAGGCATCGTAGGTAACTCCGTCTTTCACTTTCACGATAGGGAGCGGACGCAGCGACTTGCTCAATACGGTAAGTTCCTTGGCATGAACCGATATCTCGCCTGTCTGTGTGCGGAATACAAATCCCTTTACGCCTACGAAGTCGCCTATATCAAGAAGTTTCTTGAACACTACGTTGTAGAGATCCTTGTCCTCTCCCGGACAGAGATCGTCGCGCGAGATATATACCTGAATGCGCCCTTTCGAGTCCTGAAGCTCCATGAATGATGCCTTGCCCATGATGCGTCGGCTCATGATACGGCCTGCCACGCACACCTCACGCTGAGGGGCGTCGTCGCTGAATGTCTCCTTGATTTCGGTAGTGTATGCGTCCACCGGATAAAGAGCGGCGGGATAGGGGTCGATACCGCGGTTGCGCATCTCATCGAGAGACCCGCGGCGTATAATCTCTTGTTCGCTGAGTTCAAGTAAGTTGATAGCCATATTGCTGTTACTGTAATGTTTTGTCAATTAACCGCAAAATTAACGATTTTCTCCCTATCCGCCAATTTTACTTCCCAATAATGACTCCTTGTATGGAAAACTAATTTTAATTTGCAAGTGTTATACATATGTATTACCTTTGTGATACAATGTATATTTAGAATTGCGTATTTATGAATACAGTATCAATCACCAGAAAGCAGACATCATTCCGTCTGAGCGAGGATCTTCTCATTCGTCTCCAGGCAGAGGCAAAGAGGCATAACCGTAGTCTCAACAATCTGGTAGAGAGTGTGCTTATGGCGTTTGTTGCCGATCGCCCCAACAAAACCACGTTGGCAGCTATGAAGGAAGCGGAAACATCAGGCAACCTCGAGACCCTTGACTTGAGCAGCTTCCGAAGTTTTGTGGATGCTCTATGAAAATACTGAAACTCACCTCGCAATTTAAGAAGGACCTTAAACGCTATAAGCATAAAACCGAGGTAATCGACAAGCTTGAGGTTATTCTCAAGTTGCTTGTCAATGGACAACCAATTCCGGAAGAGAACCGGCCTCATGTATTGACTGGGAATTATCGCAACTATATGGAATGCCATGTAGAAAACGATACATTGTTGATATGGTGGGACAAAGAAGCGCAAATTATTAAGCTTGTACGTTTCGGTTCTCATTCTGAGCTATTTTGAACTCAAAGTCAGAAAAATAATGTTTAGAAGTTATTTTTTCTGGCTGTGACGTCCTGATGGAGTATTTGGCGAAAAAAGAAAAGAAATAAGGTGCGTCAATAATATGTTTTTCGTAAATTCGCGGTAGAAAAAAACAATTCGACCGTAGGCGACGCTCTGCGGCCGGCAAAACTATATATTATGGATAAAGAATTAGACTGGAGCCATCTTTCGTTTGGCTATATTCCAACCGATTATAATGTCCGCTGCTATTTCCGCGACGGCAAATGGGGTGACATCGAGGTGTCGCAGTCGGAGACCATCGACCTGCACATCGCCGCAACGTGTCTTCACTACGGACAGGAGATTTTCGAAGGCCTCAAGGCATTCCGTGGCAAGGACGGCAAGATCCGCGTGTTCCGTCTTGAGGAGAACGCACGCCGCATCATCGAGTCGGCCAAGGGCATAATGATGGAGCCGGTTCCCGTAGAGCTGTTTACCGAGATGGTAAAGAAGGTGGTGAAGCTCAACGAGCGTTTCGTGCCACCCTACGGCAGCGGCGCTTCGCTTTACATCCGTCCGCTTGAGATCGGCATCTCCGCCCAAGTCGGCGTGAAGCCCGCCAAGGAGTATCTTTTCCTGATCCTAGTAAGCCCTGTAGGCCCCTATTTCAAGGAGGGATTCAAGCCCACCAATATCTGCATCATGCGCGAGTTCGACCGCGTTGCTCCCAAGGGCACCGGACGCTGGAAAGTCGGCGGAAACTATGCCGCAAGTCTTGAGGCCGGTGAAAAAGCCCATTCCCTCGGCTACAGCGCCGTGCTTTATCTCGATCCGAAAGAGAAAAAATATCTCGATGAGTGCGGTCCCGCCAACTTCTTCGCCATCAAGGACGGAAAGTACATTACCCCCGCCTCCGAGTCGATCCTTCCGTCGATTACCAACAAGAGCCTCATGCAGCTCGCACGCGACATGGGCATTGAGGTCGAGCAGCGTCACATACCCATCGAGGAGCTTTCTGAAATCGACGAGGCCGCAGCATGCGGTACTGCCGCCGTGGCATCGCCCGTAGCTGAAATCGACGATCTCGATACCGGTCACAAGTACGTCGTAAGCAAGGACGGCAACCCGGGCCCTGTCACCACAGCTCTCTACAATCGTCTGCGTGCAATCCAGCTCGGCGAGGAGCCCGATGTGCACGGATGGAACACCATTATCGACTGATTATCACTGCATGACTACTGATTATCAGGCTATAATCGACAAATATTATCCCGCATCAGAGGGCGATCCCCTGATGCGGGACATCTATATGAAGCATGCCTGTCAGGTGGCCGACATGGCGGTGGCTCTCAACGAGCATGCAGCTCTCGGCCTTGATCCTGAGATGGTGCGCGGAGCCGCAATGCTCCACGACATCGGCATATGCCGTACGAAGGCTTCCGGCATCCACTGCCACGGCGAGGAACCATATATACGCCATGGCATAATCGGCGCTGAGATACTGCGTGCCGAAGGTGCTCCCGAAGAGTGGATTCGTGTGGCCGAAACCCATACCGGCACCGGTCTTACCGAAGAAGACATCATCCAGCAGCAGCTCCCGCTTCCTGCGCGCGACTTCATGCCCGAAACCCTGTTGGAGAAGCTTGTCTGCTATGCCGACAAATTCTATTCCAAGTCAGGAACTATGGAAAAACGCACCGTGGCCAAAGCCCGTGCCGCCCTCGCCCGCCACGGCGGCGACTCCCTTATTCGTTTCGACGCTATGCACCGCCTCTTCGGCTACGTTTAAAAGTACTCTAAGACTGCGTATTGTAGGGACGCGGCATGCCGCGTTTCAGTCTGTGGCGTACACTGAGTGTTCGGTTATTGTTTTATCACCATCACTTTTTCGTCACTCTCCGGACGCTCGAAGTTCTTGTAAAACATCTCAAGATGCTCACTGTCGACGATCTGGTCGTTGGGGCCGGTGCCCTTGCGTTCGGCGAGCCGTTGGCGCAGCACTTCGATCGGTGTGTCAAGATAGATGAAAACCGGATCGATCCCTGCTTCCGAACATAGCGACCGCATGGCATCGCGCTTCGTGCGCTTGCACATCGTGGAGTCGACCACGACCTTCTGCCCGTCGGCAAGCAGTGATTCTATTTTTCCGGCCAGCTCCGTGTCTGCCCTTTGAAATATCTCCTTGCGTGTCTCGAAAGGGAGTTCGGTAAACCGCGCACCATATTTTTCCCATATGGCCTCGTCGGCCGACAGCCGTATGAATCCATATTTCTCAAGCGACTTGGAAAAAACTGTCTTTCCCGAGCCGCTTATACCGCACATCACCACCACCCGGGCGCCCTCCACCCGGGTGGTTATTTCATCTTTATTCACTTAAAATCAGTGGATTAATATTATTACGCAGGTTCTATTGTCTTTATCACGTACTTCTGCGACCCCAGACCGAGTTCCTCGGCGTAATCGAGCAGATGGGTGGCGTTGCGCGACTCCATTCTCTCGATAAGGTGCGATTTGCCGGGATCGGGTGAGTTGTACACCATGTCCACGCATGCGCGGTCGAGCGCCACGGGATCGAGCGATGCCAGGATACCTATGTCCTCCATGTGTACGGCTTCCGGCTCGGCTACGCAGTCGCAGTCGACCGACAGATTATTGGCTACGCTGATATACAGGATATTGTCGCCGGCCTTGTCAAATACCGATTCGCACGCCTCGGCCATCGACTCAAGGAAGTCTTCCTGTGGCGGCACATTCTCCCAGTCGACAGGAACATCGGTCGATGCCCCGGCGGTATGAATCCATGCCTTGCCGTGCGACGACGCCATGCCTATGGCCACATTCTTGAGCGCTCCGCCAAATCCGGCCATAGGATGACCTTTGAAGTGCGACAGCACGATGGTGAAGTCGTAGTTGAGCCAATTCTTGCCCACATGGTTCACGCTGATATGCTTGCCTTGGCGCACCGGCAGAGCCACATCCCCCTCGGCATCCATGATATCGACCTCGGCAATGGCTGTGAATCCGTGTTCCGCAGCTGTCTGGAGATGGTCGGCCACATTGTTGCGGCGTCCGTCGTATGCGGTGTTACACTCCACGATGGTACCGTCCACGAGGTGTACCAGCTTCTTTATCACGTCAGTGCTCAGATGGTTGGGATTTCCGGCCTCTCCGGTCGAAAGTTTGATGGCTACACGTCCTTTTGCCTCGCGGCCAAGCGCCTCATATACCTTGACAAGATTTTCCGCTGTAATGCGCGGACAGAAATATACTACCGAAGGATCAGTCTTGCTCATGGCTAAAGAAGTAATATTATTTGTGACTTACATTATGTCATCTATCATGACATACAAATATAGCGATATTCGCAGAAAATCGAAAGCGAATGTCGGGCTCTAAGCCCGGATCGCGGTCGCTTGCGATTCGATTGAGGCAAATATAGCGATATTCGCTGAAAATCGAAAGCGGAAGTCGGGCTTATGCCCGGTCCGCGGTCGCTTGCGATTCGATTGAAGCAAATATACTGATATTCGCAGAAAAACCTTTCCTCTTCCATCCCGAATATTACCTCAATAAATAAAAAAAGTACCTCCGCAGCAATCCTGCACTGGGAGGGCGGCGCTTTAGCCCGCCACGTTCATCGAATATGTGGATGACAGTTTGTATACACTCGTTCCATATCATGTCCTCACTCTCCATCGCTCCGTTTTCTCATTTTACCCCATTATATAATGAGCGTATCATGTTATCCCGCATAGCGCAAAGGCGCTTTTGGCCCTGTCCACAACGTTAGCCCCATCCAAGCTCCGCATAGCGGTGCGCAGGGTTGGTGAGATGGCCCGGATATAATGGGTACTTGGCGTAGCCCGGCGATACTCCACCTTAGTCGTTGAGTTTCAGCAGCCGTACGGCCAATACAGGATCGAGCTGCGGATGCCGTCCGGCAATTGCAGCGATGTCGGCCGTGGACTCATCAGTCTCCACCAGCAGCCGGTTGGGCGGGATGATTCTTGCCGCCTCAGCATTGAAATTTTCACCCAACGAAAGATAGAAACCGTGGAGCAGAAGCTCCTCCGCCAATTGACGCTTTCCGCGGAATCCATGTATTATCCACGGCTGCACCGGTTGCATCCTGCGCTTCAGTACTATGATCTCCGGGAATGCCTTCACCACATGCAGTACGAGCGGCTTCCCGAGCGTTTCGCTAAGTTCTATGTGATGTTTCAGCAATTCGATCTGAGCCTCCGCCGCTCCTCCGCGCAGCTTGTCGAGTCCGGTTTCACCGATCGCTTTCACGCAGTCGAGCCTCGCGTCGGCTTCGAGACGCTGCAACTTCTCCCGTGTGACGTCCGCGCTGTGCCATGGATGTATCCCCACGGAATACAACGCCCCTTCCAAGGGTGTAAATCCCGGCTCGACGCTGATAAGCGCCGACTTTGCCATAAGATTATGTGTGTGGAAATCAAACATAAGTAAGGCTCAAAAATCATACTTATCACGGTACTGGATCATAACCGCTGCCTCCCCACGGATGGCAGCGCGACAGTCGCTTCACCGCGAGCCATAGCCCGCGAAACGGTCCGTGGCGGCGTATCGCTTCGATGGCATATTCGCTGCATGTCGGCGTAAACCGGCATGATGGCGGAAAATGCGGCGATATGGCTCCGCGGTAAAAAAGTATGGGAAGTATGAGCAATTGCCCGAAGAGGTGTTTCATGGTATGACGGATGGCGGTTACTGCTGTGGTGCCGGGGTTGAATCGCCACCCTGAGGTTCGGCCGCAGGGTCAGTCGACCGGGCTATGCGGCGCAGGGCTTTGACCATGGCCGATGTGATGCGGCGGAAATCCGTGCGCTTGTCGGCCACATATGCGAAAGCTATATCCACACCCATTTCCCCGGCATCACCGAGGTGACTGCGGTTGAGCCGGTAGGCCTCGCGGATAAGCCTGCGCATCGCCACTCGGTCCACGGCATGGCGCAACCGCTTTTTCGGAACGCTGATGAGGAACTGTGCTCCTCCGCTCCGGCGGTCGTTATGGCGCCATACTACGCGCAGCGGGTACAATAACACGGCCTGCCCTCCTCCCGTGCGGGAAAAGAGCAGGTCGATTGCTGTTTCCGAGCAGAGCTTCTCGCGCTTATAGAGTCGAAAAGTATGCTGTGTTGCGTCGTCCACCATACCGTAAATATGGAACAGGGGATTGAAAGAATATACTCTTAGTTGTGATCCTTGAGGAAGGCGTCGAGAGCTGCCGTCATTGACGGGGCTGTCTGGGTCGGGGCTTCCATGTCGAGACGCAGACCGGCGTTGCGCACAGCCTGGGCGGTTGTAGCGCCGAAAGTACCGATCTGAATGTCGTTCTGGTGAAACTCCGGGAAGTTTTTGAGCAGCGAGTCGATACCCATCGGGCTGAAGAACAGAAGCATGTCGTAGTCAAACGGCTCGCCGGGCTGGAAATCGTTGCTCACGGTGCGGTACATCACGGCCTTCGTGTAGTTGATGTTGTTGCGGTCGAGGATATTGGCCGCATCGTTGTGTACGTCGCTCACGGCATAGAGATA
>JAHZGZ010000049.1:0-4072 GCA_019420545.1 Bacteroidales bacterium | reverse complement strand
GTTCCTTGTTGTGTTTAAGCAGCGAGGGGAGCAGATCGTCGAGCTTGCCGGTGGTCACAAAGAAGATCTTGCGCTTGCGGTACACGATATACTTCTGCAGATAGTTGGCGATAGCCTCTGTGGTGCAGAAATACTTCATAGTGTCGGGTACACTGTAACGCATTTCCTCGCAGAGACGGAAGAAATGATCCACGGCCGTGCGGGCGGTGAAGATGACGGCAGTAAAGTCTGACAGATTTATGCGTGACTGGCGAAATTCCTTCGCCGTGAGTCCCTCTACCTTGATAAATGGACGGAATTCGATTTCCACACCATATTTCTCCGCTATTTCGTAATAAGGGGATTTTTCAGAGGCAGGCTTGGGCTGCGACACCAATACTTTCTTTACTTTCACTATGTTAGGGGACTTTAACTCAGAAAATTACGACAAATGGACTGCACCCCTCTGTATACAATAAGCAAGGGGATAATTTCCACGCTGCAAAGGTACAAAATAAAATATATCAAAGAGAACAAATTGTGGTAAAAAATCCTAAAACCTTTACAGATAAATACCATACGTGCTACGATATATAGTATCACCGACAATACAATAAGTGCCGGAGCTGCCGCCGGATAGAAGAGCGATATCAGTGTGGGGACAAGCAGTGCGAATCCCAGCAGAGTCTGTGTGGAGTTGAATCCCTGAAGCCATTGTGCGGCGAGCTGACGGCTCGTAAACGCATAGCCGATTATGCGGTACATGGCAAGCTGCACGACATAATATGCGCCTGTGCCTGCTGTGGCAATGGCGGCGGTTGCCGCCAGCTCCCCCGAGGTAAACGTGGCTCCGTCGCCGAGCATCCACGACACGATAAGCAATGCCTCGCACACGCATACCTGCACCACGAGCGCCACCATTATGCGTGTCTCGTTTACGGTATGCTCGTCAAACAGATTGGTGCGCACGCGTATGCTCCACAGGTTGTTGACAAGTGTGCGGAAGAAGCGGCCGTAATGCCGTGCCGTGAATATGACCAGAAGCAGCATGGCTATGACCATGCACAGCACTCCCGAGTTGTAGCCCGGAAGCTCGGGGCGCTCAGTTGCCGCAAGCCCGGTGGTGTAGCCCACGGTCTCTGAGTTGAGGCCGGTGATCCATAGTTCGGTGGGTGCGTCGTCGGGATGTGAGTGCTGCTGAAAGGGCATATCTATGTTGCTGGGTTAGAATTTCCCTTTGGTGTAATCGTCCACGATTACTTCTGCGGGGCGCAACGCCATCTCGACGGCCTCTTCTGCCGTGGTCGCTACGCGCCACAGCTTGGCCGGAGCGCCTGCCCGCATGAAGTGCTCTTTGTCGACGTGGGCGAGAAACTCGAGAAGCTTGTCGTAGAATCCCATGAAATTGCATATTACCATCGGTCCGGTGTACAGCTCGAGCTGCCGCCAGGTGATGATCTCGAACATCTCCTCGAATGTGCCGATGCCACCGGGCAACGCTATTGCCCCGCGCGACATACGTGCCATGGTCTGCTTGCGCTCATGCATGTCGGCGGTGGAGAGGGTCTCGGTCAGATCGGGGTGATTCCATCCGCGGGCAAGCATGAACTCCGGAAGTACGCCTATGGCAGTGCCTCCGGCCGCGATAGCTCCTTCGGTTACGGCGGCCATCAGGCCCATGCGTCCTCCGCCGTTGATCACGGGTATACCGTGCAGGGCGAGCTGACGGCCTGTCTCGCGGGCACATTCGTAGTATGCCGGATTGAGCCTGTCTGATGACGCGCAGTATACGGCTACACCTTTGGTTGCTGCTGCCTCGCTGTTCATTTTCCCTGTACCTCCATCAGGCGGCTGAGGTATTTGCCGATAATGTCAAACTCCATGTTCACGCGTGTGCCCTCTTTGATGCGGCAGAAGTTGGTGTGCTCCATCGTGTAGGGGATTATGGCTACTTCAAACGAGTCGGTCTGCGAATTGCATACCGTGAGACTCACGCCGTTTACCGTTACCGAGCCCTTTTCCACGGTGACGTAGCCGCGGCGAGCCATCTCGGGGGCCACTGTATAGACGAAGCGGAAGTAGGTGCTTCCGTCGACCTCGCGCAGCTCGGCGCAGGTGGCCGTGCAGTCTACATGTCCCTGCACGATGTGCCCGTCAAGGCGTCCGTTCATCATCATCGAGCGCTCTACGTTTACGAGATCCCCCTCCTTGAGGTCGCCGAGATTGCTGCGCTCGAGGGTTTCCTGTATGGCGGTTACGGTATAAGTGCCGTCGCCCGGCAGAGCTACTACGGTGAGGCACACGCCGTTGTGCGCTATAGACTGGTCGACGCGCAGTTCATCGGTAAACGAGCATTCAAGAGTCAGGTGTACGTTGCCGCCGTCGCGCTTTACGGCTTTTACCTTGGCGGCTTCTTCTACGATTCCGGAGAACATATTTTGAGTATTTGTTAACGTATTGTATGCCACTTTATTAAAGTGACTGGTATATTTTCAGCAGACGGGCATAGTAAGTGTCGGGATTGAAACGCTCTATGGCGTTGCGGCGTATCAGGTCGTGATCCCACGGGCCGTATACGGCGGCATCGATGGCCGTGGCAAGCTCCTTGGCGTCGCCTGCCTTGAAAGTGAGGCCGTTGTTGTCGTCGATCAACTCCGGTATGCCGCCGATGGCCGCGCCCACCACAGGAGTGCCGGCGCAAAGCGACTCTATTATGCCGAGAGGATTGTTTTCATAACATTCCGAGGCCATGACGGAGCATGCGGCTTCGCCGAGAAGCTTTGCCACCCCCTCGCCGTTGAGGTGCCCGAGGAATTTTATCTGGGGCCATTTTTCGTATTTGGCTTTCAGCTCGTCGAGCAGCGGGCCCCCGCCGGCTATGCGCAGTTCGTGCTGGAGCATTGTTGCGGCTTCGAGCAGTGTGCGTACGCCCTTCTCTTCCGACAGACGCCCTACGTAGCAGTAATACTTTCCGCGCTCACCCTTCGTGGCCTCGGGAATGGCCGGGATGAAATTGTTGAGGGTGAAGAGTTTATTGGTGTCATACTTGCCGCGCTCCATCTCCTTGGCCATGAACGAGCTGGGGCAGATGAACGCGTCGGTATCGCGGTTGAGCACGTTGCGGCGCCAGCGCAGAGCCTCGATCCATGCCAGTAGGCTTGCCGCCGCCGACCCCTTCATGCAGCGCGTTTGCAGCACGCATGTTTTAAAGCGTGAACTGTGGCACCGGTCACACACTTTTCCTCCGGCAAGGCGACTGTACGACGGACATAGCAACTTGTAGTCATGGAGTGTCCATACTACTTTGATACCCATCGCATGCGCTATCGAGGCGAGCATCGGCGACAGGTAAGAGTGGATATTGTTGAGATGTACTATCTCCGGACGGAAATCGTTGAGCAACGCGCTGAAACAGCTCGCCACATCGTCAATCCCCAGCATGCGCCTTACGCCGCGCAACTTCTCCGAAACAGGCCCCGAAAAAACGATTTCAGCAGGGAAATAATCTTCCCAATACGATGGATCGTTCTGCGGATAGCGCATGGCGAATACGGCCACCTCGTGGCCGGCATCGCGTAGCATCCGTTCCAGATTGAGTGTGTATACGCAGTCGCCGCCCCTCCGGTAATAGAATTTGTTTACCACCACCACACGTGGCAGCCTTTTGCTCTCGTTCATGTCCGCAAAAATAATGAAAATTACCCAATTCCCCAATATCCGCCTTATTTCACCCTACTATAGAAACCCCGTTGATATAGTTCCACGATCCATATACCTTAGGTGCATATACAAAAAATCGGGTATAACTCGCAGAGTTATACCCGATGAAAGCTGTCGGGGTGACAGGATTCGAACCTGCGACCACCTGGTCCCAAACCAGGTGCGCTACCGGACTGCGCTACGCCCCGAAA
The DNA here is from genome assembly GCA_019420545.1 of Bacteroidales bacterium. Taxonomy (GTDB): domain Bacteria; phylum Bacteroidota; class Bacteroidia; order Bacteroidales; family Muribaculaceae; genus Muribaculum. Next base: position 182 of record JAHZGZ010000049.1, on the reverse strand, counting down.
GGTTTTGCAAAGTTAGCATCTTTTACCGAGAGTTTTTATAGAATTGAGAAAAATTTTCTCACGAAAACTCCTCCCGGGTAATCATTCCCTAAATAATCTTGTACCATGATTAAACACAAAATTTATTTCCCGGCAAAAGATGCTAATGCGTTGCAAAAAATATTTTTGTGATTTGCTTATTG
>JAHZGZ010000048.1 GCA_019420545.1 Bacteroidales bacterium | reverse complement strand
AACACGTTCGGCACCGTTGATCACAAACGTACCCTGAGCTGTCATATAAGGGATGGGGCCGAGGTAAACGTCCTGGATTTTGGGCTCAAAATCCTCGTGATCGGGGTCGGTACAGTATAGTTTAAGCTTCGCCTTGAGGGGTACGGAATAGGTCAGACCGCGCTCGAGACACTCAGCGATGGTGTAGCGGGGCGGATCGATATAGTAGTCGAGAAACTCCAGCACATAGTTGTTGCGTGTGTCCACAATAGGGAAGTTCTCGGCAAACACTTTATAAAGGCCCTCATTTTTGCGCTTTTCCGGGGGTGTGTCGAGCTGTAGAAAGTCCTGAAACGATTTAAGCTGCACCTCCAGGAAATCAGGGTAAGGAAGAGGATTCTTTACCGATGTAAAATTGATACGGGGTTTAGTTGCGGTAACAGACATTTAGAGAAATGGTTAAGGAAGCATCGCGGGCCCGCGACAGAGATGGATACACGGCGACGTGCGCCACAATCAGGCCCCATGGCCCGCAGCTTCAGGTGAAGTGTACTTAAAATATAGCACAAAAAGGTTAAGAATCATAAGATATGATTCTTACCCCGGTTCCCTGGAGACAGGTAAAATTATTTAAGTTCAACTTCAGCGCCAGCCTCTTCGAGCTGCTTCTTGAGGCCCTCGGCGTCAGCCTTCGAGACACCTTCCTTAACAACGCTGGGAGCGCCGTCAACGAGTTCCTTAGCTTCCTTGAGGCCAAGACCAGTGAGCTCCTTAACGAGCTTAACAACGGCGAGCTTGCTGGCACCGGCGCTCTTGAGTACTACGTCGAAAGAGGTCTTCTCCTCGGCAGCAGCTGCACCACCGGCAGCGGGAGCGGCAACGGCAACAGCGGCAGCTGCGGGTTCGATGCCATACTCTTCCTTGAGGATCTGAGCAAGTTCGTTTACTTCTTTTACTGAGAGGTTAACTAATTGTTCTGCAAAAGCTTTTAAATCTGCCATTTTAGTATGATTTTTTTGTTTGTTCGAATTGGGGGTTGATTATTCTTTGTTGGAGAGAGTTTCAAGGATGCCGTGGAGCTTGGTGCCACCCGAAGTAAGAGCGGATACCACATTCTTGGCCGGAGACTGGAGAAGAGCGACAACATCTGCGATGAGTTCGTTCTTGCTCTTGATAGCAGCCAGCGTGTCAAGCTGATCAGCGCCAAGGTAGACGGTTTCCTCTACATAGGCAGCTTTAAGCAAGGGGAGCTTGGCGTCTTTATCCTTTTTGAGGACATCTTTGATGAGCTTCGCAGGAGCGTTTCCAACATTAGAGAACATAATGGAGGTAGCTTCCTTGAGAGCCGGGTAGATTTCAGAATAGTCCTGATCGAGCGACTCAAGAGCCTTGTGGAGAAGACTGTTCTTTACTACAAGGAGCTTGATGTCGGCCTTGTTGCAGGCACGGCGCAGGTCGGAGGTCTTCTCGGCGTTGAGGCCGGCGGTCTCAACGAGGTAGAAGCAGCTGTACTGCTTGATGGTGTCTGCAATCTTCTCTATAATAATTGCTTTATCTTCCTTCTTCATTTTGAGTAGTCTTTAACGGGTTAGGCATCCACCGACTTGGAGTCGACCTTGATGCCGGGACTCATGGTGCTTGAAAGATAAATGCTCTTGATATAGGTGCCTTTGGCGGTAGCAGGCTTGAGCTTGATCAGGGTGTTGATGAATTCACGGGCATTGTCGCGCATCTGCTCGGGGGTGAAGCTCACCTTGCCGATTGAAGAGTGAACAATACCATTCTTGTCAACCTTGAAGTCGATCTTACCTTTCTTTACCTCTTCGACAGCTTTGGCAACGTCGTTGGTAACGGTGCCGCTTTTGGGGTTAGGCATCAGACCACGGGGACCGAGGATACGGCCGAGGGCACCGATCTTACCCATGATGGCGGGCTGAGTGATGATCACGTCAACATCGGTCCAGCCACCTTTGATCTTGTCGATATACTCGTCGAGACCCACATAGTCGGCACCGGCAGATTTTGCTGCGGTTTCGGCATCAGGGTTGCAAAGTACAAGCACGGTAGTTTTTTTACCGGTGCCGTGAGGCAGAGTAACAACGCCGCGCACCATTTGGTTAGCCTTACGGGGATCCACACCCAGACGTACGTCGATATCGAGCGAGGCGTCAAACTTTGCATAGTTCGTCTCCTTCACCTTACCGGCGGCTTCGAGGAGTGAATAAGCCTTCCCAGCTTCAATCTTCGCTAAAGCTAACTTTTGATTTTTAGTAAGTTTTGCCATGTCAATTGAAGTTATTAGTTATTTTCCGGGAATGCTCCCTTTACGGTGATACCCATGCTTCGAGCAGTGCCGGCGACCATGCGCATTGCGGATTCGACGGTGAAGCAGTTAAGGTCGGGCATTTTGTCTTCAGCAATAGCCTTAACCTGATCCCAGGTGATTTCGGCAACCTTCTTACGATTAGGCTCGGCAGAACCGCTCTTAATCTTGGCAGCCTCAAGGAGCTGAATGGCAACGGGCGGTGTCTTTACAACGAAGTCGAACGACTTGTCGGTGTAATAAGTAATGACAACCGGAAGAACCTTTCCAGCCTTGTCCTGGGTACGGGCGTTGAATTGCTTGCAAAACTCCATGATGTTAATGCCCTTAGAACCCAGAGCGGGACCTACTGGCGGTGAAGGATTTGCTGCCCCACCTTTAATCTGCAATTTGATCTGTCCAGCAATTTCTTTAGCCATTTTCTTTTACAAATTTGATGGTGTTGTATAAACATGCGCTATATTGACGCAAACAATGCTCGTAACCGCATTATTTGGCCAACTCACGCTCTACTTGCGACGCTTCCAGTTCGAGTGGTGTACGGCGGCCGAAAATCTTCACCTCAACCTTGAGCTTGCGTTTCTCGGGATCGAGATCCACAATCTCACCGGTAAATCCGGCGAAGGGGCCGACAGTAACCTTTACATGCTCGCCTACGAGGAAGTCGTTGAAACCGTCCTCATTTGCGTCATTGATCTCGTCGGCAGCACCAAGCATACGCATGACTTCCGACTGACGGAGCGACTCGGGGGCAGATCCCTTCGAGCGACCGCGCAGGAAGTCGATGACATTGGTGGTGTTGCTCAGCTCATGAATCACCTCACCGGTAAGGGTGGCTTCTATGAACACATAGCCCGAATAGAGATTGCGTTCTTTAACGACACGTTTTCCATTTCGGGTAGTCACCACTTTCTCCGACGGAATCAACACCTGCGATACGTAGTTGCCAAGATTGGTATTCTTGATTTGCGCATCAAGAAGCTCCTTTACTTTAGCTTCTTTTCCTGATATGGCACGAAGCACATACCATTCCTTTTTCGATTCAGCCATGATTTACTACGTTTGCAGTGTTAAAGTCCGTAAATAAAGTGCATGAAGTGATCGATGATCTGGTCAAAGATCAAGATTATCAGTGCTATTATGACGGAAGCGATCAGCACTATGCAACTGCTCTTGATCAGCTGGGTCTTAGTAGGCCAAGAGGTCTTATACCGCAGTTCGGCATAAGACTCCTGAAGGTCTGTAAGTAGTTTTAATTTCTTCATTTCTCAATTCTTGGCACGGGACGAGAGACTCGAACTCCCGACACCCGGTTTTGGAGACCGGTGCTCTACCAACTGAGCTAGTCCCGTAGGTTGCGCATCCGCGTCATCAGCGACGCGGATACGCTGTTATAGTAATGGGGGAATGATTATTCAATAATCTCGGTGATCTGGCCCGAACCAACGGTGCGGCCACCTTCACGGATAGCGAAGCGGAGACCCTTGTCGCAAGCAACGGGGTTGATGAGCTTCACGATGATCTCTACGTGGTCACCAGGCATTACCATCTCAACACCTTCGGGGAGGGTGATCTCACCGGTCACGTCGAGTGTACGAATGTAGAACTGGGGACGGTAGTGGTTGTGGAACGGAGTGTGGCGGCCACCCTCTTCCTTCTTCAGGATGTAGACAGAAGCCTTGAACTCGTCGTGAGGCTTAACTACGCCCGGATGGCAGATAACCATACCGCGCTTGATGTCCTTCTTGTCGATACCACGGAGAAGGAGACCAACGTTATCACCAGCTTCGCCCTGATCGAGGAGCTTGCGGAACATCTCGACACCGGTAACAACCGACTTGAGGTCAGCGCCAAGACCCATGATCTGAACTTCGTCACCAACCTTAACGACGCCAGTCTCGATACGGCCTGTAGCAACAGTACCACGACCGGTGATTGAGAACACGTCCTCAACAGGCATAAGGAAGGGTTTATCGATATCGCGGGGAGGCAGGGGGATCCATGTATCAACAGCGTCCATAAGCTCCATAACCTTCTCTTCCCACTGGGGCTCACCGTTGAGAGCGCCGAGGGCAGAGCCACGGATGATAGGAGTATTGTCGCCATCGTAGTCATAAGACGAAAGAAGGTCTCGCATCTCCATCTCAACGAGGTCGAACATCTCTTCGTCGTCGACCATGTCGCACTTGTTCAGGAACACAACGATACGGGGAACGTTCACCTGAAGTGCGAGAAG
>JAHZGZ010000047.1 GCA_019420545.1 Bacteroidales bacterium | reverse complement strand
CGCCTCCTCAGCCCCATCCTCTGATATATGGATGCACTTTTTTGCGGCGGTAATCATGGCATATCGGAATTTTTATTGTAAATTTGTGGAAATTTGGAATAAATGGCAACCGATTTGCAAGAGAGGCTTCAACGTGTAGCCCGTAAGGCACAAGGCCTTACCGACCGCTACAATGTGCTGCTCGGCGAAAAGAGGGCTGCCGACGCTAAGATTGCGGAACTTCAGGCCACTGTCGACAGTCTGCGGCTGAATGTCGAAGACCTTACCCGGCAGCTTGAATACCTTACGGTAGTGACAACAGCCTTACCGTCGCGATCCGATGTCGAGCGCAGCCGTGCCGTGATTTCCAGATTGGTGCGGGAAATCGATAAGTGCATCTCCGATTTATCCGACTGATGCAATGAAAGATAAACTGAATATCACAATAAAAGTGGCCAACCTGCGCCCCCTGCGCATGGCTGTGTCGCTCGGCGATGAAGAAGAGGAAGTCAGACAGGCCGAATACTTCGTCAACCACGTGTGGGCCAAATGGATGAACGACAAGGCTGCCGACCAGTCGGAATCCGACGTCCTCGCAATGACGGCAATCTACTTCGCCCGACTTTATATACAGGAGTATCGCAAAAACGAGGAGGCCGAGCGCGAACTCGCCTCTTTCGAGGACACCCTCGACAAGATACTTCTCGACATAAAATAATCAGATATCGGCGCCCTCTGCGGCATAATGCCCCGGTCGCGCCAGTCATCAGCAGCTTATCACATTTCCCGGCCGACCCGAGAGAGAGTTGACCACACGCCAGCACCACGCATTGCATTTCCCGAAGAGACTGATCTCCCCCGCAAACGATCGTCCCTACGGTAGTGTACGCGATGGTGCCTGTTGTTTATATATTAATCATTTATCTAACACTTAACCATATCATGACCCCACTCGTATTAGGGCTCGTATGCGGAATAGGCGCATTCATCATAGGAATCATCGTCATGACCGCCATACAGCGTTCCTCTGCAAAAAGCAAAGCAAAGACAATCATAGAGGAAGCCCAGAAAGAAGCAGACATGCTGATGCAGGAAAAGCTGCTCAAAGCTCGCGAAGAAGAACTTCACATAAAAGCAGAAGCCGACAAAGCCGCCAACCAGCGCATGGCCAAGGTACAGCAGAACGAAGCACGCCTCAAGCAGCGCGAAATGCAGCTCAACCAGCAGCAGAGCGAAATAGCGCGCCGCCGCAACGAAAACGACAACCTCAAGGCCAATCTTGATGCACAGGCAGCAGTGCTCGAAAGTCAGCGTACAGAGCTCGACAAACTCACACGTACCGCACAGGATACCCTCGAGCATATCTCCGGACTCTCTGCCGAAGAAGCGAAAGAGAAACTCATAGAATCGCTCCGCGACGAAGCCAAGACCGCAGCACAGAGCTACATCAACGACATCATGGACGATGCCAAACTAACAGCCAACAAGGAGGCGAAGTGCATCGTCGTACAGTCGATCCAGCGCGTGGCCACGGAGACTGCCATCGAGAATTCAGTTACCGTGTTCCACATCGATTCCGACGAGATCAAGGGCCGCATCATAGGCCGCGAGGGCCGCAACATCCGTGCTCTCGAAGCTGCCACAGGCATCGAGATCATCGTCGACGACACCCCCGAGGCAATCGTCCTCTCGGGATTCGACCCCGTGCGCCGCGAAATCGCGCGCCTCGCCCTGCATCAGCTCGTTGCCGACGGCCGTATACACCCCGCACGCATCGAGGAGGTTGTGGCCAAGGTGCGCCACCAGATCGAAGAAGAGATTATCGAGACCGGCAAGCGCACCGCCATCGACCTCGGTATCCACGGCCTGCATCCCGACCTCATCCGCCTTGTAGGCAAAATGAAATACCGCTCGAGCTACGGACAGAACCTGCTCCAGCACTCCCGCGAGACAGCCAACCTCTGCGCCATCATGGCCTCGGAGCTGGGTCTCAACCCCAAAAAGGCACGTCGCGCAGGTCTGCTCCACGACATAGGCAAGGTGCCCGACGAAGAGCCCGAACTGCCCCACGCACTCCTCGGCATGAAGCTCGCCGAAAAATATAAGGAGAAGCCCGAGATATGCAATGCCATCGGCGCCCACCACGACGAAATCGAACAGCAGTCGCTCCTCGCCCCTATCGTACAGGTGTGCGACGCCATATCCGGTGCCCGTCCCGGCGCACGCCGCGAGATTGTCGAGGCCTATATCAAGCGTCTCAACGATCTTGAGCAGCTCGCCCTCTCTTATCCCGGTGTAATCAAGACATATGCTATCCAGGCCGGTCGTGAACTCCGGGTAATTGTCGGCGCCGACAAGATCGACGATGCCGAGACAGAAAAGCTATCTTCGGAAATCGCCAAGCGCATACAGACCGAAATGACATATCCCGGACAGGTCAAGATTACCGTAATCCGTGAGACCCGTTCGGTAAGCTTTGCAAAATAATGAGCACCGACATCGACAACATATCCGCAACTGCACCCAAGGAATCCACGCCACAGCAACAGGAAACGGAAGCCTCAGCAACACACGGCGACACGACCCCTCCGGAACCCGGCGCTGCTCCGGCGGTACCCCCCACGGAAATGCCGGTTGCAGCCGCATCCGGCAGCAAGCCATCACGCAACGCTAAGCCCGAGAAGCCCGAGCCTACAGCCGAGACCGAGATTCCCGATACTCCGTCGGCCTACATGCCGGTACCTCAGCGATGCGACGCATGCAGCAAACCTCCGCGCGGAAAGCTATATTGCCATAACTGGCTCGACGACATACCCGGAGGATATGCCGACTTCGATATCGTGGAAGTACTGTTTAAAAATACCCGAAAGGGGTATTTCCGCAACACGTCGGGACTTGATCTTGTACGCGGCGATCTCGTTGCTGTTGAGGCATCCCCGGGCCACGACATAGGCGAGGTGACTCTCACAGGGCGCCTCGTGGCTCTCCAGATGAAGAAAGCAGGCATCAAGCGCGACGCGGAGATCAAGCGCATATTCCGCAAGGCAAAGCCGTCCGACCTCGAAAAATACGAGGAGGCTAAAGCCCGAGAGAATGACACGATGATCAAGGCGCGCAAGATAGCCGAAGATCTCGACCTCAACATGAAGATCGGCGACGTGGAGTATCAGGGCGACGGCAACAAGGCAATATTCTACTACATCGCCGACGAGCGCGTCGACTTCCGCAAACTAATCAAAGTACTCGCCGAGACTTTCCATGTGCGCATCGAGATGAAGCAGATAGGCGCACGCCAGGAGGCCGGACGCATCGGCGGCATAGGCCCGTGCGGACGTCCGCTATGCTGCTCGACATGGATGACCAACTTCGTGAGCGTGGCCACAAGCGCCGCACGCTTTCAGGACATATCGCTCAATCCGCAGAAACTTGCCGGACAGTGCGCCAAACTGAAATGCTGCCTCAACTTCGAGATCGACACTTATGTCGAGAGCGTAAGGCAGATGCCGTCGAAAGATATCCGTCTGGAGACTGCCGACAACACCTACTTCCATTTCAAGACCGATATCTTCAAGCATGAGATCACCTACTCTACCGACAAGCAGGTGGCAGCAAATCTCGTGACCATCTCAGCAAAACGGGCGTTTGAGGTAATCGCGCTCAATAAGGCGGGAGAGAAACCGCTGTCGCTGATTCCCGAAGGCACTGAAAAGTCTCAGCCTAAAAAAGATTTCGTAGACCTCGTAGGCCAGGACAGCCTTACACGTTTTGACAAGGCCAAGAAGAAGAAAAAGAAAAAGTCGCAACAGCCGTCAAAGGAGGCCCAGCAGCAGCCCAGACAGAAGGACAATGGCAACAACCAGCAGTCACGTCAGGACAAAGGCCAGGGCGGCGAGCGCAAGAACGGCCAGCAGGGAGCACCAAAGCAGGGGAAAGAAAAGTCTTCGCCCCAACAGCCAAAGGGAAATAAACCGCGCCAGCAGGAAAAGGTGCCCCGTCAGCCGCAGCAACCGAAGCAACAGCAACACCCCAAAGCCGAATAACGCCCCGCCTAAGCCGTCATCCGCAATAATAACGACAATATGATGCGACGACACATCACAACACATATTATCATTGCCGCCACAATGCTCATTATGTGGGCTTGTGGCGGCAATGATGTAGCGTACTGCGACTTTACATCACTTCCCGAACGGGGATGGGCCTATGGTGACACACTTTCGTTCACCCCCGGCAACATGACCGACTCCGTCCTGGCTGGGCATATAACCATTGCATTGCGCCATAATAACGCCTATCCCTACTCCAATCTATGGCTTGAGGTAACGCGTCCCGGATCCGACAGCCTGCACGTCGTGCGCGACACAGTAAACTGCGTGCTGGCCGATATATACGGACGATGGAAAGGACAAGGCTTCGGAGCATCCTACCAGTTCACCGACACTCTGCCGGGCAGTGTGCGTCTGCTGCGCGGACAGTCGGTAACCGTACGCCACATCATGCGCATTGATACCGTAACCGATATCGAACATTTAGGCATAATGCTCGTTCCTTAATTATAAGGGATAATTAAATAATCATCACACCTATGGAACTGCATGCTCTCACTCCGATTGAGGAAATCAACCGTCGTATCTCAAAAATACAGTCGTTAATGGGCGCACAGTCGGTCGACGCAATATTGCTCACCGACAACGCCAACATATATTACACCCTTGGCCGTGTGATAAGCGGATGGGTATATATACCGGCCGAAGGAAGTCCGGTATATTTCGTACGTCGTCCCGAAGGGCTGAAGGGGGACAACGTATGCTATATACATAAACCGGAACTCATACCGGCCGAACTCGGACGTCGGGGATATTCGCTCCCGGGCACGCTCGGACTTGAACTCGCCGTCACATCATATCTCGCAGTCGAGCGTCTTAAAGCCGTGTTCTCCGAATCCGCAATAGCCGATGCATCGGCTATCATGCGTACAGCACGCACGGTAAAGACCGACTTCGAGCTTCACATGCTGCGTCGCTCCGGAGTAAAACATGCGATGGTGTACAGCCGCATTCCACATCTCTACCACACAGGCATGAGCGACATAGAGCTGCAGATCGAGATCGAACGTGTGTCGCGTCTTGAAGGGTGTTTGGGACAGTTCCGCATTGCCGGCGACTCGATGGAGCTTTTCATGGCCAATGTGCTTGCCGGAAACAATGCCGACATCCCCACACCCTACGACTTCGCCATGGGTGGCGCCGGACTCGATCCATCGATACCTGTTGGTGCCGACGGCTCCATCATAACCCCGGGCACATCGGTAATGGTCGATGCCAACGGCAACTTCACAGGATATATGACCGATATGACACGCGTATACTCATGCGGCACTCTCCCTGCTCTGGCGATGAAAGCGCATCAGTGTTCCATCGACATATGCCGTGAGCTGGAGAAGATGGGGCGTCCGGGAGTAAAGGCCTCGGATCTCTACGAGAAAGCGATTGATATCATACGCGCAGCGGGACTAGAACGCCACTTCATGGGTTATACCCAAAAGGCCGGATTCATAGGCCACGGTGTGGGTATCGAAATAAACGAGCTTCCGGTGATCGCACCGCGCAGCCGCGATATCCTGCAGGAACATAATGTAATCGCACTCGAACCTAAATTTGTGGTACCGGGTGTTGGTGCCGTAGGTATCGAAAACACCTATATCGTCACCGCCGACGGCCTTGAGCGCATCACCGATGCTCCCGAGCAGATAATCAATCTCGAATAATCCCCCCGTATGCGTCACGCCGGCGGCCGCGCCGCTATGCATACACCCGTACAGTCTTGAATAATAAACCATTAGTGAATGAATCTCGCTGATAAGATTGATCAACCTGTATTTCATCATGTCGGTAAAGTAGCCGACTCATTGTCACGCCCCTGCTACGTTGTTGGGGGATACGTGCGCGATCTCTTCCTCCACCGCCACTCAAAGGATATCGATTTCGTAACCGTAGGCAGCGGAATCGAGGTAGCCGAGGCCGTCGCTGCCACGATGGGCAAAGGCTGTCAGGCTCACGTGTTCCGCAACTTCGGCACGGCTCAGGTAAAACGCCACGATCTTGAGCTGGAGTTCGTCGGTGCACGCCGCGAATCATATTCGCGCGACAGTCGCAAACCGATCGTGGAGGACGGAACACTCGACGATGATCTGTCGCGTCGCGACTTCACTATCAACGCCATGGCCATATGCGTGAATGCCGATGAGTTCGGCGAACTGATCGACCCGTTCGACGGCCTGGCGGATCTCGACGACCAGCTCATACGCACACCTCTCGATCCCGACATAACCTTCTCGGATGATCCGCTGCGCATGATGCGCGCCATACGCTTCGCCACACAGCTCGGATTCACTATCGTGCCCGAAACGTTCGACGCCATTACCCGCAATGCCGACCGCATCGACATAATCTCACGCGAGCGCATCGCCGACGAGCTTATGAAGATCATGGCCTCCCCGATGCCTTCGATAGGATGGGAACTGCTCGCACAGTGCGGGCTGCTGAAGCACATACTCCCCGAGCTCGACGCCATGCGAGGCGTGGAGACTGTAAACGGTCGCGGACATAAGGACAATTTCTACCACACGCTACAGGTGGTTGACAATGTGGCCAGGAAATCAAAAAACGTGTGGCTGCGCTGGGGTGCACTGTTCCACGACATTGCCAAACCGACTACCAAGCGCTGGGATGCGAAACTCGGATGGACGTTTCATAACCACAACTTCATCGGCGCGAAAATGATACCGCGCATATTCCGTGACATGCGCCTCCCGATGAACGAGAAGATGAAATACGTGCAGAAACTCGTAGAGCTGCACATGCGCCCCATAGCACTTGTCGAGGATATTGTGACCGACTCGGCGGTACGACGTCTGCTTTTCGATGCGGGAGAAGACATCGACGATCTGATGACGCTCTGCGAAGCCGACATAACATCCAAGAACGAGGCCAAAGTAAAGCGGTTTCTCGACAATTTCGCGCTCGTGCGCCGCAAAATGACCGAACTCGAGGAGCGCGACCGCATACGCTGTTTCCAGCCGCCCGTATCTGGCGAAGAGATCATGGCAACTTGCGGGTTGCGCCCCTGCCGCGAGGTGGGCACAATCAAGGAGGCCATAAAGAATGCCATCCTCGACGGAATAATCCCCAACGAACGGGAGGCCGCCCTCGCTCTGATGCACTCCGAAGCCGCCCGTCTCGGCCTTGTCTCGGCTGACACGCAACCCTCCGGGGAGGAAATCGGCGACAAAACGCCACAATAGACCGGTTTATGCCTGATATTTTGGTAATTAGTGTATTTTTGAGGAATTTTAACCGGGATTTTTCCTAAATTTGTAGTTTGATAAGACCGATTGCAAATGAAATTCTCCTTAAAATATATTTTCCTTATTTTCAGCGCGCTGACACTGCTGACTTCTTGCGAGGATACGGCGGACAACCCCGAGCCGCCCCTGCCGGACGGCGTATCACGCACTGTCCTTGTCTACATGGCGGCCAACAACAATCCGTCATTGCCGCACAGCCTTAATTACGACAATATGGTAACCGCAGTCGATGACGGCGCACTTGATAACGGGGGGCGTCTCATTGTCTTTAGAAAGATCTCATCCAACTCCGCGCCCCAGCTGATCGAGCTTACAATGAACGGACAGAAGGTACTGAAAGAGTACCCGGTCGGTACGAATACCGTCGATCCCGAGACGATGAAAGAGGTCATTGCCGACACACGCACCGTCGCTCCTGCCGCCGAATATGGCCTTCTGCTCTGGAGCCACGCTTCAGGATGGAGATCCCCGTCACGCTCATGGGGGCAGGATGTAGGCTTTACGGGCACAGAGCGCGAGATGTCGATTCCGGATCTGGCATATGCACTCGGCAACCACCAGTTTCAGTTTATATACAT
>JAHZGZ010000046.1:1521-4342 GCA_019420545.1 Bacteroidales bacterium | reverse complement strand
TATTGTGTAACTGCTGATTGCAGAAACGTATCTATGAATTTTCATTGCATTTTCAGAAAGATCGGAATAAAATTAATTGAAAACATTTGGAAGGGAGCGAAAGATTTCGTAATTTTGTGGCGCTTTTGATGGGCGCGCTGTGTCGGGAGCGACACTAAAAACATGGGCTTGATCTTACCGGATTTCCCCAATTTGTCCGTCATAAAGACATCGGATTATTTCGACCAAGGAAAGATGCCGGAGCGGTCGATCGGGACGGTCTCGAAAACCGTTGTACCCTTACGGGTACCCAGGGTTCGAATCCCTGTCTTTCCGCAGAAAATAGGCTGTAAGTTAAAAAACTTGCAGCCATTTTTTATAAATGAAATAGAGCGAATGTTTTTTGTTATTGTACTTTTTTTTCGAACTATAACGGTGAAATGTGGGAATTTGATTATTTTTGCGTTTGAATTGAAGCAACAAAATTAACTTTTCACTGAATCAAACTATGCAATATATGAGGTTGATAACTACGATTGTTCTTTTCATAGCTGTGATTTTCATTTCGAGCTGTAATAATGATGAAACGACATTTTCATTGGCTCAGATTCAAAATGCACTTTTTGAAATGAAAGGTACGTATTATGGTAGAATGAGGGTCTCATATCATCAAGGGGATAAAATATCAGAGGGGAATGAATACAGCGTTATGTCTGATGATTCTTTGACAGTCAGTATGGATCTGGAACCAATGGCATCAGCTATTCGGGATGAGAATATAGCATTTCGGTTACGTGAAATCGGTGTTGTACAGGTAAAAGCCGGTTATGAATTTTTGCAAATGGACGGGATGTACCATTTTGTCTTGCATCCCAAGGATATAGTTTGTCTTGGTGGCTATGGCGCTCCCGAAACATTAAGAATAGTTTTTTCACAAAATTTTGGTGGAGATGCCGACTGTCATAATCATGATATCATGTTCAATGTGTCACCTACGGAACTTTGGGTTGACGGCAAAAAATATGAATCATTCCGACAATTGGTTTATCACTACGAGGGGCATTCATAACGTCCGTGTGGATGATTGTTTTTACGGGACTTTTTTCGGAGATGCTTTGCGACGTGTAGGATAGCGACAAGGATCATCAGGAAACCGATTTTTCCATGTATGGCGCCAAGATGTGAATGCGCATGTCCGTTAAGCCAGAGTGCGGTGGCTGCGAGTCCGCTGATTGCGGTCAGCAGGAATGTCCACCACAGGATACGTGTGGTGATGTTTCTGTTTTTTGAGAATCGCGAAAACCAGTTGCCGGATTTGTAGTGGAGGAATATGTGGTATAGGGATAAGGCTATAAGGATTGTTCCGAAAATTATGTGGGTCCACACCGACCATATGTATCTGCCGGCTGTTGCTTCGAGCTGGATGCCTGATGCAAGCATGAGGATTAAGCAAACTCCGAGACATCTGTTGCAGAGCTTGAGTTTTGACGCCGGGTTTGTAGGTCTTTTTTTCATTGTTGTATTGCTTTTGTTTTCCGAAAGCAAAATTACAATGATTCGGAAGAGCGGCGAATGGCAGAAATTAAGATATAGTTGGATTATTTAAGGTTTTTGCGATATTCAGCAGGCGATCTGCCCACGCTCTTTGTGAACAGTCTTGAGAAATATGCATAGTCGTTGTATCCGAGAGCGTATGCGATTTCTTTTGCTGACAATGATGTATAGGCGAGTTGCCGCTTGGCTTCTACAATGGCTCTGCCACGTATATATGCACCGACGCTGAGGCCAGTGGCGGCTTTTACCGCCTCGTTGAGGTAGATTTCTGAAATATTTAGCATGGATGCGTATGCGGTCGGACTCTTTTCGTCGGACAGATGTGTGTCAAGTAGCTTTTTCAGCTTCAAGGTTATCGCCTTGTATCTGCCTGATATTTTTTGCTCCGAGCCATTGATGGTGGAAATCACGAAACTTTTTACAGCAGAGGCGAGTGCACCGGAAATCCTGTCGTCAGAGGTGTGTCTTTTCAGCATATGACACAGTGTTACAATATCTTCCGTGACAATCTTGCCGGGATTGAACTGATGTGTCGAGATGGAATATTCTTCGATGATTCCGGCTTCTGACTCGGAAAGCATCTCCGGAGAAAAGGCAACCATCCAGCCGTCGGCATTCCATACTTCACCGGTCGGCTTACTGTGGATCTGCCATGGCGACACAATCAATATATCTCCCGCCGTCAACTTTTTCCTTTCAAAATCTATCTCTACGGTAGCTGAGCCTTCGGTCAATATTACGACTATATAATAATCGTCGCGATGAGCATAGGGTTTCATCGTGACCTTTCCATACTGGTCGAAACGCTTTACAAAAATACCCGATTCGGATAATTTTTGCATTCGTGAGAGGGGGATGTCTTTTGGCTTTGACATATGGGTTTTATTGGGTGTTGTACAAAGTTAGGTGTTCCTCGGTATGTGACGTGTTAGAGCCATGGAAAAAATCCGAAAAAAATTTGGATAATTCTGTAATTGTTATTAAATTTGTAATAATTACAGAATAGTTAATCGGGAAAATCTTATGGAAAATTCCACATTTTGCGACAGTAAGTCTATTACTGACAGCAAGTTGGCTGAGATGATGCATGTCTCAGGTATACGTCCTTCGGTACAGCGTATAGCTATCCTGTCGTATATAGCTAACGCCCGGCGCCATCCTACGGCCGATGAGATATATACGGAGCTTGCACCAAAGTTCCCATCGCTTTCGCGTACGACAGTATATAACTCTCTTCATACGCTGGTCGCTGCGTCGCTTGTAAGGGAACTTGAAATTGAGAGCGGCA
>JAHZGZ010000046.1:0-1511 GCA_019420545.1 Bacteroidales bacterium | reverse complement strand
TAAACACCGCAGAGGGCGGCACCCACCTTCAGGGCTTCCGCAGCGCCCTTGCCCCGCAGCCGTCGCACAGCCATTTTATATGTCGTAAATGTGGCCGCATATTCGATATGGCGATCCCCGACGGCGTATGTTCGGCTGCTACGCCGGGATTCTGTATCGACAGTGTCGACGTGTATTTTAAAGGATTATGTCCCGATTGCCGAGAATAACCATAATCAAAGTATAATATCTATAAGTATAACATCTAATTTTAAGAAAATGAAAGAATTAAAAGGAACTAAAACCGAACGCAACCTTCAGGAGGCTTTTGCCGGCGAGTCGCAGGCACGCAACAAGTACAGCTACTTCGCATCGAAAGCTCGCAAAGAGGGCTATGAACAGATAGCAGCTATCTTTGAGGAAACTGCACAGAACGAGAAGGAGCATGCCAAGCTCTGGTTCAAGATGCTTAACGGCGGCGAGATTTCCGACACTATGGCAAATCTTCGTGCCGCTGCCGACGGCGAGAACTATGAGTGGACTGATATGTACGACCGTATGGCTGCCGAGGCCGACGAGGAAGGTTTTCCCCAGATTGCCGCGCGCTTCCGTGCCGTGGCAGCCATCGAGCGCCATCATGAGGAGCGTTACCGTCGTCTGCTTGCCAACATCGAGGAGGGGCTTGTCTTCTCGCGTGAAGGCGACACCGTATGGATCTGCCGTAATTGCGGTCATATCGTTATCGGTAAAAAGGCACCCGGCGCATGCCCGGTATGCCTGCACCCCCAGAGCTTCTTTGAGCTTGAGGCCAAAAACTATTGAGAAGGTTATTGACCGCCTGATATAAACAATCCGGGACGCCGCATCATGTAATATGCAGCGCCCCGGACTTATTTTTAAGTAAGTCCTTATTTCTGGAACAGTGACTGGATTGAGCCGATGGAGGAGAGTACTGAAGAGGCCTCGTAGGGGATATAGACGGTCTTGTTGTCCTTGCCGGAGGTCATCTCGCGGAGGGTCTCGATATACTTCATGGCAAGCATGTAGGTGGCCGGATCGGTGTTGCCCGACCGTACAGCCTCGGCTACACGCAGTATGGCGTCGGCCTCGGCCTGCGCGTTGAGGATGATGGCGCGGGCCTCGCCTTCGGCACGGAGTATCTCGGCCTGCTTGGTGGCTTCGGCCTGGTTGATTTTCGAGGCTTTCTCACCCTCGGAGCGTAGGATCAATGACTGCTTTTCGCCCTCGGCGTTGAGGATTTCGGCGCGGCGGTTGCGCTCGGCTTGCATCTGCTTCTCCATGGCCACGCGTACCGATTCGGGAGGGGTGATGTCCTGTAGCTCGACGCGGTTTACCTTCACGCCCCATTTGTTGGTGGCGTCATCGAGTATGGCCTGAAGCTTGGTGTTGATGGTATCGCGGCTGGTAAGGGTCTCGTCGAGTTCGAGTTCGCCGATCACGTTGCGCAGCGAGGTCTGAGTGAGTTTCTCGATAGCGTTGGGGAGATTGTCGATCTCGTAGACGGCCTTCTT
>JAHZGZ010000045.1:9713-14552 GCA_019420545.1 Bacteroidales bacterium | reverse complement strand
TGTCATCGGCAGGTATCAGCGCGCATATCATGTCGCCGCGGTCGTAGCTTTTGCGCAATGTCTTTTCCATGAGGCGGCTCATGTAGCCTTTGTCGCGCCACCGGCCGAGAGTGGCAGCCCCGCAGATATATCCGGCGGGTATTATCTCCCCATGGAAGTTCATGGCGTATTGTTGCAGCATGAGCGAACTGACCGGGCGGTTGTCGCATTCGAACGTAACGGCATCGTCGTCGCGGTAGACCTTCGAGAAAAACATCTCAAGCCATTGGGGAGTGTCGTCGAAACACTCGCTCCATATTTCCCTTACAGCGTCCTTGGTACACATAGTATAGACAGTGTATAAACAATTGTTTTATCCATTAACGCCGTTGGGTTGCCCCAGGTTTACTGTCCTCCACGGTTTTCTCCCGGTTTTTCCGCAGGAGCGGGCGCCTCGGGATGGAGGGGACGGTGGGCGTCGCGGCGAGCCTGGCGTTCGGCCTGCAGGGCTTTCATTACGGTATCGTTGGTCATAAACGACTGGCAGAATATGTCGTAGATATACGCTACGGCCACGGGCGACGGGTGGAGCATGTCGGCCGCGTAGAACCGATAGTCGCGCAGGTCGTCCATCATTATCTCGTAGGCGGGAAAATACAGCGATGTATCCTTGAATTCCGCCGTGAGCTGGTCGATGGCGAGGAGCAGAGTCGACTTGCTCGCCTGATTGCCATGTGCGCCGTCGGCAAGATGGCGTATGGGGCTTACCGTGAACACTGTCTTCAGGTCGGGATACCGGGCGGCAAGTTCGCGGAGCATCTTTTTCCAGAGGCCGTATACTTTCTGCACGTTGAGCATCTCGCGTTGGAACAGGGCCGCCGGTTTCTTGTGGCAGTTGGCTACCACGCGTCCCTCCTGGGTGAGGCGGAATATCCACGACGTGCCGAACGTTACAAACAGAGCCGAGGCCTTGGCAAGCGCCTGTGCGGCCTGGGCTTGCGAGCGGTTGATATGCTCCACTACGGCGTCGGGATCGGGCCCGGAGAACCGCGAATGGTGGCTCCAGCTGTGCCACAGTCCTTCGTGCTCAAACAGATCGTCGCGCGTGTAAGGGCGTTCGTAGAGTATGTCGAGCAGTGCCGAGGCGATGCTTGCCGGATTATAGAGCGTGCCGCAGGGGTTTACGCATGCTGCAAACCCTCCGTTCGAGAGGCATGCGCCGATATTGTCAGTGAAGCATGAGCCGAGCATCACCACCGGCGTGTCGTGTCTTACGAGTCCCTGGTGTCCCTTGAGCGGCTGTACTATGGTGCGGAATTCTGTGGTCATACGGTTGCGGTATATCTGTTATATGCTACTGTATATCTGTTATAACATCGGTAGCTTCCGCAAAGTTAGCGAAACTTCGCGCCGCGGCAAAACCTCTCGCGCTGATTGTGGTGCAATGTGCTGCGCGGGGGATTATGATCATGTATGGGGCGATGCATTCATCCCAGGGCCGCGGAAGCGGTCGGAAAACTTCTGTTTCTTCGCTGGCTGCGAGGCTGTGCTCGGCCCATTTAGGGACTCTGGTGCGGTCGGGACGCGGTTTTTGGGTGCAGAAGCTGTAGTGGTCGAAGCGGTACGTCCTTTGGACGGCTGCGCGGCATTGCCCGCAGGCTGAGAGGCTTGTAGGGTGGGTGCAACGGCTTCCGCGTCGGATTGGATGGATTTGTCGGGTTGCGCGGCGGCTTGTGCGGCCTCGGCTGCGGCTTTGGCAGCCAAGGCTTCCTGACGGCGCTGGCGGCGACGCTCTGCGGCACGGCGGTTACGCTCCTTGCGGGCTTTGATCTGCGCCTTGATCACTGTCCATGCGCCACGGAAAGTGCGCTCGATGGCGAATGTCGATTCCGGCTCGATATCGTCCTCGATGTAGGCGCGTATCATGCGCTCGATGCGTCCGGGGTTGTCTACGTCGGCTGATACCATGGCATCGCGCCATGCGCTGTCGAATTTATATCTGCGTTTTTTCATAATTGATTAAGTTGAGTTGTGTGTTGTGGTTATTATGCTGCAAATTTACATCGTCGAAATGTTAAATGCAAATTTTTCGGTATGTTTTTCAATTTAAATCCGCTTACAGCTTGGAAAAACTCAAGGGAAAAGTGGATTATTTAGGATATTTGCCATTTCAATTGAAAGATTGTGTAATATTGTTGTGAATGCCGCGAATTTGACATATCTTTGTTTCTGACCCCAATGTCGTTATCACAATGGAAAATCGGGCAAAGATGTATATGGCCGTTCCTGGATATGGAAAAAATACTGAAAGATTACCTTGATATATGCAATGGATTCCGTGAGGGGCGGTTAAGCAAAATTGAGCGAAAGAAACGCCATCAGTTGCTTACTGAATGGTCAAAAAAAGAATATGAGGCTCCGTTGCCTTCGCTTGCGGAAATAAACGATTTCTGGTTTCAGCATGACGAAATATGCTGGAACAAGTTATTCATATGCAAGGTAGTATGTCTCGCAGTATTGGCAGATATTGAGAGTGGTGGATGGGATGGTGTGAAATTCCTTTTGCGCTGTTTCCATGGTCATGAAGATACCTATATTTATGCTAATAGTCCGATTGCTATATTTTGTGAATGGACCGGTTATGAGTATTATTCTTATGACCTTGTTGAGAAACTGGCAGAAGTAGAGCCCGGTAATATTGATGTTCTACTTTTCAAGTATTACAGATTAAAGGACCGGTTTGAGTTCTCGCTACATGAGCTTCC
Source organism: Bacteroidales bacterium (assembly GCA_019420545.1). GTDB lineage: Bacteria > Bacteroidota > Bacteroidia > Bacteroidales > Muribaculaceae > Muribaculum. Next base: position 11,808 of record JAHZGZ010000045.1, on the reverse strand, counting down.
GACCGGTATTCTGTATGAGGATGTCGGCCTTGATCAGATGCTCCGCGATGTAGATGAATTTGAAAGAATTTGCAGTATCTTGAATTTTTCAGGTAATGAATCCCTTATTGCCGCATGTCGGTTGTATTATGTCGCGTATGATGATTATATAAAGCATAAAGGGAAGTATACCTGTTTTAAGGATTATCTGCTGCGGAATAATATCGGGTCTTGACATCCGAGGACAGGATGTGGTGGAAACAGCGGCGGCGTTGTGTCGGGGGTGACACAACGCCGCTGATGGTTTGGGGCACGGAAGGGAAGGGGATTACTTGCCTTCGGCGGATTTTACGGGGACGTTTTTGGAGGAGTCGGGGATCAGACCGCGGTGACGGAGCAGGGCGTTGGCGTCGGGCTTGCGGCCGCGGAAGTTGATGTAAAGCTGCATGGGATCTTCCGAGCCACCCATTTCAAGCACATTCTCGCGGAAAGCCTTGGCAGTGGCGGGATCGAAGATGCCGCGCTCCTTGAATAGCTCGAAACCGTCGGTGTCAAGCACCTCGGCCCAGAGGTAGGTATAGTAGCCCGAAGCATAGCCGTCGCTCCCGAATATGTGTTTGAAGTAGGGCGAGCGGTAGCGGTACTGCACTTCTTTCGGCATTGCGAGCTTGGCGGCCACGGCTTTCTCGAAGCCTTCAACGTCGATATTGTCGGCTGAGGTGAGCTTACCCCACTCGAGGTCGAGCAGAGCCGCTCCGGCGAGCTCGGTAGTCGAGAATCCCTGGTTGTGGGTCGATGCTTTCTGAAGTTTCTCGATAAGCGCGTCGGGGATTACCTCGCCGGTCTTGTAGTGGCGGGCAAACTGGCGCAGTAGCTCCGGCTCCATGGCCCAGTGCTCATGGATCTGCGAGGGGAGCTCCACAAAGTCGCGGTCGACATTCGTGCCGGCCTGGCTCTTGTATTTCGCACGTGAGAGCATCCCGTGGAGGCCGTGGCCGAATTCGTGGAACATGGTCTCTACCTCGTCGAGCGTAAGGAGCGAGGGCGAATCGCCGGTGGGATGGGTGAAGTTGCACACGTTGAAGATGACGGGACGCTCAACTTCGCCGTTGTCGCCCACCCAAGAGCCCTTGAACTCGCTCATCCATGCGCCCTGGCGTTTGGAGGCGCGGGTGAAGTAGTCGGTCATGAATACCGCAACATGGTTGCCGCCGGCGTCGCGCACGTCGTACACGGTAACTTCGGGATCATATTTCGGTGCGTCGGGCATTTCGGTGAAGGTCACGCCGTAAAGCTTGTTGGCCATGGTGAAGATACCTTTGCGCACGCTGTCGACATGGAAATACTGGCGCACCTCGTCCTCGTCGAGAGCATACTTCTCCTTGCGCACCTTCTCGGCATAATAATAGTAGTCCCACGGCTCGATGGTAATCTTCTTGCCCTCCTTGTTGGCGAGCGCCTGCATTTCGGCAACTTCTTCGGCCACACGCTTTGTTGCGGGCTGCCATATCTGCATCAGAAGGTCCTCGGCATTCTTTACGTTCTTGGCCATGACGTTCTCGGTCATATAGTCGGCGTAGTTGTTGTAGCCGAGGAGGTTGGCCTTGCGTGTACGCGCCTTCACGATTTCGGCAATGATGGGGTAGTTGTTGTACTTGCCCGAGGAGGCGAGGGTAGTGTAACCCTTGTACATCTTCTCACGCAGCGAGCGTGAGTCGGCATACTGCAGCAAGGGGAGGCGCGAGGGAGCGTGGAGGGTAAACACCCATTTGCCGTCGCCCAGACCGCGCTTCTCGGCCTCGGCCTTAGCCACGGCGATGCTTGTGGCGGGGAGGCCGGAGAGCTCCTTTTCGTCGTCGACAACGATCGAGAAATCGTTGGTGGCCGAGAGCAGATTCTTGTTGAACTTCAGATAGAGATCGGCAAGGGTGGTATTGACGGCTTTCAGCTCATTCTGCTTGTCGGCGTCGAGGAGGGCACCGCTGCGCACCATGTCTTTGTAGGCTTTCTCCACGGCGAGCATCTGCGCGCGGGTGTAGCCGGCGTTGGCACGGTTGTCGTAAAGCGCCTTGATGCGCTTGAACAGACCGGGATTCATCGAAATCTCGTCGGTATG
>JAHZGZ010000045.1:2143-9703 GCA_019420545.1 Bacteroidales bacterium | reverse complement strand
GGGCGGAGTAGAGGGGGTAGAACTCCTCGCCGATGGAGGTCATCTCGTGGGTCGAGTTCGACTCGTCGAGATTGAAGAACACCATGCATACTTTCTCGAGTGTCGGGCCGCTGTGGTCGAGCGCCACGATAGTATTGTCGAAAGTGGGAGCATCCGGATTGTTGACGATTGCCTCGACGGCTTTCTGCTGTTCGGCGATCCCGGCCTTGAGAGCCGGGAGATAGTCGCCGCAGGTTATGCGGTCGAACGGCGGGATCTGGTAGGGAGTGTCATACTTCACCAGAAACGGATTCTGACGTTGCTGGGCCATAGCGTAATTGCTTGTCAGGACGCATCCGGCCACGATGGCGGCCGATGCGAAGGTTGATACTAAACGGTTCAAGATAATATTGATATTGATTGGTGATTAATTCGGATTAAGTAAAAAACTCATACAGGCCTTATTCGGTATGGGCCGAGTCGGACGCGTTCCATAGAAATGTCGCTATAAGCGGATAGTGGTCGGAACTTTTTATATTGCCGCGCTCTATGCCTACGGCACGCATGTCGCCGCGGTATAATATCTGGTCGATATGGAAGTAGAACCGGCTGTCGATATAGGTTATCGTCGGACCGAATGCGCTGTCGGTATAGGCGTCGCGCATACCTGCGCTACATATACAGCGGTAGGCATAATTGCCCTGCACGTCATTGAAATCGCCGGCGAGAATGGCGTTGCCCGGATGCTCCTCAAGAAACTGGCGGATATGTCGGGCCTGTTCGGCACGCATGCGGAAGGCATTGGCCAGTTTTGATACGATGCTGTTCTTTACCTGCGACAGTTCCGATCGGGTAGGGGTTTCAAGCCGCTTGTCGGTAAGTTCGCGATATAGTGCTTTGTCGTCAGGGGTAAGGCCTATCGACTGGAGGTGACAGTTGACCACGAGAAGCGGGCGCCCCTCGACGTCGAGCTCGTAAGCGGAGTAATGGGCGGTCTCCCACTGGGGTTGCGGGGTCGGTACAACTTTCAGCGGGTATTTCGAGAAGATCACTTCACCGACCTGCTCGGTTAGATTATAATATGGATAGATCTCCGACAGGGAATCCATCTGCGCCTTGAAGCGATATTTCGGATTGTATGCTTCCTGAAGGCATACTATGTCGGGCTGCAGGGCTATGATCTGCTGCATCGAACGGCTCCCCCATTTCGGCACTTTCTCCGGAGCGCTCTTTTCATATTCATGGTCGGTGAACCCGTACACATTGTATGTCATCACCGTGAAGCTGCGCGAGCGTTCCGTCTCTGAAAGCGACGGGCCGATGTTGACCGGAGAAACGGTAAATATAGCAGGCGCGGCCACTATAAGAGCGCCCGTCGGGAGCAATGCCGATTTCCGCCATATGAAGAATGATACAGGGAGCAGAATGATTGTGACTATGATCCATATCGGAAAGCTCATGCCGAATATCTGCGGCCACACCGATACGGACGGGTCGACCGCACCCCCGTAAGCTGATACGAGAAGCCCAATGGCCGCCATTGCATCAATGGTGATGATGACTAACCGCAAAGCCTTGCGTATGGTACTGGACTTCATAAGTAACTGTTTTAAGTTATTTTTTAGATATATCTATCAGTCTTTTTTTCTCTGAGCGTGAGAGAGAGGCATATCCCGACCGGCGTACCTTGTCGAGGATTTCGTCGAGTTCCTCCTCCCGGCTTTTATCGTTGCTTGCCTGGGTGGTACGGCCACCGGGATTATATCGGAATTTATTGCTACTGATGGTACAACACTTCAGGAACGCGGAAAGATCGCGGCCACGGGTGAGCATTACGGCGTAGACCACTCCGGTTGCGGCACCTCCGAGGTGTGCCGCTTTGCTGCCGCCCCCTATCATGGCAAGTACAATAACAGCAACTCCCACCCATTTCAAGGCTACCTCGCCGAATATGAACAGGTTGAAGCGATAGTCGGGATGAAGCACCACAGCGGCCACCACAATCGCCATAACCGATGCCGACGACCCGGCAAGCAGTCCGGTATTATACCACGTGGGTATGCTGCCGGTGGCTGCGAAAAGCAGACCTCCGGCCATCCCTCCAGCCAGATATAGAAAATAGATCTGGCGCGAGACACCGGTGAGCATAAACATGCTGCCAAACCAGTAGAGGAGCAGCATGTTGAATATCAGATGGAACATGTCGACATGCACGAACATGTAGGTGATCAGCGACCAGGGGTGTGTCACCAGAGCCAGCATGCTGTCGGGGCATTCAAGCCAGCCGACCAGTTCGGTAATGATGCCTGATCCGCACAGCGACGCCACAAGCCGTCCGACCATGATCAATGCGAACATGGCCACATTGATTATGATCAGCCGAAGCAGTGCGCTGCTGTCGCGCCACATGGTGGAAAGTGTATCAATAAAAGTCATTTCGGCGGATTATACCCTGATGTTTCCAATAAAGAATGAGAAGAACTCCGAAGAGCATTCCTCCGAGATGGGCGTAATGGGCGATGCCGTCGTTGGCGGAGCTTACGCCGAGGGCAAGTTCGATAAGGCCGTAGCCCATGACCATCCATTTGGCCTTGATGGGCACGGGGATGAACATAAGATAAAGCGGACGGTTGGGGAAGAGCATACCGAACGCGAGCAGCACACCGTAGATGGCGCCTGAAGCTCCGATGGTCACGAGATAGTGGTTATAGAACATCTGGAGGTTCTGCCCGACGGTGCCTACCGTGAATCCCATGTCGACACGCTTTATCGCATCGGCCATCTCCTCGAATCCCACTCCGTAGGCGTTGGCAAATGTCTTTATGGCGAGATCTTCAGCCGTAAGCATCCATGCAAATTCCTGTATAAGACCGGCACCTACGCCGCATGTGATGTAATAGAAGAGAAACCTGGCTCCGCCCAGTACCCTTTCAAGCGTTATACCGAACATGAACAGGGTGAACATGTTGAAGAACAGATGGGCCATATTGGACGTGTCGTGCATGAACATATAGGTGAACAGCTGTCCGACATGGAAGTCGCTCCCTTTCCAATAGTGGAGACCGCCCAGGTCAAGCATCTTGTCGGCGAATGAGCCATGGAACAGCACCATGGCAAACCAGATGATTACATTGATTATGATGAGGTTTTTGGTGACCGGAGGTATTGCACTCCAGATTGAACTACCGTTGCGAAACATAAGTGCTCTAAAGTCAGATTACAATGATTCTCTTTAAATTTTCAAACTACAAAATTACGGAAAAATAGCCGTAATACAGCGTGCGGAGGCGTATTACAGCATTTTTAAATAAAATTTCGACAATATTTAACAGAAAGAGTGTGAAATTTGAATTAAAAATGTAAATTTGCGCGGTAATATGCATTATGCTGTAGGTTCGTGAAATGTGCGATACTGATGTGTGATGCCTGTGCTGACCGAAAATCGATTGTATCATCATGAATAAAACCGAACTTGTGACGACAATTGCCGAACGCACCGGGATAGCTCGCGGTGACGTCCGCGCGGTAGTCGAAAACTGTATTGACATTATAATAGATGTGCTTGAGGATAACGGCAGGGTCTCGCTGGCCGGTTTCGGCACATTCAGCGTGTCGGAAAAGATGCCCCGTGCCGGATATAATCCTCATACCGGCGAACATATCGAGATTCCGGGGCGCAAGGCTGTTCGGTTTAAGGCGGGTGCTTCAGTTGACAGCCGCATCCGCTGATATGACGGTTTAAGGCGGTTTGAATTACTCTCTAAATCCTGACATAAATCAAATAGTGAACATACTTTTAGTGTAACTTAAATAATATTAATTATGAAGAAATTATCACTTGTCATCGCTTCAGTAATGGTGGCTCTTGCATTTGCAATCCCTGCGTCGGCCCAGCTTCGCTTCGGCCCGAAAGTCGGTATCTGCATCAATGAATTGCATATGAATCAGAAAGCTTTCGATTCCGACAACCGTACCGGCTTCACCGGCGGTGTGATGCTCGACGGACGTATTCCTCTGCTGGGATTCGCTTTCGACGCTTCACTGATGTACGTGCGTCGCGAAGGTAAAGTAGGAGAAGAGGGCGAATATACTACCGTGCATAGCGATTATGTCGCAATTCCCATCAACCTCAAATATCGCTTCGGCTTTCCGGTAATCAGTCGTATTGTAGTTCCGTTCATTACTACCGGTCCGGAATGGGGATATATGATCGACCACAGCAAGGTGGCTATGAAGACAAACAAATCTAATTTCTCCTGGAACTTTGGTCTTGGCGTAGAGCTTTTCAGCCATCTTCAGGTGGCAGGCAGCTATGGCCTGGGTCTGACAAAGACTTACGAAGATGCTGCTGACAAGATCAACGGTAAGAACCGTTTCTGGACGGTGACTGCCGCATGGCTTTTCTGATAAAGTCGCTGTCAGCGCTGTAAAATATCAGGCGCCATACCGCTTATGTCGGTGTGGCGCCTTGCTTATGTGTGGATGGGTGGATGTGGGCGGATGGCGGACGCGGCCGGATGATTATTCCGCAAGGTCGGCTGCTCCGAGGGCCGAGACCAGCAGGTGGAGCGTCCGTGAGGTGTCGGCATCGGGATCGATGCGCACGAGAGAGGTGATTACCTTCAGTGCGTCGTAGGCGTCGTGGAGCGCTGCGCAGTCGGGATCGGTATGCCCGGTGGCATAATAATAATGATAGAGGAGCGATCCGAGATAGCGTGTGGCATCGGCTACGGCATTGCGGCGCGCATCGTCGGGGATAGTAAGATTCAGCAGCTGCTCGAGGGCGTTCCATGCCGTGAGATAGCACATCATGAGCTGTTGGTCGCCGGCGTTGACGCGTGCGGTCGTGGCTATTGCGCGCAGAGCGGTATTGAGAGCCGGTTTGAGGCGGCCGGCTGCAATCTGCGCCTCGGCAAGAGCGCATGCTGCGGTAAGAACATCCTGTGCGTTGGTATCGCTGTGTTCTTTTTGCCATTGCGACATTGCGTCGGAAACCAGTTCGTCGGCAAGCTGCATCGCCTCAAAAGCCTGACGGCGAAGGAGCATGTTGTAAACTTCCTTCGCCGCCGATTGTATGGGATTTTCCTTGTGTGGGGTCATTGCAGTGACTTTACGGCATCGAGGCGTGTCTTGATATCGGAGAAGATATCGTCGATCTGGCCTGAGCCGGGGATTGCGTGATATTTGCCTTCCTCCTTATAATAGTCGCGCAGCGGGGAGGTCTGTGAATGATATACATTCAGACGCTGTGTGATAGTGTCGAGATTGTCGTCGCTGCGTCCTGACATCTGGCCGCGTTTCAGCAGACGGTCGACAAGCTCTTTTTCGTCGACTTCCAGCCCGACGACTGCGTGTACTTTCGATCCACGTCGGGCCAGCATCTCTTTAAGAGCCTTTGCCTGTGGAATAGTACGGGGAAAGCCATCGAATATAACACCTTTTTCCGCTTCGGGAGTGTTGTCAAGAACATGCTCCAGAACTTTTATCATCAGTTCGTCGGGAATGAGCTGGCCTTGCGAGATATAACTGTCGGCAATCTTGCCGAGTTCTGTGCCGCGGGCGATATGATCGCGCAGCACTTCGCCGGTTGAGATATGATAAAGACCGTATTCGTTGATCAGTTTGTCGCTCTGAGTGCCTTTTCCGCTCCCGGGGGCACCGAATATGACGATGTTAAACATAATTGTTTAATATATAGAATATGAAATATATAAATGAATATAGGTCGAAAATTTATAGCGCCTACAAGCCCGGCGCCATTCATCCATACCGCTGATTAGGAGAGGGAAGAGCGGCTAAGCTTCAGCAGATTCCTTGCTGTCGCAGATTACGTAGATGTCGCGCAGGTTGCGTGCCAGCCCGTCGAGGTCGAGGCCGAAGCCGATGATAAACTTTGTGGGGATCTCAAATCCTACATAGTCGGGCACTACACCGCATTGCTCTGACTGAGGCTTGAAAAGCAGGGTGGCGACTTTTACAGAGGCGGGATTCTTTGCGTTGAGATCCTTGATGAGATTGCTCATGGTGTGTCCGGTATCGACGATATCCTCTACCACGATTACGTGACGACCCTCGATGTTTTCAGTGAGGCCGAGCACTTGCTTGACGTTGCCCGTCGTCGACGTGCCTTCATAGCTTTTAAGCCGGATGAAAGCTATCTCCGCATCAATGTCCAATGAGTGGAACAGATCGGCAGCAAAAGGGAACGCACCGGTAAGCACGCAGATAATGAGGTTTCGTGGGTAATATAAGGCCGGAATTTCAGCCCGTTATATGTCACTGTATTCATCGTGGTGATGATTGTTTCGGCAAAATTACAAAAAAATCTTGTGCCACAGGATTGATGGAGTGTAAATTTTTAGAACTCCTATGCATCAATAGCATCAATGAGCAGCGAATGAAGCATGGAGAGGGCTGCTGCCGTAGCCTGATCGATCACCTCGGCCCGTTCGCCCGGGAAATGGAATACGTGTGACTCTGATTTATCACGGCATCGGGCGCCGATCCACACTGTCCCGACCGGTTTGCCGGGAACGGCTCCGCCGGGCCCGGCTATGCCTGATGTAGCTACGGCGCAATCGGTGGCACATACTCGGCATGCGCCCTCAGTCATCTGTTCGACCACGGGGCGGCTCACGGCGCCATGGGCGGCAAGCGTTTCCTCGCTTACTCCGAGCACACGGTGCTTGACATCGTTGCTGTAGGAGACAATTCCACCCATGAACAGTTCGGAACTGCCGGGGATGAGCGTGATGTTGTGGGCGATATTGCCTCCGGTACAACTTTCGGCAGTCGACAGGGTAAGGCCTTTTTCGCGAAGAAGAGCCAGGAGCGCGCGGGCTTCATTGCCGGAGGCTCCGGCACAAGTTGCTTCTTTGGAGGTGTTCATACCGTAACTCGTGCATATGGGGCGGCATCAAGCGGGCAGAAGTCGCCGTCGAGATATTTGAAATAACCGGCGATGGCTACCATGGCGGCATTGTCGGTGGTGAATGCGCGCTCGGGAATGAAAGCTGTCAGGCCGTTGCGCTCGCAATAGTCGGCTATGGCGGCACGCACGCCGGAGTTGGCCGAAACGCCGCCACCTATGGCTACCGTTTTTACTCCTGTGAGTTTGACCGCCTTGTCAAGTTTGTCAAGGAGTATGGCGATAATGGTATGCTGGAGCGAAGCCGCAAGGTCGGCGCGGTTTTTCTCGATGAACTCAGGATCGAGCTTTACGTTGTCGCGAAGAGTATACAGGAACGATGTCTTTAACCCGCTGAAGCTGTAATCGAGTTCTGGAATATGTGGCTTCGCGAACTTGAAGCGCTTGGGATCGCCTTCCTGAGCAAGACGGTCGATGTGGGGGCCGCCGGGATAGGGGAGCCCCATTACTTTCGCGCATTTGTCGAACGCCTCGCCGGCGGCATCGTCGATAGTCTGTCCGAGGACCTGCATGTCGCGCGGGCTTTTTACCAGAATGAGCTGAGAATTGCCGCCCGAGATAAGCAGGCACAGATAGGGGAATCCGGGGGTAGGATCGGTCTCGGCCTTGCGGATGAAATGACTGAGCACATGTCCGTGGAGATGATTCACATC
>JAHZGZ010000045.1:783-2133 GCA_019420545.1 Bacteroidales bacterium | reverse complement strand
CATCAACCATCTTGCATCCCAGTCCGATTGCCATTCCCTTGGCGAATGACGTGCCGACAAGCAGCGAGCCGAGCAGTCCGGGGCCGCGTGTGAAGGCGATGGCCGAAAGATCGGCAGGGGTGATGCCCGCGCGCCTGATGGCGGTATCAACCACCGGCACGATATTCTGTTGGTGTGCGCGTGAGGCGAGTTCGGGTACCACGCCTCCATATTCTTCGTGTACTTTCTGGCTGGCAATGACATTGCTCAATAACAGCCCGTCGCGGATTACGGCGGCTGATGTGTCGTCGCATGACGATTCAATGCCGAGTATGATTGTGGACATATTGTTCAAGAATATTTTTCGATGCAAATTTAGGTGAAATTTATGACTTCATAACGACAAATCTTTCATGTGCCCGTAAGATTTTGTAATTTTGCGTAAACGCTGCATGCAGGAAATGACTGCTACGGTAACATTTATTATTAAACAAGCTCTTAATAATGAAGATATTTACAAATGCCCAGATCAGAGCGATTGAGCGCGCTGTGATTGAGAAAGAGGGCGTTACTACCATAGAACTCGTTGAACGGGCCGCATCGGCTGTGGCATGGGAAATCATGAGCCGGTGGCGTGCGTCGCGTCCGATGATGGTGTTTGCCGGCCCGGGAAATAACGGGGCCGACGCTCTTGCCGTCGCCAGGATGCTCGCCGATGAAGGATATACCGTTGAAGTCCTTCTGTTTAATGTGACAGAGCGTGGGCTTTCCGAGGCATGCGCGCATTTCCGTGATGCATTGAACGATGTGCCCGGCCTTACTTTTACTGAAATCACGAATGACTTTAACCCGCCGGTAATCACCCGCGAGACGATTGTGATTGACGGATTATTCGGATCGGGCCTGAAGGAGCCATTGAAGGGCGGATTCAAGTCGCTTGTCGATTATATCAACAGCTCCAATGCCACGATTGTATCGATTGACATACCATCGGGCATGTTTGCCGAGTGGAACGAGGCCACGCTGTCGCGCGACGTCATCCACGCTTCTCTCACGCTTGCGATTGAATTCCCTCGTTTGTCGTTTTTTATTCAGGATAACGCCGAATTTCTCGGTGAATGGAAAGTGCTCGATATAAAGCTTGCCGGAAATGAGGCGAAAGGGGAGCAAAGTCCGTATTATTTGCTTGAGGAGAGCGATGTGCACAGAATTTTGCGTCCGCGTCCTGAATTTTCATCCAAGGCCGATTTCGGATCGATGCTTCTTGTGGCCGGGTGCTACGGAATGATGGGCGCCGCACAGATGGCTTCGCTCGGCGCGCTGCGTTCGGGTGTGGGAAAGCTTACCGTACATGCCCCGCGCTGCGGGTTT
>JAHZGZ010000045.1:0-773 GCA_019420545.1 Bacteroidales bacterium | reverse complement strand
CCATGCAGACCGCCGTGCCCGAGGCTATGTTTCATGCGGATCAGCATGACATAGTGATTACCGAAATATCACCCAAACATGACTATAATGTTGTAGCTATCGGTCCGGGTATAGGCACTCATGATTATACCATGCGTGCGGTAGAGACTTTTATAAATACCGCATCAAAACCGATGGTGATAGATGCGGATGCGCTTAACTGTATAGCCCAGCGTCCGAATCTGCTGGAACATGTGCCTCCCATGTCGGTGATCACACCTCATGCAGGAGAGTTCGACCGGTTGTTCGGCACGCATACTTCCCATGAAACGCGCTTGAAGACAGCTGTGGAGAAGTCATCGTACTATAATATAATAATACTTCTGAAAGGGCGTTACACAAGTGTGGTGCGCCCTGATGGCAAGATTTACTTCATCGGGAGCGGATGTCCGGCTCTTGCCACTCCGGGCAGCGGCGACGTGCTTACCGGCATTATCGGCTCGTTCATCGCGCAGGGGTATACTCCTGACCTTGCTGCTGCGATAGGTGCGTATGTGCATGGCATGGCCGGTACTCTTGCCGGTGAATCCGATGGTTCCTATGGGGTGCTCGCTACCGATGTGGCGCGCAATACATCACGTGCGATACGCGACATTGTGAATTATTCAATCAATCATTGAAAACTTCTGAATCATGAAATATAACCGTATAATAGCTATTTCGGCATGTATGGTGGCGATTACGGCCGCTAATTCCCAGATTACACAGAAATTTTCGGCTACCAAGGCCAACGA
>JAHZGZ010000044.1 GCA_019420545.1 Bacteroidales bacterium | reverse complement strand
CGCAGACCAACCGTATTATCCGCATTTCCGATGGACTTATCATCCCCGACGGGCAGATCGCCGCTCCGGATGTTGAAACTGCGGCTTCCGTTCCCGGGCCGGTCGGAATCGCCGAAGAAAAGTAACAGAAAGCCATGTTCGACCTGTTTAATGAAATCTGGCAGACCATGCGCACCAACAAACTGCGCACTATCCTTACTGGCATAGCCGTGGCATGGGGTATATTCATGCTCATCGTGCTCCTCGGCTTCGCGAAGGGTGTACGCACAGCTTTCGAGGACTCACCCATGGGCCAGACCAGCAACGTCATACAGCTGTGGGGCGGCCGCACGTCGAAGCCGTTCAACGGCCTGGGCGCCGGACGCTCGGTGCCCCTGAAAGAGCGCGACATGAAAGCATTGCACCACGATATACCCGCCAACGTCTCTGCCGTGTCGGGTATTCTTGAAGGAAACTCCGTAGTAATGCGCAGCGACAGCACAAGCATAACTTCTTCGTATTCGGGTGTATATCCTATCATGCGCGATGAAGAGCAGCTACGCATCACCAACGGCAGGTTTATCAACGACCGTGATGTGGATAGCGCCTCCAAGGTTGTAGTGCTTGAGGAGCGCAACGCCACTACGCTTTACGGATCACCCAAACGCGCAGTCGGGCAGATACTCGAGATCAACGGGCTGGCATTCCGGGTGATAGGCACCTACGAACACCGCTGGATATCCTCGATATATATTCCTTATTCATGTGCCAAGGCCATGAACGGTTTCTCTGAAGACCTCGGCACGATACGCGTCAATGTCAAAGGAATGTCAACCTATGAGGAGGCTGAAAAGATAGAGCGCGACATACGCGAGTCGATGGGCCGTTCCGAATCGTTCCATCCCGACGACGAGAGCGCCATATGGATATGGAACCGCTTCGCCAACTACCTTAGCCAGCAGACGGCCATGAGCGTGCTCAACTGGGTGATGTGGGCCATAGGACTCCTTACCCTTATTACCGGCATTGTCGGTGTGAGCAACATCATGTTTGTAAGCGTGCGCGAGCGCACCCATGAGATCGGCATACGGCGCGCCATCGGTGCACGTCCGCGATACATACTTATGCAGATTATTCTCGAAGGGGTGGTTATTACCACAATGTTCGGTTATGTAGGCATATTGCTCGGCACTGTCGCCGGCGAGATCATGACATACGCCTTTGCCGATGTGGAGTTCATCAAGGATCCGCGTGTCGACATCGGTCTCGCCGTCCAGGTAACAGTGTTGCTCGTGTTGGCCGGAGCCGTTGCCGGACTTTTCCCGGCCATGCGAGCGCTGAAGATACGACCTGTCGAGGCGCTGCGCACCGAATAATCCCGACGATCCACCGACCAATCACTCACAGTCAATGAAAAATCCGATTTTCGACATAGACAACTGGCGTGAGATCACGGCCACACTGTCGCGCAACAAGACGCGTACCTTCCTTACCGCATTCGGCATATTCTGGGGAACCGCCATGCTGGCGATGCTTATCGGTGGCGCCCAGGGCGTACGCGGGCTGATGATGCGCAACTTCGACGGCTTCGCCACCAATTCCGCGTTCATTTTCTCGAGCAATACCACCCGTGCGTTCAAAGGCTATCAGAAGGGACGCTCCTGGAATCTTACCCAGGGGGATGTCGACGCACTTTGCCGTGCAGTCCCGGAGATCGATGCCATGAGTGGTGTCGTGGACGCCAATGGTGCTGTATCCTATCGTGACAAAAGCTACGCCAACGGCAGGATACAGGGTTTCACCACCGATTATTATAAGGTAATGGAACCTCTGCTTCTGTAGGGACGCCTGCTCAACGAAAGCGACGAACAGCAGCTGCGCAAGAACTGCCTTATCGGCGCACGTGTCGCCGCCGAGCTGTTCGGAACTGATTCGCCCGTTGGCAAATACGTGCAGGCCAACAACATATATTACCATGTGGTTGGCGTGGTAAAGCAGCGCAACGACAATATCAATATCGGCGGCAGCATGGAGGAGATGCTGGTGCTTCCGCTCGCCGTGATGCGCCAGAATTATAACCTTGGTGAAAGGGTATATTACATAGCCTTTACCGCACGCGACGGAAGTTCGCCCGGCAAACTGCGCGGACGCATTAAACGCGTGCTTCAGAACCGCCATACCATCTCGCCCGACGACGACGAGGCTATCCCGTACTGGGATATCTCGGAAAACTTCGAGCAGGTCGACGGACTTTTCAGCGGCATCGATCTTCTGGCTCTTTTCGTGGGCTTCGGCTCTCTGCTTGCCGGCATAATCGGCGTCGGCAACATTATGTGGATCATCGTCAAGGAGCGTACGCAGGAAATCGGCATACGCCGCGCTATCGGCGCACGCCCGCGCGACATCATCGCGCAGATCCTCTCGGAGGCCGTTGTGCTCACCACTGTGGCCGGTGTGGCGGGAATCTGTTTCGCCGTGGCGGTGCTCGGGATAGCGGGCAAACTCACGGCAGGCCCCGACGGCACCCAGGTTGGCTTCCAGCTCGCGTTTGCATCGGCTGTGTGGATCCTTCTGGTGTTCCTCGTGCTCGGTGTAAGTGCCGGCATCATACCGGCACTCAAGGCCATGCGCATAAAGCCCATCGAGGCATTGAACGATAATTAACCAATATAATAACATACTACAATGAGGAAAGCCTCACGCATTATTCTCTGGACAATTGTCGGCCTGCTGTTTGTGGGCACGTTCGTCTACCTTTTTCTTAACTCCCGCGAAAAGCCGGTGAGCTATGAACTTGTCAGCCCCGTTACCGGCAGCATAAGCCGCACTACCGTACTCACCGGAAAGATCGAACCGCGCGACGAGATTGAAATCAAACCGCAGATCTCGGGCATAATAGCCGAAATCAATGTCGAAGCCGGCGACATGGTGCAGGCCGGCGATGTGATAGCGCGCATCAAGGTCATTCCCGAAGAGTCGCAGCTGTCATCGGCACAGTCGCGCGTGTCGACGGCAAAAATCCAGCTTGATCTGGCCCGTCAGATATATGAGCGCACACGCGGACTGTATGAACGCAAGTTTGTAGCCCGCGAAGAGTATGAGAATGCCGAAGCCGACTATAAGAAGGCCGCCCAGGAACTTGACGCCGCCGAGGATGCTCTGCGCATCGTGCGCGAGGGTGTCAGCTCCTACAACGCCTCCGAATCGAATACCCTTGTGCGTGCCACCATCGACGGACAGGTGCTCGAGGTGCCTGTAAAGGTGGGTACGTCGGTCATCCAGGCCAATACGATGAACGACGGTACCACCGTGGCCAAGATCGCCGATATGCGCAACCTCATATTCCGTGGAAAGGTCGACGAGACCGAGGTGGGACTGCTCCGCACCGGCATGGCTACGGCTATTTCGATCGGCGCGCTTCCCGAGGTAAGCCCCAAGGCTGTGATCGAATATATCGCTCCGAAGTCGACGGAAGACAACGGTTCAAACACCTTCGAGATCAAGGCCGCCATCGAGGTGCCTGATTCGGTGAATCTGCGTGCCGGCTACAGTGCCAACGCCACCATTACCCTCGCGCAAGCCGATTCCGTGATGACTCTGCCCGAATCGGTGATAGAGTGGGGCGGTGATTCCGCTTTCGTCTATCGTCTTACCGATACGGTGCCCGAGTATAAGTTCGAGCGTATTGCAGTCGCTACCGGTCTGTCCGACGGTATCAATATCCAGATCAAGAACGGTATCGGCGCCGACGACCGTCTGCGCGGCAGTGAAATCTCAGCCAAGTGATTATGAATAAGTCTATATTTACCATACCGTTGCTGCTTGCGCCGTGTATGCACGCCGCCGCATCATCATGGAGTCTCGACTCGTGTATCAATTACGCTGTGGAGCATTCCCTTCAGGTACAGCAGCGCATTGTCGATGTGCGTCAGGGTAATGTAGGTGTCGCCTCGGCCAGGTCGGGCTATCTTCCCACGCTTGGCGCCCAGTTGTCGCAGGGATGGAATATCGGGCGAGGCCTGACCTCCGAGAATACCTATGCCGACCGCAATACTTCCAATACGCAGTGGGGTGTGAACCTGTCGCTGCCGCTGTTCGACGGACTCAACACTCCGCGTCAGGTTGCGTATGCCAAGGCTTCGCTTGCCGCCGCGCTCCAGCAGCTTGAGTCGGTGAAGGACGACGTGACGCTCAATGTCATCGCCGGTTATCTTCAGGTGCTTTATCAGAAGGAACTTCATCAGGAGGCACTTCATCAGGAGGCATTGTCGGAGTATGAGCTGACCCGGCGCAAGGCACTGCTCGAGGCCGGAAAGATCCCGGAAGTGGATATGCTTGAGGCGGAGTCGCAGCTTGCTCAGGACCGCCTGTCGGTGGCAACTGCTGAAAACGACACGCGTCTGGCGCTCGTCGACCTCGCGCAGCTGCTTTATATCGACGATATCGACGGATTTGATATCGAACCGATTGAGGCCGACCTGCCTGCGGGTCCGATGGCACCGCTCGCCGAACTGTATTCCCGTGCCATGGGGCGCAGCCATAGCGTGGCGGCCGCCCGTGCCAATATCACTGCCGCCGAGCGCAGCATCGATGTGGCCCGTACGGGATACATACCGCGCCTGTCGTTCAATGCCGGAATCGGATCGAGCTACTATACTGTAAGCGGTTTCGACAATGAGCCGTTCGGCCGCCAGATGAAAAACAATTACTCCACATCGTTCGGATTCTCGTTGTCGGTGCCTCTGTTCGACGGCTTGCAGACCCGCAATCAGGTTACACGTGCCAAGGTGCAGAAAATCACCGCGGAGCTTCAGCTCGACCAGACCGAGCAGGAACTTATGCGTCAGGTGCAGCAGGCCTATTATCAGGCCGACGGTGCACGCCGCCGTCTTGCTGCCGGGGAGACGGCCCGCGATGCCGCCAACAAGGCTTTCGAGGCCATGCAGGAGAAATACAGCGTAGGCCGCGCCACACCCACCGACTACGAGCAGGCCAAGTCCAAAGCCCTGACGGCCACCACTCAGGCGATCCAGGCCCGCTACGAGCTTATACTGCGCACACGCGTCCTCGATTTCCTTACAACCCCCTCCCTCCGCTGAAAATAAAGTTCTCGGAGCACTCAGAGATCTCCGAGGACTCCGAGAACTCTGAGCACTCTGAGAGCTCCGAGAGAACTCTGATTTGACCGGGAGGGCGATGCTTGGCTCACTGCGACAATCATGTATCCAGGCATGATCGCGGTGGTCTGAAGAATCGCCCTCCCGGTCAAATTTTATTGTGCGGTGTATTATTGCAATAATGGCTTGATGAGAACTATACAGTTCCGAACTGCACAGTTCTTAACTCTATTCATGTCGGATCCGGAGAATTATTTGTGAAATATGCGATTAACGAGTGTTAAATGTCGGAGGATGGTTGGATATGTCGGCATGCGATTGTATATTTGCGATGTAAAAATGTTGAAGATATTATTCAGCAATTGTGGAAGTATAATCCGATCGCTATAAAAACACAAATCATCGCTCATTTATCATCTATATACATATACACACATCAATTATCATACTATGGAACGGACACCACGTTACAAATTCGACGAAGTATGGCGCAGCGCCATGGCTTTTCTTTCCGAGGAATCGGCAAAAAGTCTTGAAAATGCGATTGTCGCTTATCAGAAGAGCGATGTCATGCCGGCCGCCGGAGCGCTTGAGCCGGCGGCAATGGGACTGTTTATAATCATCAAAGACCGGATTGATTGCCGCAAGGCACGTAATGCCAAAGCGCGGGCTGCACGTCTGGCCTGGAAAAAGCGCGCTGCCGTTGTCGCGGGGATAGCCGGGAAAAGGCGTAGGGAAGTTGCCCGTAAAAACATCAGGACAGCTGTTGATAACCGGCTGAAAACCGCTGATATACCCTTGGTCGAACATGATGTGCCACGGAATCCGTCGCCAAAATATGATTCTCCCGCCGCCGGGACAGTTGCTGCCGATGGCAATGCGCCGACTGACGCGCCCAGACTGTCGCGCTTCGAGCGGAGGATTATCGACCGCTGCATGGGCAAGCCGCGCCGCCAGTGGAAGCCTGTGAGCAAATGATAAGCCATGGCGGCATGCGGTTCCGGCACTCGGAAAGTATGCGTTATGTGGCGCGACAAAACAGTTGGCGGATTCATATAATATTGCTACCTTTGCGGGAAAATCATATATTGCTATGTCGGAATTTATTGAAACAGTCAATGAAGAGGAGGGCAAAAGCGGCCTCAACTTCGTGGAGCAGCTGGTAGCCGATGATCTTGCTGTCGGCAAGAATGGCGGACGTCTCAACACCCGTTTCCCGCCCGAGCCCAACGGCTATCTCCATATCGGCCACGCAAAGGCAATATGCATGGACTTCGGTGTCGCAGAGAAATTCGGCGGCACATGCAACCTGCGTTTTGACGATACCAATCCTACAAAAGAAGATACTGAATATGTCGACGCCATACGTGACGACATCCACTG
>JAHZGZ010000043.1 GCA_019420545.1 Bacteroidales bacterium | reverse complement strand
GTCTTGCCGGTCTTGGGCATGAAGGCGTTGAAATTCTCCACCATGCGGGCTATGTCGATCTGCCCGTCTGCCGGAAGAATTATTTTGTTAGCTCCCAACACACGCCCCTGCTCCTTATTCATCTTCTCCCCGTTGTATGACAGCGCGCCGTAGAGCGATGATCCTATCGAGATTTTAGCGACCATTGTTCATCGAATTGCAGTGACAACGCCCTTACATCAGCCGTGATTTTCGCCATCTCTAGGGTGGCTTTCTCCAGTTTGTATAGAAGCGTCATGGCTTTTTTCTCGGTGAAATTGGCGCGAAGCTCCTTCACAACGAGGTCATAGTTCACCCCGACAGTGCGGTACTGTGCGAAAAATTCAGATAGTTTGGCGCAGTAAACGGCAAGTGAGCGGTCGGTGGTAAGAACTTTGAACGGCTTTCCGAATATGAGCCGCTTGATGAAAGTCGCCCTGACTGTTTCGTCGGCTTTCTCCATCATCCTTGTGAGGGCATCCCATTCGAGGTCGTCAAAGCGTACCATGACGCAGTGGGTGCATCGGTTGGGCGACGGCGGTCGCCCGTTTTTAGAAATTTCAGTCATAATATTTATGGATTTGTGGTGGTCTGCATCAGCGGGAAATGGAGTACCGCAGGTAATGACACGGGATATTCGACTTTGGAGAATATCTGCATTGCAAGGTCGTTTCGTGGGAACGTGAGTTACCCGAAACCCGTTCAGTAACTGAACGGACACCTTGCTATGTCCATGTGGACATTCTTCCAGTAAGAAAAACGGTATAGTAAAAATCAGACGATGCCCGTATCATTCTGAAGGTGGGATAAGACCGCTTTTCAAAGCCCGGAGGAAGAAAATCCCCTTGATGCTGATATAAAGATACGAAAAAAATTCCGGATTTACCAGCGATGAGAGAAAAATCCCGGCGATTGATACGCGGCTCATACCTGCGGTCAAAAAATCTTCACGGCGAAATGTTAAAAAATCGGCTTCACTTTCGGGAAATCCGGGGAAAAGCGAGGAAATCTGAACGCAAACCTCTGTTTGCTAAATAATTGCCTGCTTTAATGGCTTGCTAAAATGGATTTTATTTTGTTTCTTTGTAGAGCGATTGACAGTCAAGACTGCCTTCAAGGAGTTCGATTTACTTATATTATTACGGAACTATCCGACGAACCGCCGTTCTGATTATCAATCCGCAAAGAGTACATTTGAAATATCGGTCCACAGGTATGGAGTATGACAGGCTTACATCCTCCCGTAGAGTTCAATCATCTTATTCTATTACAGAACTGCTAACCGGACGATGTTATCGCCAGTTTACTATTCTGCCTGTAAATCGTAATACCGAATGTATTTCCGACAAATAACCCGGTCAGTTGATTGTAGCTACATGGCCACATGACTGCTGACAGACACCACTTAATCCACAATCCAAAAAATGACAAGAATGACTGATTACAAAATTCATTTCCGGCTTACTTAGCCGATGCCCTCCCGACAGCGGAGGAAGGTCGCCACTGGCGACGGAGATAGCTGTAACCCATCCCGCATAGTCTGTGCCGGCACTGCTTCGCGCCGATGGAAGCCCGGTCTGTCCGTGTCAGAAGATACGCTGACGGCCACCGCTATGCCATATTCCCAACTTCATTTATCAAACCATTCTCTTTGACTATAATATAAGAAACGATAAAAACGATAAATAAGGAACATCGGAAAAACTCCGTGTGGATCTGCCGACACTTCAAGCTATCGCCGCCCGAACATGGGGCAAGGAAGACGAGCTGAAAGCCCTCAAAGCGGAGCTTGCCACCCTCGACCAAAAGATTACCGCCGAGCTTGCCCCCAAGCAGGAAAAGCAGGACTTCGGCGAAGCGGTTAAGCACGAAGAAACTCCACAGCACGTTAACCATGCTGATGTTCCCGCCCAATCAATCGGTGATAAGAAAACTATGGTAGCAGAGCCTTTCTCAAATTACAGTATAATTTCTAAATCTGAAAAAAGAGTTAGAATAATGTGAATTATAGGGCGGATTTTGGAATATCAAAATTCGTCCTTTTATTTTTTATTCTGGCTGCGATAGGCTTTTGGTGAAACGCCTGTGTGGGTTTTGAAATATTTTCCGAAGAATGATTGTGTAGGGAAATTGAGCTGATAGCAAATTTGTTGAATGGTCATGTCGGTCGATGCAAGCAAGGCCTTTGCCTCCATCAATACATATTCCTCAATCCACTCAGCCGCACTTTTGCCTGTAACATTTTTTACAACAGAGGAAAGATAACCGGGCGTAATGTTCATTTTTAAAGCATAGTCAATAACCTTTCTTCTTCGATGATAATTCTGACTGACATTATTTCTGACTGACATTATTGATGTATTGTTGGGCAAGATTTTCCTCTCTTGACAATATGGGAGGTATTTTCGCCACAATGCTGTCTGCCATGCTGTATGATGTAAGATTCCGCAATATCTCGTGGATATGTGGCCGTTGACGGGCGAGAATCCTGCGCGCCATCCCACAGAACAATCTGATCGCCTCGTTCTCCTCTTTAGAAGGCAAGACGACAGGATTGGAGGTAAGGACATTTGAGATATTCAGATTATACGGGAATCCCATAGAGCTTATAAATTCAGGCGATAAGGATATTAATGTGGCCTTATAGTCCTCTGTCACAGATATAATCTCCACCACTTGTCCGGGCAACGTGAATCCTACTGAACCGGGTGGAGATACAACGGTCTTGAGATTTACACGACTCTTACATATTCCACTTATACATACGCTACACTGATACATATGGTTAATCACCGGAATTTCCGGAAAGTCATCAGCCGTTATGTCAATGACAAAGAAATCGTCGTCAAGGCGACAGGTTTCTGGGCATGAAGTCAGCCGTTTTAGAATTGAATTCTTCCGTATCATTATTGGTATGCTTGTTTTTTAGACCACAAAATTAGATTAAAAATCTGAATTTTAGCCCTTCATTTTAAGAATAGTCCAATTTGTTCAAAGATTTGACCTTTTGTGTCGGAACATACGGCAGTAATTTTGCACCGGATTTAATAGCGTCGTAATGTATGGTTAAATTGAAAAAGACAATTATACTGTTAACAATGGCAGTGGTATTAAGTGCCGCTGACGCATTTGCACAGCAAACATTCGTCATAAAAGGCCGGGTAATGGAGGCGGAAACAAAGGAGCCTCTTATCGGGGCCTCGGTAAGATGTGGCAGCACCGGAACGGCAACGGATGTTGACGGCAATTATGAGCTTTCCATGAAAGAAGGCTCGTATGATATTGAATGTTCATATATAGGTTTTGAGAACGACAGACGCAGGATCATGTTATCGTGCGATACAATACTTGATTTCTCGCTGCAAAGCTCCACGAGCGAATTGTCTGAGGTCGTTGTGCTGTCACGTTCCGTGATGGACAGGCTAAAAAACACGCAACCGGGAATGGAGCGTATTGACCTTGATGAAATGTCTAAAACTCCCGTATTGTTTGGAGAGCGCGACATACTCAAATCCTTGCAGCTACTCCCCGGCGTTTCGGCAGAAGGTGATGGTACCGGCGGCTTTCAGGTGCGTGGTGGGACCGCAAGTCAGAATCTTGTACTGCTTGACGATGCCCCGGTTATAAATTCGGGACATCTGTTCGGATTCTTTTCAACATTCAACGACCCTGCGTTATCAAGTGCCACACTCTACAAAGGTCAGATTCCAGCCCGTTATGGCGGGGCAACATCGTCTGTGTTTGATGTAAATACCAAAGCCGGTAATGCAGAAAGATACAAAGGCTCTTTCACGGTAGGATTGTTATCCGCTAAATTTGATATTGAAGGACCGATAATCAAAGATAAACTTTCGTTCTTTGTTTCTGCAAGACGTTCCTATATGGATATGTTTCTGAAATTCACAGACCAGTTCAAAGATAACTCACTCTATTTCTATGACATAAACGCAAAAGTGAATTACAATATAGGATACAATGACAAACTCGCGGTGTCTTTATTTGTCGGGCGTGATAATCTCGGAATGAGTGATATGATGAATATGCAGTGGGGCAATATCACTACAACGACAAAATGGTATCATACATTTAATGACCAGATTGCATCGGTAGCTACACTATATCATGGCAATTTTATAAACGACATGGGTATGCAGATAACATCCGAGGATGACAATATGAACGGGCATCTGCGTCAGACAGGTATAAAATATACATTTTCTTGGAATCCTCACGAGAATCATTATGTGGATTTTGGATTGCAGTCAGCTCTTATTGACTTGAAATCCGCTGAATGGACTATGGGAACCACTCATCAAAAGGAGCAACGCCGAGGTTGGGAAAGCGGAGTGTGGATAAATGACGACTGGGCCATAAACGAGCGTGTTCATGTGATGGGTGGCCTCCGTCTGGGCATAATGTCGGCATTAGGAGGTTCCCCATATTACAAAGTGGATGAGGGCGGTAATATAACCGACAGTTTTACACCTCGTAACGGTAAACCATATAAGACATATCTGTCAGTTGAACCGCGATTGAGCATCAATTATCGCATAACTGATTTGCAAAGCATTAAAATGGCATACAGCAGGAGTTCGCAGAATATTCATGCCATACGCAGCACCGGGTCTTCGATGCCCTTTGACAGATATGCCATGACCAGCAACATCATAAAGCCTCAGACAGCCGATCAGGTTAGTGCCGGATATGTGGCACTCTTTGGAAACACCCGATGGGAAATATCCGGCGAGGTGTTCTATAAGAATATCAGCAATATATATGATTACAAGGACGGAAAATCATTCAATTCCGAAATTGAGATAGAGCGTATTCTCTTGGGAGGCAAGGGCCGCGCATATGGTTTTGAATTCACCTTACGCAAGAACGCAGGCAAACTGACCGGGTGGGTCGGCTATACATTGTCTTGGGCGCAGAACAAGATAGCCGGTATAAATAACGGAGAGTGGTACACTGCCGGCAACGACCGACGCCATGATATATCTGTAGTCGGAATATATCAGTTCAATAAAAAATGGAATATGTCTGCCGCATGGGTATTCAACACAGGACAGGCATTGACGGCTCCAAGTGCGAAATATGAGGTTGACGGGATTCATATGTTCCATTACGCCGAAAGAAACGGATACCGCGCACCTGCGTATCACCGATTGGATTTAAGTGCGACATATACACATGAAGGGCCGAAACTTACTTATGAATGGTCATTCGGAATATACAACGCCTATTCGCGCTACAATCCATTTCTGATAGTGTTTGAGACAGATGAAAATGCTCCGACCGGATTTAAGACCATGAAACATTCACTTTTCGGGCTGGTCCCATCTGTGTCGTACACATTAAAATTTTGAAAACAAATGAAATACCTATATTGTATATTGGCATTGTGCCTACTGTCCTCGTGTGAGGAGGAAATTCAGCTTGACTATCGTCCGATAGACCCGCTTTATGTGATAGAGGGTCATGTCTGTAACGACGGCTCTGGAGTAGTTATAACCGGGACTCGGGATATTGACGACCCCGTGTTAAAGGACGGAATAGAGGTTCAATCCGTTACACTGTCTTCGGATAACGGTATTAAAGAAACTCTGGTGTACGATAAAGATGGCATATACCGTTCTCGTTCATTCGTTGGTAAACCCGGTGAAACATACACTCTTACAGTAGTTATAGAAGGTGAATCTTTCATTTCAAGCTCAACGATGCCGGGATATACTGAAATTATATCCACCCGGATGCGATGGGAGGAAATGATGGGAAACGATATGCTTCATCTGATAGTTGATGTAAGCGACAAAGCCGATGACATAAACTATTATTACTATCGGATACTCCGTAATGGCAAATTATTTAAATGGAATGTCGTGCGTGACCTTGATAGCTCAAACAGCACTATACAGTTTGATATAAGCTGCATGAGCCGTGATAAGGCAGAGAAAAATGACCCTGACGATTATGATTCCATTTTGTTTGAAGGAGATGATATAACCATCGAAGTAAGAGCCATAGATATGAAAACCTATGACTATCTGTTCTCGGCAAAACTTTCTGGACAAAATCATTCAAATCCGATATATAATTTTAATGGAGATGTTCTGGGTTACTTCTCAGCCTATACAACCACATCTAGATCATTTGTATTCCATTATTCGGATATTGAAGACTGAACAAGATACTGCGAAACGCAACTATTATACAATAAAAATATTCACTAATAGGCAAATGGCGGGATTCCTGCCATTTGCTTTAATTCTTTAATCATTAATGAACAGAGTTTTAATCGTAGATGCCTCCGAATCCGACCGTCGGCTTATGTCGGGCTTGCTTATCAATCCCTGATAATTTTTAATCGCGTTAAATGCTTATATATCAACACAAATATTGTCTGAAAAATGTACTAAAAATGTACTGATAGCGAAAAATGGAGTAAGAGAAAGAAAGCGTTTTGTGAACAATTAATGATTGTTTAGAATTTTTAATTGCGGTAAGTTTCGTTGATTTACCGATTTTGATGCGATATTGCCGGTATTTGTGCTTTTCAAGGTGTGGATGTAGAACGGGGGAAAAGATAAATTGTTGGAGTTGGCAGACTGGGAAATTGCCTTATGACGTTCTCTTTCCCCAGCCATAATATCTATAGATAAGGAAATGAGTACATATAGTTATGGATATATATAATATAATCAGACCATAACTTATTCAACATGCATTTACAGTTTTCAGAGATTTTTCCACCTTCATTTAAACAATTTTACTTTTGCCCTAATCCGGCTCAGGCTTGTTTGTGTAATACCTAAATATGTAGCTATGCTTCCGAGAGGTAAGCGTTGCAGCAAATCCGGATTATTCTTCAGCAATTCGCTGTAACGCTCCGAGGCGATGACAGAAAGCATGGAAATCAACCTTTCTTCGGCAGCAAGCAATTCCATCTCGGCATATCGCCGTCCCCAATTAGCAATATGTAAGTCCTGCAAAAATAAATCCTGTAATTTTTTTCGTGATAATACATACAAGATTGAGTCTTCCATCAGCTCCATGGTTTCATAGCCGGGTTCTTCGTTCACATATCCCTTCATGGAAACTATGGTTGCTCCTTCCTTACCAATCCAAAATGTAATGTCCTTCCCGTCCATTAAAGTAAAGGCACGGACAATTCCCTTCTTTATGAAAAAGATGTCTTTTTCAATTTTCCCATTCTCCAACACCCGGTATCCC
The DNA here is from genome assembly GCA_019420545.1 of Bacteroidales bacterium. Classification (GTDB taxonomy): domain Bacteria; phylum Bacteroidota; class Bacteroidia; order Bacteroidales; family Muribaculaceae; genus Muribaculum. The sequence continues at coordinate 5,879 of JAHZGZ010000043.1, read as the reverse complement.
TTAGGATATGAAACTTCCGACAGACATTCCTTTAATCGGCTTAGAGATGACTCAGGCATCGCATATCGTTGGGTGATTATCTGCTTTATATCCATAATTTATAGGTTCCGATTTATTTGCAAAATTACTAAATATCCGGCAGAATCAGGATGGCAGAACTGATTTTTACATATGATAAAACCGTTTTTGCCATATGTAAAAAGTTGCGCGCTATGTTTTAGCTAATTTTGCATCCGATTTAAAAAATACAGATATGAATTGGATAATATTATTATTGGCTGGATTATTTGAGGTAAGCCTGACATTCTGTTTAGGTAAAGCAAGGTCTGCCTCCGGTTTTGAATACTATCTGTGGGGAAGTGGATTTCTTGCTTCCACGGTCTTGAGTATGGCACTCCTTGCAAAAGCAGTCCGAACCTTACCCTTGGGCACGGCCTATGCCGTTTGGACCGGAATTGGGGCGGTAGGCACTGTCTTGGTCGGAATAATCTTTTTCAAGGAATCTACGGCTCCCATAAGAATTTTCTTTTTAGTCACCCTCATTTTGTCTTTGATTGGATTGAAGGCAGTCTCATCATAGTAACAATAGGCTCATGAGATATGAATTGAAACAAAATCAAGGTATTCCAACTCCCTTGCTCGCTCTTATGGCAATCGCCACCGGACTTTCGGTGGCGAATTGCTACTACAATCAGCCATTATTGGGAAGTATGGCAAGAGCTTTTAATGTGACTGACTTTTCAGCCAGTATTGTGGCGACATTGACCCAGATTGGATATATGGCAGGACTTCTGTTTGTCATTCCACTTGGTGACTTGCTGTCAAGAAAGAAACTTATATTGGCAAACTACATTATTTCGGCATCTGCATTGCTTTCAATAGCAGTTTCACCAAATATATATTGTATGTGGATAGCATCTTTTTTCGCAGGTGCATCGTCCGTTATGCCGCAATTCTTCATCCCTTTGGTATCATATAATTCTTCTCCCGTACACAAAGTCCGTAACGTGGGTATCATACAATCATGTCTTCTCATCGGTATCTTGGGGTCTCGTGTCGTCAGTGGATTATTGGCTGACACATATGGCTGGCGTTCTGTTTATTTCGTGGCAAGTTTCTTTATGCTTGGCTGTTTTGCAATGATTCATAGAATGTTGCCGTCATTACCGCCTCTCAAACAGGACACATATTTAAATCTTTTGAAATCATTACTGCGGTTGTTTGCAAAATACCCTTATCTTCGTGTCGCATCACTAAGGGCATCATTGGCATACGCTTCATTCTTTGCATTGTGGAGCTGCCTTGCATTCAGATTGAAACAGGCTCCGTTCTATGCAAGTGACAACATTATCGGCATACTCGGTCTATGCGGATTAGCGGGGGCCTCGACGGTGGTGTTCATTAGCGGCTATATCCCGAAATACGGGGTGAGATTCTTTTCAGTCATAGGAGCTTGCCTGATGTTATTGACATGGATAATTGCACTGTATGGAGATAACAGCTATTTGTGGATAATCATAGCTATTCTGTTGATTGATGCCGGGATGCAGTGTGTGCATCTGTCAAATCAAGCCAGCGTGGTTGCATTGGACGATTCAGCCATAAATAGGATAAACACAGTCTATATGACAGTCTATTTTCTTGGCGGTTCAGTCGGGACTTTTGTCGCAGGCTTGTCTTGGGAGCATTTCAGTTGGACGGGGGTAGTATGCACGGGAATATTTTTCATAGTGGCTTCCCTCCTTGTCAATTGCTCAAAACAAAAAGTTAATCCGGCGGGAATGTAACATATTCATTTTATAAATAAATCCGCTCCAATGAAGATTGTATTTGTGTGTACCGGTAATGCAAGCCGCTCGGCAGTTGCCGAGGTCATATTGAGAAAAATGATTCAGGAACCAAGCCTTGATGACATTGAGATTCTATCATGTGGAACAGATGTCCCATACGGGCAAGAACGTGAAGGAATCATGTGTCAAATAGCGGCGGAGCATGGATATTCGATGGGTGGTAAGGCAGTGATGATAACTGCGGAATTGGTTAATGCAGCCGACCGAATCATTGTTATGACAAGGCAACATAAGACCGAAGTGATGCGGTTATTGGATCCATCACACTGGAATCGTATCGCATTATTCAACGACATCTGTTTCGGAGAATCTTCAGACCTCCCGGATCCTCACTATCAGTCAGCACAGGTATATTACACATGTTTCAATATTATCGAGGAAGGTTGTCGAGAAATAGTCAGGAAATTGGAATAAAATTCGACCATAAAAATTTGTAATATACTAAGATTTAGTCTTATCAGCTCTATCGTTTCGGGTTTGTTTGCTATAAAGAACTGGATAAAGTTTACCCTTAAACAGTTCACTTTCTCGATGTTTGAAAAATAGAGGTTGTATTATTGTAATTTTTTCAAAAGATGAGTGAAAATTTTTTACCATGTAGCACGGGGTGTTTTAGCTCTTTACGCACCGTCTATGTTTCAAATTCAATAAAATAATGTAAATATCAAAATTCACAATGAACAGAGTTCTCATTGTAGAAGCCTCCGAATCCGACCGTCGGCTTATGTCTGGCTTGCTTGTCAAGCACGGATATGAGCCGATTGCCGTTGAGAATATGGAGGCTGCGAAAGAGGAGGTGGTGAAACTGCCACCCGGCGCAGTCGTGGTCACGGCGATGAAATTCGCCCACGGCACTGCGCAAGAGTTAATAAGCTGGCAAAAGCAGGAAGGATATAAATTCCCTGTGATTGCCGTAGTGGACAACCTGAACGCCGTGGATATTCTCTCGGTGATGCGCGACGGTGGAGCCGTGGATGTGGTGCAGCGTCCGGCGATTGACAAGCAGCTCGTTGAGACGGTCGGCAGGTATGCCAGACCCGAAAACGCCGTGCTTGTCCTCGATGACAGCCTTATACCCCGCAAGAGCGACACTTTCAGACGCATCGAGGAAACAGTGCGGAACATCGCACCCACCAACGCCAACGTGATAGTATTCGGCGAGAGTGGCACGGGAAAGGAACAGATAGCGCGGCAAATCTATCTCAACAGTTCAAGAAACGAAAGCCCCTGCATAGTGCTTGACGCCGGAAGTGCAGCCCTTGTCGGGAACCACAATCCGAAATCGGAACAGAGCGAGATATACAACCGCATCAAGGGGTATTTCGGCAAAAGCGCCGGTGGCACAATCATAATAAAGAACGTGCATCTGCTCAATTTCGACAAACAGTCGGTGATGCTCCATATCCTCGAAACCGAACATCCCGATGTGCGTGTCATAGGCACGGCAGACCCCGACCTGCTGGGCATGGTCACGGCAAAGACATTCCGCCCCAACCTCTATTACATATTGAGACAGGCGGAGATTGTGATGCCACCGTTACGCGAGACGATTGAGGATATTGAACCGCTCGCCGATTATTTTCTCGGCGAATACTCACAAAAGACGGGTATGGATAAAAAGAAACTCAATTTATCGGCGATAAAGTCGTTGAGGACATATCCGTGGCCCGGCAACGTGCGTGAGCTGAAGGATGTGATTCTCTTTGCCGCCTTCCACACCAAAGAGGACACGATAACGAAGGAGGACATCACATTCTTCCAATCTGAGCCAGAAGTTCCCGATGTGCTTACCCTCAAAAACGAGGACATCGAGAAAAAGCAGATAGCCAAGGCTCTGGAACGCTCAAACGGCAATCTGTCGGAGGCTGCGAGGCTGTTGAAGATAAGCCGTTCAACGCTCAGTTACAAGCTGCGTTTCTACGGATTCCGCCGAAACAGCGACTGACATAGCCCATAATTCGCCGAAAATCACTATCTTTGTGGCGAATTTGGAAATATAGGCGACGGGAGAGCCTGTCGCATTGAAAATACAGTATAACATAACTTCGCAGAAGTTCTACTGAGAATCTGGACAATTCTGACATGGGAGAACCGAGCGATGCTTGTGCTATGCGTCTGCATAGCGTGCATCGGTAAACATCTCCCACTTCCATAGGCAGTCCAGAGCCTTCAGTAGTAAGAGTGCTTTCGATGCACGCTTTTGTGTCGTGATGACACGCAGACCTTAATCTAATCTACAAATGAAATCCCCCGTTTATATTGCTACCCCTTTTCTTCGCGTGGAAACGGCGAAGGGCCTCTTTCGGCGACAGGTCGGGATGTCTCGCACGGAACTCCGGCCAAGTCTCGTTGTCACCTCCGCATGACCAGCCCTGTTCCTCGACAGGAGAGGTGTCGATATTTGAAACACCGACCGTTACGGCAGGTTGCTGAACCTCCGGCTGTCTTCGGGTCTGTCCCGATGAAACACGGGTTGACGCTTTCTGCAACTCCGTGAAATGCCTGTCAAGATTCCCGAAACGGAAATTCCTGTCAACCTTCGACCCCGAAAACTTCCTGCCTTCATAGATGAAGGAGACACCTTCCCGGATGGATGTTCCTTTTCGGTATTTGTATTCCACACTGACACCTCCGGCCCTGAGCCATTTCTCGAACCTTTCCCAACTGTTCACGCCCGGATTGTTCCATGCGCCGTTGATGATGTGGAACAGTCGGTATTTCACTTTCTCGGCTCCGCGCAGGCGGTTGACATTGGTCTTTTCCTTTCCCTCGCTGATTTTAAGGTGGTACTCCCTTGTGAGGTCTTTGCATATATCCCGGTTTCGTTCATAATCATTTTTGTCCGATATGGTTCCGGCATGGTTGTCGATTCTGCTGAACACTATATGGCAGTGCGGATGCGCCTTGTCGAAATGGCGCACGATTATATACGGGGTGTCAACGATACCCATTCGCTCCATATATTTCCCGGCAATCTCCACCATGAGGGCATCATCGAGCCTCTCGGCATCCTCCGCATCAAAATTGAGCGAGATATGCCCGACAGGATTTTTCACTCTCGGATTTAGGGAGCGGTTATCCTCGAAAGAGCGGATTATCTCCTCGCGGTCTTCCTCGCCGCCGATGCTGCCGGAATCAATAAGCCTCCATTCATCGCAGGGCGTACCGTCGGGACCGTCCTTTTTTCTGCGGGTCACATATTCGACGCAGCCACGGAATCCGCTCCCTTTTGTTATCTTCCCGAACATGGCTCACCCTCCTCCGTTACGGTATTTTTCTATCAGATCCGTAATGAACCCGACGCATTTCATTGTCATTCCCACACTCTCTATGAGTTGCTGACCGTCTGCCTTGCCGTTCATTTTCATAAAATAATTGATGAATTTGACGGCACTGTTCAGATTGTTCTTTATTCCCTGAAGGTCGCGTATAGCCTGTAAATCCTTCGCGGAAAGTCGTGGCACGACGGTACAGCGGAGGGCGGCGTGGCGCAGGTATTCCGACTTGTTGAGACCTGCGGTTACCGCCTTTCCCATTATCTCGCCGTACTGCTCCACATCGAATTTTACGGTTATGAGTATTGATTTTCTCTTTTCGGCATCCAGCCGTGGTCGCCCTTTTGCCGGGCATTTCCTTGTAGTCTTCATTTTCGGTATGTGTTTATGTCGTGTTTTGTGTGACCCTCAGGAGCGGTCGGTTTTCGGGATTACTTGTAATACGAAAACATAAACTCGCTCCCCTCCATCTGCAACCCCGAAAACAGTTTTAAGCAGCGCGAAACTACCCACTGAATCCATGTGTATGCACCTCTATAAATCCCCATATATCTGCGTGCATACGTACACAAGTGAATATGTGTGCAGGTGAATACGTGTGCCTGTTACAGAAGGATTATGTTATCTGTCACTTCGATGATACGGTAAGTGAATTGTCATTTATATGATTCGTCACTCTGTCATTTCACATCACCTGCCGTCAGCCGTTGCGATTGCTACCAGATAGTCGTTAAGGTCATTGTAACCGTTATAG
>JAHZGZ010000042.1:9362-17179 GCA_019420545.1 Bacteroidales bacterium | reverse complement strand
AGCTGCATCAGACCGCTTCCGGCGGTGAAGCTTGCAAGCGCGTCGAGATCGTCGGGGTGTATACCCGGAAGCACGATATAACATCCCATTCGGTATACGAATACCAAAAGGAATGTTATAAGAAGTCGCTTGCGAAGCTCTTCGATTGTCCAAATGTTTTTTAAGGTCTGAACAAATCTCATTATCTTTAAACTTTAGCGATTGAACCACCGGCAGCCTCGATGGCTTTCTGAGCTGCCTGGGAGAATGCGTTGGCTTCAACGGCGAGAGCGCGTGTGACGTTGCCCTTTGCAAGGATCTTCACGAGCTGAGCACCGGAGATAAATCCGGCAGCACGGAGCTCTTCGAGACCGATCTTTTCAAGGTTGCGAGCAGCGGCAAGCGTCTCGAGGTCGGAAAGATTGATAGCCTTGTACTCGACACGGCTGATATTCTTGAAGCCAAACTTGGGAAGACGACGCTGGAGAGGCATCTGACCGCCTTCGAAACCGATCTTGGTCTTGTAGCCCGAGCGTGACTTAGCACCTTTGTGTCCGCGTGTTGATGTACCGCCCTTTCCCGAACCGGGACCGCGGCCGATACGACGCTTCTTTTTATTGGAGCCTACGGCAGGATGAATTGTATTCAGTTCCATGATTTTTCTACGATTAAAGCTTAGTAACTTCTACCAGGTGGTGTACGCGTGTTACCATGCCCATCACGCTGGGAGTGTCTTCCTTGATGACACTATGATGCATCTTCTTGAGCCCGAGCGCGTCGAGGGTGAGTTTCTGCACCTTCGGGGCATTGATGCGGCTCTTTATCTGAGTGATTTTGATTTTTGCCATATTGTCAGTTAGGATTAGCCGTTAAACACTTTGTCGAGGGTTACACCGCGGTGCTGAGCCACCTGAGCGGGGCTGCGCATTTCGCCGAGGGCCTCGATAGTAGCCTTCACGAGGTTGTGGGGGTTGGAAGAGCCCTTCGACTTTGCGAGCACGTCGGTGATGCCCACGCTCTCGAGCACAGCACGCATAGCGCCACCGGCCTTTACACCGGTACCGTGGGATGCGGGCTTGAGGATGACGCGCGAGCCGCCGAACTTGGCGTACTGCTCGTGGGGGATTGTGCCTTTGTGTACGGGCACGCGAATCAGATTCTTCTTGGCAGCCTCCACGCCCTTGGCGATGGCGGCGGTGACTTCATTAGCCTTGCCGAGGCCCCAGCCTACAATACCATCCTCGTTGCCAACGACAACGATGGCAGCGAAGGTGAATGTGCGGCCACCTTTGGTAACCTTGGTTACGCGGTTGATGGCCACGAGGCGATCCTTGAGTTCGAGATCGCTTGTAGATTTGACTCTGTTATACTTGTAAGCCATGATTCTTTAAAATTTAAGTCCGCCTTCGCGAGCAGCGTCGGCCAATGATTTAACACGACCATGGAACAGGTAGCCGTTGCGGTCGAAAACAACTTCGGTGATACCTGCGGCGAGAGCCTTCTCGGCAGCAGCCTTGCCCACCTTGGCGGCAATTTCGGTCTTAGTGCCCTCTTCGATTCCCTTTGAGGAGGCGGAGACAAGAGTCTTGCCTTCCTGGTCGTCGACGAGCTGCACGTAGATCTGCTTGTTGGAGCGGAACACTGTCATGCGGGGACGAGCAGCAGTGCCAGACACCTTCCCGCGGATGCGGGTCTTGATCTTGTTTCTTCTTTGTATCTTGGATATCATGATTCTGCCTGTTTTAATTATTTAGCACCTGCTGACTTGCCCGACTTGCGACGGATAACCTCGCCGACGAACTTGATGCCCTTGCCCTTGTAGGGTTCAGGCTTGCGGAGCGAGCGGATCTTGGCGCAAACCTGGCCGAGGAGCTGCTTGTCGTCGCTTTCGAGGATGATAAGCGGATTTTTGTTACGCTCGGTCTTGGCCTCTATCTTCACTTCCTTGGGAAGCTTGATGAAGATAGCGTGGGAGTATCCGAGCGCAAGCTCGAGTACCTGGCCTTCGGAAGTGGCGCGGTAGCCCACGCCGACGAGTTCCATCTCCTTGCGGTAGCCCTGGCTAACGCCTACAACCATATTGTGGATGAGAGCGCGGTACAGGCCGTGCTGAGCGCGGTGTTCGCGGTCGTCAGAGGGGCGGGTGAGTACAACGTGTCCGTCCTCCACCTTGATGGTGAGTTCGGGATTAACCTTCTGGGAGAGTTCTCCCTTGGGGCCCTTGACGGTGACAGTGTCGCCATTGACGGTGACAGTGACTCCGGCGGGTATTTCAATGGGTGCTTTACCTATTCTTGACATTGTAAATTCCTCCTATCTGATTAGTAAACATAGCAAAGCACCTCGCCACCTACCTTCTCCTCGCTGGCCTTCTTGTTGGTCATGACGCCTTTTGAGGTTGACAGGATTGCGATGCCGAGACCGTTTAATACGCGTGGCATTTCTTTGTAGCCGGTATACTGGCGCAGACCGGGGCGTGACACACGCTTGAGGTTCTTGATAGCGTTGACCTTGTTGACGGGGTCGTACTTGAGGGCAATCTTGATGGTGCCGGCAGGATTCTCACCTTCGATAAACTTGTAGTTGAGGATGTAGCCCTGCTCGAAGAGAATCTTGGTGATCTCCTTCTTCAAGTTTGAGGCCGGGATCTCGACCACGCGGTGCTGGGCCTTGATCGCGTTCCTCAATCTTGTTAAATAATCTGCTATTGGATCAGTCATTTGTAAATTGTTTTAAATTGATCCGGACGTAAGTCCGAACAATATTTAATACTAATTCTGGAATGTTTCGGCTGTTGATTTTCCCGATTACCAGCTTGCTTTCTTGACTCCGGGGATGAGACCTGCGGAAGCCATTTCGCGGAACTGGATACGGGAGATACCGAACTGGCGCATGTAGCCTTTGGGACGGCCTGTGATGCTGCAACGGTTGTGCAGGCGCACTGACGAGGCATTCTTGGGGAGTGCCTGGAGCTTCTGTGCTGCTTCGAAAGCGTCCTCGGGATTGCCGGTGTTGACAATCTTCTTGAGTTCGGCGCGTTTCTGGGCATACTTGGCTACCAGCTTGGCACGCTTAACCTCGCGTGCTTTCATTGATTCTTTTGCCATATCGGAGGATTATTTTTTAGCGTTTTTGAAGGGGAGTCCGAACTCCTTGAGCAGAGCATAACCTTCCTCGTCGGTCTTTGCCGATGTAACGAAGGTAATATTCATACCCTGAAGCTTGGAGATGGCGTCGATGTTGATCTCGGGGAAGATGATCTGCTCGGTGATGCCGAGGGTGTAGTTGCCACGGCCGTCGAGCTTGCTCTCGATACCCTTGAAGTCGCGGATACGGGGGAGTGCCACACGTACCAGACGCTCCAGGAACTCGTACATCTTGTCGCGACGCAGAGTCACACGAGCACCGATAGGATTCTTCTTACGCACTTTGAAGTTAGAGATGTCCTTGCGCGAGAGGGTTGCCACAGCTTTCTGGCCTGTGATGGCAGTAAGCTCGTTGATGGCAGTCTCGATGATCTTCTTGTCCTGAGTTGCTTCGCCCAGACCCTGATTGATTACAATCTTCTCCAGACGGGGCACCTGCATGACGGTAGTGTACTTGAACTCTTTCTCAAGGGCGGGGACAATGCGCTCCTTATAATCTTTATGAAGTGTTGCGTTGGCCATTATTTAATCTCCTCTCCTGATTTTTTAGAAATTCTGATCGACTTTCCTTCCTCGTTGCGGGCGCGTCCGATGCGGGTGGGCTTGCCCGACTTGGGATCGAGAAGGGCGAGGTTTGAAATATGGATGGGAGCCTCAATCTTGATGATGCCGCCCTGGGGATATTTAGCGGTGGGCTTTGTGCTCTTCGATACCATGTTGAGACCTTCAACGATGGCACGGTTCTTGCTTACCTGAACGGAAAGCACACGTCCCTGCTTGCCGCGGTCGTCGCCAGCGAGGACATACACGATATCGCCCTTTTTGATATTTTGTTTGCTCATTGTGGTTTACTTCAGTTAGCTGATTAGTTAAAGTACTTCAGGAGCGAGCGACACGATCTTCATGTTTGTGGCACGGAGTTCGCGGGCAACGGGGCCGAAGATACGGGTACCGCGGAGCTCACCGGCGTTGTTGAGAAGCACGCAGGCATTGTCGTCAAAACGGATGTATGATCCGTCGGGACGGCGAATTTCCTTTTTTGTGCGTACAACGACAGCCTTAGACACAGTACCTTTCTTTACGTCGGACGAAGGGATAACGTTTTTAACGGTCACTACAATGATATCGCCTACAGAAGCGTAGCGGCGTCCGGTGCCGCCGAGTACGTGGATGCAAAGCGCTTCCTTGGCACCGCTGTTGTCGGCAACTGTAAGACGTGATTCGGTCTGTATCATGATTATTTAACTTTTTCAATAATTTCAACTAATCTCCATCGCTTGGTCTTGCTCAAGGGACGGGTCTCCATCAGACGTACGGTGTCGCCAACGCTGCACTCGTTATTCTCGTCATGTGCGTGGTACTTTTTCGTCTTGTTGACAAATTTTCCATAGATGGGGTGTTTTTCCTTCCACTTCACCATCACGGTAATGGTCTTGTCTCCCTTGTTTGACGAAACTACCCCAATACGCTCTTTTCTTAAATTTCTTGTAATTTCCATATCTGGGGATTATTTATTGTTAAGTTCACGCTGACGGAGCTCAGTCTTCATGCGTGCAATCATTTTACGATCGTGTGTAATCTTTGCGGGATTATCGATGGGGGAAATCGCATGGTTGATCTTCTGCTGAAGATAGTCCTTGCGGGCCTGCTCCAGGCGCTCTTTGAGATCCTGGGTGCTTAACTCCTTTATTTCTTCTTTCTTCATAATCGGTTACACGTTTTGGGTGGGGTCGTAGTCACGACGAACGATGAACTTTGTGGTTACGGGGAGCTTCTGAGCAGCGAGGCGGAGAGCTTCCTTGGCCACATCGAAGGGAACGCCTTCGAGCTCGATGAGAATACGTCCGGGAGTCACAGGCGCCACGAATCCTTCGGGGTTACCTTTACCTTTACCCATTCGCACTTCGGCAGGCTTCTTGGTGATAGGTTTGTCGGGGAATATGCGGATCCAGACCTGACCCTGACGCTGCATGTAGCGGGTAACTGCGATACGGGCTGCCTCGATCTGTCGGCCGGTGATCCACTTCGACTCAAGCGTCTTGATGCCGAAAGAGCCGAAGGCGAGCTGGTTGCCGCGCTGGGCATTGCCTTTCATGCGGCCCTTCTGGGAGCGGCGGAACTTGGTTTTCTTAGGCTGTAACATTGTGAATTAGTTTGCGATTTTTTAACGATTGTTTTTGGGCTTGCGGAAACCGCGGTCACGACGCTCGCGACGTTCGCCGCCGTTGTTGCGGGGGCCTTTCTCGTTGTTGGTGAACGAGGGAGCGAGCTCACGCTTGCCATATACTTCGCCACGGCAGATCCATACCTTCACGCCAACGACGCCGACCTTTGTATGGGCCTCTACGAGAGCGTAGTCGATGTCGGCACGGAGGGTGTGGAGGGGAGTACGGCCTTCCTTGAACATCTCGCTGCGGGCCATTTCGGCGCCGTTGAGACGACCGCTGACCTGCACCTTGATGCCCTCGGCACCGGCGCGCATGGTTGAAGCGACTGCCATCTTCACAGCACGGCGATAGGCGATCTTGCCTTCGATCTGGCGTGCGATGTTGGCAGCAACAATCTGTGCATCGAGTTCGGGGCGCTTAACCTCATAAATGTTGATCTGCACGTCCTTGTCGGTGATCTTCATGAGCTCTTTCTTGAGCTTGTCGACATCCTGACCGCCCTTGCCGATGATGAGGCCGGGACGCGATGTGCAGATAGTGATAGTGATGAGCTTGAGGGTACGCTCGATAACGATGCGTGAAACGCTTGACTTGGCGAGACGGACCTCCAGGTATTTGCGGAGCTTGGAATCCTCGAGCAGGTTGTCGCCATACTTTTTGCCGCCATACCAGTTGGAGTCCCAACCGCGGATGACGCCTAAGCGGTTGCTAATCGGATTAACTTTCTGTCCCATCTCTTATTTGTCTTCTTTAGTTGTTTTGTTGTCGATAGTGTCTACGTAGAGGGTAACGTGGTTGGCACGCTTGCGGATGCGGTAGCCGCGGCCCTGGGGAGCGGGACGCAGACGCTTGAGCATCGGGGCGGGGCCTACGAAAACGGTTGATACATAGAGCTCGCCGTTCTCGGCCTTACGCTCGTTTTTGGCCTCCCAGTTGGAGATAGCGCTGAGGAGGCACTTGCGCAGACGGGCGGCAGCCTCTTTATTAGAGAATTCGAGGAGACCCAGAGCACGGAATACCTCTTTGCCGCGAATCATGTCTACGACGAGGCGCATCTTGCGGGGGGACGAGGGTATGTTGAGGAGCTTGGCGAAAGCCTGGCTCTTCTGGGCTTCCTTCCTTAATTCGGCGGATTGTCTTTTTCTTACACCCATTGTATTGAATTTCTTTTTTTGTCAAAAAACTGTTATATCAATGGCCCGTGTATTATTTCTTGCGGTTGCCCGAGTGGCCGCGGAATGTGCGGGTGGGGGCAAATTCGCCAAGCTTATGTCCTACCATGTTCTCAGTGACATAGACGGGAATAAACTTGTTGCCATTGTGTACTGCGAAAGTGTGGCCAACAAACTCGGGGGCTATCATCGAAGCGCGGCTCCAAGTCTTGATAACAGACTTCTTGCCGGATTCCTCCATAGCTGCGACCTTCTTTTCGAGTTTAATGCTGATAAAAGGGCCTTTTTTCAGTGAGCGACTCATAGTTGCTTAATTAATCAGATTACTTTTTTCTTCTTTCAATAATGTACTTCGAAGAGTGCTTCTTCGGTGCACGAGTCTTGAGACCCTTTGAGTACAGACCCTTGCGAGAACGGGGATGGCCACCGGATGCACGACCTTCGCCACCGCCCATGGGGTGATCGACAGGGTTCATGACTACGCCGCGGTTGCGGGGACGGCGACCGAGCCAGCGCGAACGGCCGGCCTTTCCGGAACGCTCGAGAGAATGCTCGCTGTTGCCGACAACACCGACGGTAGCGCGGCATGTGGCAAGGATCTTGCGGGTTTCTCCAGAAGGTAATTTGATAATAGCATATGTGCCTTCACGCGAGATAAGCTGCGCGAAAGTACCGGCTGAACGGGCCATGAAGGCACCCTGGCCGGGACGAAGCTCAATGCAGTGGATGAGAGTACCGACGGGGATCTTGTTGAGGGGGAGGCTGTTGCCTACTTCGGGGGCAACATCTTCGCCGCTTACAACAGTCTGACCTACCTCAAGGCCGTTGGGGGCGATGATGTAAGCTTTAGCTCCGTCGACATAGTAGAGAAGCGCGATACGGGCCGAACGGTTGGGATCGTACTCGATCGACTTTACTACTGCGGGAACACCGTCTTTGTTTCTCTTGAAGTCGATTACGCGGTATTTGCGTTTGTGGCCACCGCCCATATAGCGGTTGGTGAGGTGACCTTCGGCGTTGCGGCCGCCGGTCGATTTCTTACCGACTGTAAGAGATTTTTCTGGCGTAGTGGCAGTGATTACACCCTTGAATACGCCAATAACCTTGTGTCTCTGCCCCGGTGTGGTGGGCTTGAATTTTCTTACTGCCATTTTTTAGAGATTGCTGTAGTAATCAATAGTCTCGCCATCAGCGATAGTGATGATGGCCTTCTTGAAGTCCGAGGTAGCGCCCTTGATGATACCGGTGCGGGTGTAACGAGAGCGGTTCTTTCCACGGACAATCATGGTGTTTACCTTGACAACATGTACGCCGTAGAGCTTCTCGACCATATCCTGGATCTGATACTTGTT
>JAHZGZ010000042.1:0-9352 GCA_019420545.1 Bacteroidales bacterium | reverse complement strand
GGGAAACACGGAAAGTGTAGCGGTTAAGCTTCTCTGTGAGCTTAGTCGCCTTTTCAGTAACGATGGGAGTCAGTTCAAATTCCATTGCTTAAATCCTCCTATGTTGTTTAAAGGTTGTTAATAACTTCGAGGCAACCCTCGGTGAGGATGATTGCCTTATTGTTGAGCAGGGCGTAGGTGTTAACGTCCGATGCTGTAATGATTTGCGCACCCGGAATATTACGAGCCGACAAATATACGTTTTTATTGTGGTCCTTTAAAACGAGGAGGATTTTTTTGCCGTCGACTTTAAGATTCTTAACAACGTTTAAGAATTCTTTAGTCTTGGGGGCCTCGAAATTGAAGTCTTCCACAACGATGATCTGGTTGTCCTGCGCCTTATAGGTGAGAGCAGAGCGACGTGCGAGAGCCTTGAGCTTCTTGTTGAGCTTGAAGCGGTAGTCGCGGGGACGGGGACCGAACACACGGCCACCACCTACGAGCACGGGCGAGTTGATATCACCGATACGGCTGCCGCCGCCACCCTTCTGCTTGTGGAGCTTGCGGGTAGAGCCGGAAACTTCGCTACGCTCTTTTGACTTATGTGTGCCCTGACGCTGGTTGGCGAGGTACTGCTTTACATCGAGATAAACGGCTTGCTCGTTGGCTTCGATGGCGAACACGGCGTCGTTGAGCTGAGCTTTACGGCCGGTGTCTTCTCCTTTTACATTTAATATTGCGAGTTCCATTATTTCTCAATTAATAAGATTGAACCTTTACTTCCGGGTACAGAACCCTTGATCAACAGCAGGTTGTTTTCGGGGAGAACCTTGATAACCTGAAGGTTTTGCACGGTAACGCGCTCGTTGCCCATCTGGCCGGCCATACGCATGCCCTTGAATACCTTTGCGGGGTAGGAGCAGGCGCCGATCGAACCGGGCTTGCGGAGACGGTTGTGCTGGCCGTGAGTTGCCTGGCCGACACCGCCGAAGCCGTGACGTTTTACAACACCCTGATAGCCTTTACCCTTCGAAGTACCGACGATGTCTACAAAGTCGGCTTCGGTGAAGAAGTCTACGCTGATGGTGTCACCGAGGTTGTATTCACCCTCGAAACCTTTGAACTCGGCCAAGTGGCGCTTGGGGGTTACACCGGCTTTCTTGAAGTGGCCCTGCATAGGCTGGGTGGTATGCTTCTCCTTCTTGTCCTCGAAACCGAGCTGAAGTGCTGCATAGCCGTCTTTTTCCACTGTCTTAACCTGAGTAACGACACAAGGACCTACTTCGATAACAGTGCACGGCACGTTCTTGCCGTCGGCACTGAATACGGATGTCATTCCGATTTTCTTTCCTAATAATCCTGGCATTTCTCTTGTTTGTTAAAAAAGTAACTTGATGCTTTTTCTGAGTTTCTTTGAAAGGGAAGCTCCCGCCCGCCATGGGCGGGGCTTCCTTAATCTCTTTTCTCTGCTGTAGATTAAACCTTAACCTCAACCTGAACACCGCTGGGGAGCTCGAGCTTCATCAGAGCGTCGATGGTCTTTGCCGACGAGTTGTAGATGTCGATAAGACGCTTGAACGACGAGAGCTGGAACTGCTCGCGCGATTTCTTGTTGACGAATGTCGAACGGTTGACGGTAAAGATGCGCTTGTGGGTGGGCAGGGGTATAGGGCCGCTGATCACCGCACCAGTAGCCTTGACTGTCTTTACAATCTTCTCAGCCGACTTGTCGAGCAGGTTGTGATCGTAAGATTTAAGCTTGATACGAATTTTCTGGCTCATATTCTTAAATAAGTATTTGTTCTGAGATTATTTTAGAAGATCCACACGGCCCTGGCATTCGGTAAGAACGTTCTTAGCGATAGCGTTGGATACCTCTGCATAGTGGCTGAAAGTCATTGTAGAAGTAGCACGACCGGAGGTGATTGTACGGAGGGCGGTCACATAACCGAACATCTCGGCGAGAGGAGCCTTGGCCTTTACGATACGGGCACCGGAGCGGCTTGTCTCCATGCCTTCTACCTGGCCGCGGCGCTTGTTGAGGTCGCCGATGACGTCGCCCATGCTCTCCTCGGGGGTAACAACCTCTACCTTAAAGATAGGCTCGAGAAGCACGGGACCGGCCTTTTCCGAAGCCTTCTTGAAGGCCTGGATAGCGCAGAGCTCGAACGAGAGCTGGTCGGAGTCGACCGGATGGAACGAACCGTCGATCACGGTTACCTTCAGGCGATCGAGGGGATAGCCTGCGAGCACGCCGTTCTTCATAGCGGTCTGGAAGCCCTTCTGGATCGAGGGGATGAACTCCTTGGGGATGTTACCGCCCTTGACCTCGTCGATAAACT
Source organism: Bacteroidales bacterium (assembly GCA_019420545.1). Lineage (GTDB taxonomy): Bacteria > Bacteroidota > Bacteroidia > Bacteroidales > Muribaculaceae > Muribaculum. The sequence goes on along the minus strand of JAHZGZ010000042.1, from coordinate 7,031 downwards.
GGAGCGAGCCTTCGAAATCTTCGTCGGCGGGCTCAACGCGTACGATGATGTCGGCGAACTTACCACGGCCACCGGTCTGCTTCTTGAATACCTCGCGAAGCTCGACGGGCTTGGTGATGGCTTCCTTGTAGGTTACCTGAGGACGACCCTGATTGCACTCTACCTTGAATTCGCGCTTCAGACGGTCGATGATGATGTCGAGGTGAAGCTCGCCCATACCGGAGATAACGGTCTGGCCGGTTTCCTCGTTGGTCTCTACGCGGAAGGTAGGATCCTCTTCGGCAAGCTTCTGAAGGCCTACGCCGAGCTTGTCGAGATCCTTCTGTGTCTTGGGTTCTACTGCGATACCGATAACGGGTTCGGGGAACTCCATAGCCTCGAGTACGATAGGAGCGTTCTCGTCGCAGAGGGTATCACCTGTGCGGATGTCCTTGAAGCCTACGCCTGCGCCGATATCGCCGCAACCGATCTTCTCCATAGGATTCTGCTTGTTGGAGTGCATCTGGAACAGACGGCTCACACGCTCCTTCTTGTCGGAACGCGAGTTGAGCACGTAGCTGCCGGCAATCATGTCGCCGGAATATACGCGGAAGAATGTCAGACGGCCTACATAGGGGTCGGTAGCAATCTTGAACGCGAGGGCACACATGGGAGCGTCGCTTGAAGGCTCGCGGGTCTCGATCTTGTCGGGATCGCCGATGGCATGGCCCTCGATAGCGCCTGCGTCAACAGGGCTGGGAAGGAATGCGCAGACATCATCAAGCAGACACTGAACGCCCTTGTTCTTGAATGACGAACCGCAGATCATGGGTACAACCTCCATGGCGAGGGTAGCCTTGCGGAGAGCGCGGCGGATCTCATCCTCAGTGATTGTGGCAGGATCGTCGAAATATTTTGCCATGAGGTCATCGTCGAATTCGGCGATCTTCTCAAGCATCTTGTCGCGCCACTCCTCGGCCTCGGCCTGGAGGTTGGCAGGGATTTCCTCTACAGAGTAGTCGGCGCCCATGCTCTCGTCATGCCAGAAGATAGCCTTCATGATGATAAGGTCGACAACGCCCTTGAACGATTCCTCCGCACCGATAGGTATCTGGATGGGGCATGGGTTGGCACCGAGCACATCCTTTACCTGACGCACTACTTCGAAGAAGTTTGCGCCGGAACGGTCCATCTTGTTGACATATCCGATACGGGGGACATTATATTTATCGGCCTGACGCCATACAGTCTCCGACTGCGGCTCCACGCCGCCTACGGCGCAGAAAGTGGCGACAGCACCGTCGAGTACACGGAGCGAACGCTCAACCTCGACAGTGAAATCCACGTGTCCCGGGGTGTCAATCAGGTTGATCTTGTACTTCTCGCCGGCATATTTCCAGAATGCGGTAGTTGCGGCGGAAGTAATTGTGATACCACGCTCCTGCTCCTGGGCCATCCAGTCCATGGTAGCAGCACCTTCGTGAACCTCTCCGATCTTGTGAGTCAGACCGGTATAAAAGAGAATACGCTCCGATGTAGTGGTCTTGCCGGCGTCAATATGGGCCATAATGCCGATATTGCGCGTATATTTAAGATGTTCGTCTTTGTTAGCCATTTGATTGCTTCGTTAATAAAGTGAATCGTTGATGATAGGCGATCAGAAGCGGAAGTGTGCGAATGCGCGGTTGGCCTCGGCCATCTTGTGCATGTCTTCTTTGCGCTTGAATGCGCCGCCCTGCTCGTTGTAAGCGTCTACAATCTCGGCAGCCAGCTTGTCGGCCATGGTCTTGCCGCCACGCTTGCGGGCATAAAGAATCATATTTTTCATTGAAATCGACTCCTTGCGGTCGGGACGGATTTCAGTAGGTACCTGGAAGGTGGCACCGCCCACGCGGCGCGACTTCACTTCCACCTGAGGAGTGATGTTTTCGAGAGCCTTCTTCCAGATTTCGAGGGCTGTTTTCTCCTCATTGGGCAGCTTAGACTTCACAGTCTCAAGTGCGGTGTAGAAAATTGTGTATGAGGTGTTCTTTTTGCCATCATACATCAGATGGTTGACGAACTTCGATACTCTTACGTCGTTGAAAACGGGATCGGGGAGGACCACACGTTTCTTTGGCTTAGCTTTTCTCATTTGTTTAGTTTGTTGTTTGTTTTTGGTTGCTTGGCAGCTTTTTGAATCTTCAACTCGACACTCTTGCCGGGTTTACTCAACCGTTGTTGCTAATTCCAATAAATCAAAAACGGAGTTGTGTTAACTGGGTTTTCTTTTCCCGGACAGACTCAGACTGAATTACTTCTTGCCTTTTGCCGCACCGGCTTTGGGACGCTTTGCTCCATATTTCGAGCGACGCTGTGTACGATCCTTAACACCGGAGGTATCGAGGGTACCGCGCACGATGTGGTAACGCACACCGGGAAGATCCTTTACGCGGCCGCCACGTACAAGCACGATCGAGTGTTCCTGAAGGTTATGACCTTCACCGGGGATATAGGAGTTGACCTCCTTGCCGTTGGTTAGACGCACACGGGCTACTTTACGCATTGCCGAGTTAGGCTTCTTGGGGGTGGTGGTGTAGACACGTACGCACACGCCACGACGCTGGGGGCAGCTGTCGAGAGCAGGCGACTTGCTCTTGTCTACGAGAGTTACACGTCCTTTTCTTACTAATTGCTGAATTGTAGGCATCTTAGTGTTTTGTTTGTTAATTTATTGGTTGTCGTTCTGTTTTGTCGTTGTTAGTTAGCATTCACGCACGCATATTAGCTGCTGACAGCCAGCAGTTTAAACACAACAATACGTATCTTGCTCTCAAAAACGTCGCAAAGGTAGCGTTTAATTCGCTAATATGCAAATATTTCCGTTCCATTTTAAAAATTATTTTCGTTTCCGGGAAAAACCGAGGGTAAAATTACCCTCCGAAATTCCATACATCCCGAAAAAACGTCCGTGACCTGCGGCAACATAGCTTCCGCGCGTGTAAGCGCGAAAAATTTTGTTATTTTACAGGAATAGTTTACCTTTGTGCTCATTAATATACGCGTAATGAAAGTAAAGATACACCGAGAGGGACTTAACATACTCATTATTCTCCTCCTCATATTGCTGGTAATCAACATACCGGCATGGCTTTTCATACGCCCGCTGGCCATCCCCGTCACATTCACCTCGGTGTCGGCGATCATCTATCTGCTCGTGCTTAATTTCTTCAGGTCGCCGCGCCGCCAGTTCAAGGGCGATCCCGCCAGAGTGGTCGTAGCCTCGGCCGACGGTAAGGTTGTGGCGCTCGAAGAGACTTTCGAAGACGAATATCTCCACACCCGCTGCATCCAGCTTTCCGTATTCATGTCGGTACTCAACGTCCATGCCAACTGGTTCCCTGTAAATGGAGAAGTACTTTACGTGAAGCACCATACCGGACGATTCCTTTCGGCATGGCTGCCGAAATCAAGTACTGAGAACGAGCGCAGCACCGTAGCCATCCGCTCCGATGCCGGCCCGGTAATACTAATGCGCCAGGTTGCCGGAGCGCTTGCACGCCGCATCGTCACCTATGCCAGCCCGGGCGAACGCGCATCGATCGAGCAGCACATGGGTTTCATCAAGTTCGGCTCGCGCATCGACCTCTACCTTCCGCTCGACGCTGAGATACTCGTAAAGCTCGGCGACGTCACCACCGGCGGCGTCACAGAAGTCGCGCGCCTCAAATAACCCCTCCCCCAGCCTTTTCGTTTCCCGGCTCAGCGTCACCCTACAGCAGACGCAGCCGCTTCCCCAAAATTCATTCAGATAGCATGTTCCGCAAAATCATAGCTCAGATACCGAATTCCATCACATGCCTCAGCCTCTTCTTCGGCTCTCTCGCCACAATAGCCGCGTTTCATTTCTACGACACGCTCCGGGGGCTGCAATGCTACCAGTGGGCATTCATCTGCATAGGCATATCCGCCGTGTGCGACTTTCTCGACGGCGCGTCGGCACGTCTGCTCCACGCCTATTCCAACCTCGGTAAGGAACTCGACTCGCTCAGCGACCTGGTAAGCTTCGGAATGGCTCCGGGAATGCTTGTGTACAATCTGATGGCATCGCACGGAGGGCCAGCATGGCTCCCGTTCATAGCCATATTCATCCCGTTGATGGGAGAGCTCCGGCTGGCCAAGTTCAACATCGACGACCGCCAGACCACCTCGTTCCTCGGAATGCCGATACCGGCCAACGCCATATTCTGGATCGGAGCCATAGCATGGATGACACGCTACGGATATATCGGGCAATGGCCGATGGCCGTGCTTGTAATCGTGATGTCGCTGCTGATGGTGGCAACACGTATCCACATGTTCTCCCTCAAGTTTAAAAATTTCGATTTCCGCGAAAATCTGCGGCGCTACATAATCATTATCGCCGCTGTGTTGTTTGTAATATTGGAGGGCGTACCGGGCTTGGGATGGACTATATTGTTCTATCTCGTGCTGTCGCTGCTCCCCTCCCGCGCCTGAAGTCTCATCCGTACGGCTGATTCCGCTCAACCTGTTTCCACTACCTTTTCCTGCCTATGGTTATCTTCAAAATGCTGATTCTCACCCTGCTGGTGCTCGTGCTCGTTCCTATATTCAGGATCGGGATCGCCATATTCCGCGTCTACAGGCATGTGAAGCGCGGGAGTGAGGCATTCGCAGGAGCAGCCGCAGGCAGGAGCCGCCAAAACGCCTCGCAGGGCGCATACGGCCACCGTCGCCGTCCACACGCAGCCATGCGCAAGATATTCCGGTCCGACGAGGGAGAATACGTGCGCTTCGAGGAGGTGGATGTCGACATAGCCGAGGAGCAGGAACGCCGCCGGCGCTACGGCAGCGCCTCTTTCCGCATGGAGGAGCAGGTAAGCGATGCAGAGTGGACCGAGATCAAAGGCTGATCCGGGATGCTCCCGTTTCAGCACCACAACTTTCCCCGCCGAAATTCAATCAACCAAACAACCAACTAACATTTTACACTCATGAACGACTTAAAGAAGTACATCGCGGAAGGCATCGGAACGATGTTTCTCGTACTGCTCGCATGCGGCAGCGCCGTGCTCGCCGGCCCCTCGATCGGAGGTTATGGCATAGGCATATGTTTCGGACTGGTTCTTATATGCCTGTGCTACTGTATAGGCAACATTTCCGGCTGCCATGTGAATCCCGCCGTATCGCTCGGCGTATATCTCAGTGGACGCATGAGCCTCAAGGACATGCTTTTCTACTGGCTGTTCCAGATGGGCGGAGCCGTGGTAGGCGCCGCATTCCTGTTCTGGTTCGTCAACATGAATCCTGAATTCCACTTCGGAGGCATCACCGAAAACGGAGGCGCCACTTACAATCTCGCCACCAACGTGCTCCAACCCGGAGCAACCGCCGGAATGGCACTCCTTATGGAAGCGTTGCTCACGTTCTTCTTCGTATTTATCATCCTCGGCGCTACCGACGCCAACGTAGGATGGGGCAAATTCGCCGGTATAGGTATCGGCCTGGCGCTCGGCCTCGTCAACATCGTGGGCATACCCGTCGACAACTGCTCCGTAAACCCCGCACGCAGTTTCGGCCCGGCAGTATTCTGCCCCGGAGCATTCAGCGACTTCTGGATCATGGTTGTAGGCCCGTTCGTAGGCGCGATCATCGCCGTCGTCGCATGGAAAGCTGTCGCTCCCCATATAGCCAGAGGCAACAAGTAATTCAATCTTTATATTCATAAGAGATACGCTATCCTACCGATAGCGACGCCGCACCGGAGCAATTTCCGATGCAGCGTTTTCTTTATGAACCGCTTAGCATATAACGGATCATCCTCATGAGTTGTAGACCGACTCTCCATGCTCATAAATATCCAGGCCCTCCTCCTCAATCCGGGCCGGGACACGCAGACCATGAACAAGGTCGACACCTTTGAATATCAGGAATCCCATGAAAGCAGCCCATGCGCCTACTACTACCGCGCCGAACACCTGTGCGCCGAAAAATCCCCAGCCGGCCCCGTAAAATAGGCCCTCCTCGACCGATAGAAGACCCGTGAGAAGAGTTCCGAAAAATCCACACACGCCATGAACCGATACGGCGCCCACAGGATCGTCAACCTTGAGAACACGGTCGACAAACTCAACAGAGAATATCATCAACAGTCCGCAAGCGAGTCCGATTACGACAGCTCCGAGCGGCGACACGGCGTCACAACCGGCAGTCACCCCGACAAGGCCGGCAAGTATGCCGTTGAGAGTAAGCGACAGCGATGGTTTGCCATACTTTATCCAGCTCAGCACAAGCGCCGCGCAACCGCCGGCACAGGCTGCAAGGTTGGTATTGAGGAATACCAGTGAGATCGATATCTGATCCTCCACGGTAGCAGCCGCCAGACGCGAGCCGGGGTTGAAGCCAAACCATCCGAACCACAGGATGAACACGCCGAGCGCTGCGATAGTGAGATTGTGTCCCGGGATGGCTTTCGACTTTCCGTCGCGGGCATACTTGCCGATACGCGGGCCGAGGATAGCCGCGCCTACAAGGGCAATCCATCCACCTACCGAATGCACCACAGTCGAGCCGGCGAAATCATGGAACGTCGTGCCGAAGGTATCCATCATGAAGGAGCCAGTATTACCGTCCATCAGCCAGCCGCCTCCCCACGTCCAATGGCCCGATACAGGATATACAAGCACACTTATAAATATCGTGTAGATGAGATAGGCCGAAAACTTGGTGCGCTCGGCCATGGCACCCGACACAATGGTTGCGGCGGTGGCACAGAATACGGTCTGAAACACCAGGAAGCCCTCGGTGGGAAGATCGGCGGGATCAGGAAGTCCGACACTCTCGAAACATGTGCTCATAAAATGGGGGACGCCGCAGAAATGACCGATGCCGAACATGATGCCGAAGCCTACAAACCAGTAGAACAGCGACCCGAAGATGAAATCCACAAAGTTTTTCATCAGAATGTTGGCGGTATTCTTGGAGCGTGTGAAACCGGCCTCCACGAGCGCGAAACCGGGCTGCATGAAGAACACAAGCATGGCGGCAAGGAG
>JAHZGZ010000041.1 GCA_019420545.1 Bacteroidales bacterium | reverse complement strand
TATGATGATGTCAAATCCGTTGTCGGTAAAATAGCGTATGTCGTCAATCTGCTTGCGGCTGTCATCATCGGCCGAGCGTATCTCTACCTTGATGTTTTCGTGCAGCATGGCCTCACGGTTGATCTCGTCGTTCATTTTGGAGCGCCAGTCATCCTGACTGCACTGCGACACACCGATTTTGTAGACTTTCTCATGGGAGCAGCCGACAAGCATTATAGAGCAGAAAACTATTAATAAAAATATGAACTGTTTTTTCATGATTTACCGCCAATGAGGTCATGGATTATATTCGATATTGCAAAGATATTGATAATCATATGAAAAACCGTGTCTAAAGTTGCAAAAATGATGCGTGTACAACGAATTTGACAGCTATTGCACGATTTTTTATAGTCTGAAATGCATTGAAATAGTAGTTTTGCAGTATGGAAACGCGACCTGCACGAAACATGAAAACTTTCGTTGCCATGATACACAGTATTCCATGAAAATAAATTAGTCACAGAAAAAATTTTACGTATATGAATGATCTGAAAACGGGTATTACCGCCCTCCTCCTTGCCGGGAGTCCGCTGTTGTCGGCGCAGTCTGCCATGGCTGCCGACGGTGTGGCGGTGAATCATCTCGGAGTAAACAACACGCTCGTGCGTGTGGACTCAGAAAAGAAATATGTGCTGATGCCCGTACAGGAGAGCAATGATGACGCTACCATCAATGTGCTTGTCGACGGCAAACTTGAGAAGACAATCTATGTGCGGCTTGCGAAATCGAAAGTCGACTATTATGTGCCATTCGATCTCAGCGCTTACAAAGGTCATGAGGTTGTACTGAATGTTGTGACCTCGCAGAGCCGTTCTACCGTGCGGGAGGCTAAAGAGGATGCATGCTGGAGCCGTTTCTGCGTGGCAGACACATTCGATACCGCCAACCGCGAGAAGTATCGCCCGGCATATCATCATACTCCTCTGTATGGATGGATGAACGATCCCAACGGCATGGTCTACAAGGACGGCATCTGGCATCTCTACTATCAGTATAATCCCTATGGATCGAAGTGGCAGAATATGACTTGGGGGCACTCATCGTCGACCGACCTTGTAAACTGGACACATCATCCGTTGGCAATAGAAGCCAACGGACTCGGATCTGTATTCAGCGGCAGTTCAGTGCTCGACCCCGACAATACCGCCGGCTTCGGCAAGGATGCGATAGTGTCGCTCTATACATCTGCCGGAGTGAGCCAGATACAGAGCCTCGCCCACAGCAACGACAACGGAATCTCCTTTGAAATCTATCCCGGCAATCCTGTGATTACCCTTGAGAGCGAGGCTCGGGATCCCAATATGTTCTGGAATAAAACGACGGGAGAGTGGAACCTCCTGCTTGCCCATGCTCTTGACCACGAGATGCTGGTATATACCTCGCCCGATCTGAAGCACTGGACGCCGGCAAGCGCTTTCGGCAAAGGGCTCGGATGCCAGGACGGTGTGTGGGAATGTCCCGACCTGTTTGAGCTTCCGGTCGACGGAACTGACCGCAAAAAGTGGATGCTGATATGCAACATCAATCCCGGGGGTCCGTTCGGAGGAAGCGCGACACAATACTTCATCGGCGACTTCGACGGCAAGAAATTTACTCCCGACACTGATGCCGACGGCACGGTTCCCACGAAATGGATGGATTTCGGCAAGGATCATTATGCAACAGTAAGCTGGAGCAATGCTCCGGCCGAGCGCCGTACAGTGATCGGCTGGATGAGCAACTGGCAATATGCAGCCGAAGTACCCACCACGCAGTTCCGGAGCGCCAATACCCTGCCGCGTGAACTGGGATTGTTTACTGCCTCTGACGGACGTATATATGTATCGACAGTGCCCTCTCCGGAAGTTGAAACTCTCCGCGACCGTCTCGTTACGAAAAAAGGCCGTATGCATGTTTCGAGAAAAACTACCAAAGTAGCTCTCCCCTCTGCAAACGACGGCATCTGCGAGATTCTGTTGGGCATTGATTCGCGAAAAGGGGCCGACGTAACTCTTACGCTCAGCAATGACAAAGGCGAGAAAGTCGACATGACATATGATCCCAAAACATCTATACTGTCGTTTGACCGCAGAGAGAGCGGGATCACTGATTTCAGTCAGGATTTTCCGGCAGTGACAGTTGCTCCGACATTCAACAACGGAACCGGTTTACTGGAACTCCGCATATTCATCGACCGCTCCAGTATCGAGGTGTTTGAGGGTAACGGACGGTTTGCCATGACCAACCTTGTTTTCCCCACATCTCCCTATGATACCCTGTCGTTCACTGCCGCCAATGGCAAAGCCGACATAAAGGATCTCCGTATATATTCTCTTAAAGAAACAAAATAACTTATTTATAGCAATGGAAATTTCACAACCGCTCGCTGTCGACCGCAAGTCGTCGCTCATGCAGATAGTTCCCGTAATGCTGTGCTTCTTCGTGATGGGGTTTGTCGATCTTGTCGGCACAGCCTCCAACTATGTACAGAAAGATCTCGCCCTTACCGACGCACAGTCCAATCTCTTCCCGTCCCTCGTATTTTTCTGGTTTCTGATCTTTTCGGTGCCAACCGGTATGCTCATGAACCGTATCGGCCGCAAAAAGACAGTACTGATCAGTCTGATCATAACCGCTGTGTCGCTGTTCATCCCCGCTTTCGGTGACGGTTATGGGGTGATGCTCATCTCTTTCTCGCTGCTCGGTATCGGCAACGCCGTGATGCAGACTTCACTCAACCCGCTTGTCACCAATCTTATCAGCGGCGACAAGCTTGCATCGACATTGACTTTCGGACAGTTCGTAAAGGCAATCGCTTCATTCCTCGCCCCGATTATTGCCGCATGGGGAGCGACTACCGCTCTGCCGACTTTCGGCTTAGGATGGCGCTCGCTGTTCATAATCTACGCCGTGATAAGCTTCCTCTCCATATCCGTACTCGGTGCCACTCCCATTGAGGAGGAACGACCCGACAAGGCTTCGGGAGTAGGGGAATGCATAAAGTTGCTCGGTCGTCCGTTCATACTGCTCTGCTTCCTCGGTATCATGTGTCATGTCGGGATTGATGTTGGCACCAACACCACCGCTCCCAAAATCATAATGGAGCGTCTGGGACTCCCCTTGGAGGAGGCCGGTTTCGCCACCAGCGTATACTTTATATTTCGCACTGCCGGATGTTTCCTCGGCGCGTTTATTCTACGTTCGGTATCTCCCCGTATATTCTTTGGCTTTAGTGTGGCAATGATGCTCGTGGCCATGGGGATGCTCTTCTTCTGCGATACGCTTACGGCTCTTTATATCGGTATCGGCCTGATCGGCTTCGGTAATTCCAATGTGTTTTCTGTAGTCTTCGCCCAGGCGCTGAATGCATCTCCCAATGAGAAGAACGAGGTATCCGGACTCATGATTATGGGCCTTTTCGGCGGTACGGTATTTCCGCTCGCCATGGGCTTTGCCGCCGATTCGGTTGGACAGGCCGGTGCCGTTGCCGTGATGACCGCCGGTGTGCTCTACCTCATGTACTATACTCTTAAAATCAAGAAATAAGTTACCCCAACAATTTTTAATACCATTTTATTATGAATGATGTAGTAGTAGGAATGGGAGAGGCCCTGTGGGACGTTCTCCCCGAAGGAAAGAAAATCGGCGGTGCTCCCGCCAACTTCGCATACCATGTGTCGCAGTTCGGACTGCCGAGCTGCGTGGTAAGTGCCGTAGGCGATGATGCTTTAGGCGACGAGATACTTGATAATTTTACCTCCAAAGGGCTGAAGCAGCTTATTGAAAAAGTGCCTTATCCCACCGGTACCGTACAGGTGGAGATCGATCAGGCAGGTGTGCCGCAATATGAGATCAAGGAGAATGTGGCATGGGACAATATCCCCTGGACGCCCGCTCTCGAAGAGCTTGCCTCGCACACCAAGGCTGTATGTTTCGGGTCGCTCGCACAGCGCAACGTCGTGTCGCGCGAGACAATCAACCGTTTCCTCGATGCCATGCCCAAGACTGACGATTCTCTTGTGGTGTTCGACGTGAATCTTCGTCAGGGCTTTTACAATAAGGAGATACTCTGCAACTCGATGGAGCATTGCAATATATTGAAGATCAACGACGAGGAGCTCGTTACCGTAAGTCGTATGTTCGGTTATCCCGGCATAGATCTCCAGGACAAGTGCTGGATTCTTCTCGGCAAGTACAACCTCAAGATGCTTATCCTCACCTGTGGCATCAACGGCAGCTACGTGTTCACACCCGGTAATGTGTCGTTCCTGCCTACACCTAAAGTGGAGGTTGCCGATACTGTCGGAGCCGGGGATTCGTTTACCGCTGCGTTCATCTCCTGCATTCTGAAGGGGATGTCTGTTGCTGAGGCCCATCACCGTGCTGTCGACACATCGGCTTTCGTATGCACCCAGAACGGTGCCATGCCCGTCCTCCCCAAAGAATTAACGAAGTAAACTGAGTGAGATAAAAGGCTTTAGATTCAATAGCTGATAAATGAATGGCGCCGTGTCGAAGAGGTTTCGACGCGGCGCCGCTCTTATGTACATAAAACTGTTTAATCTATTTTATATAGATTTAAATAGCGTTCTAAACGCTTATTTTTGCTTTTTGGAGGTGGAGAATTTGGGTGTGATGGAGATGAAGAACTCGAAATTGATGCCGGGCATGGGGTGGGAAAGTACCGAGAGGTAATCTTCGTTGAAGAGGTTGTTGACGGCAAGTTTGAGCGAAAGGTCGATTGGCCGGAAAGAGAGACTTTTCTCGAGAGAGATGTTGCTCATAAAGTATTCGGGGAGATGGCCCGTGAGGGTATACTCATTGCTCGACATGGTGAATCGTCGCGAATAGTATACCCATTTGTAGAGGAAAGCCCACGACTGCCACGAGAGGCGCCCGGAGACAGATGCAGTGTTGCGCGGCACATATGGCAACTGCTTGCCGACCGATCGGTCGGCATCAGTCATTTTGTCGCCGTCGTTAATCGAGGGCGTCCATGAGTAGGATGTACTCAGATCGAGCATCCATCCCTTGAACGGCTGAACGCCGACGTTAGCCTTGACCTCAATACCGTAGGCATGTACCTTTTTCATGTTGCGCGGCGAGAAGAATCCTTTGGTGGTCGGAAGCCAGATTATCCAGTCGTTGATGTAGCTGTCGAACCATGTAACGCCGCCGTCAATAGCGAATCTGCCGGGTTTACCGACGCTGAATGTCGCGCCACAGTCGTAGCTGAAACCATGCTCATTTTTAAGCCCGGGATTGCCTCCGGGAAGGAAATACAGGTCGTTGAGGGTAGGGAAGCGGTAGTTGCGCGACACGGAAGCCTTCAACATGATATTACCCGCGCGCGATACCAGACCGTCAATGAAAAATGCAGGGATGACTGGCGCCCATTTATCGCCGAACATCTCCTGACGAAGCACAACCGACATGCCTATCCGATCAATGGGACGCCATTTTGCCGATGCCGAGCCCGACAGTTCTACGCGCCCTTTGTCGTAGCCCACGATGGCCCGGTTGTCGTCCTGGAGTATGACATTGCCGTCCTCGCTGCGCACCATCTGCTGGTGGACCGACAGGTTGGCTGTGAAGTACCAGCGGCGCGAGGGGGTATATTCCCCGTCGGCCTGTGCATAAAAAGTGTTGACATGACTGCGTGAACGCGTCATTGTGGCCCAGTTGCCATTGGCAACCTCACGTCGGTAATCGTAGGCCATCCATGTGTGTATGTATCCGCCTCTGAGTCCTGTTCTCCATGAACTGCGTGTGTGATCCCATGAAAGCACGCCACGGAGAGTCTGTTCGCGCTGACGGTTCTCGAAGTCAGATTCGCCGTAGTCGGTGGTGAGTAGGGGGAGCTCGCGGTTGGAACTTGTGTACCATGCGTTGAGACCGAAACGGTCGCCCCGGAGTGTGTTGTAATACACTTCCTGCAAGAGATGGAAATCCTTGAATGACGCGCTGCGGTTGCGTTCGCGCGGATGGTACTGTGCGATAATGTTATGGTTGTCGTCGTAAATATTCAGTTTCTTGTCGTGATTGGTGTAGCGGTAATCGTTGGGCGACGATGAATAGACGGCGCGTGTCGACACTTGCCATTTGTCGCTGCCATAAGTGAAGCGTGCGAATTCGTCGAATGTGCTGAACGATCCGATCCCCTGTATGTATTGCACGCCTATTCCGTCGGCTACTTCGGGCAATGTGCCGAGCTTGATCAGGCCACCCAACCCTCCGCCCGACTCATTTACCGACGATGTGCCGTGGAGCAGCGACGCCTGGTCGATAAAGAATGACGGGATGGTAGAGAAGTCGGTCATGCCGAGCATCGGACTGTTGATGCGCATACCGTTCCATGTAACCTGTGTATGACTCGGCGAAGTTCCGCGGAAAGCAACTGTCGAGAGAGTGGCGCGCCCGTAGCTTTTAACGAATATCGAAGAGTTAAAGGTAAGTACGTCGGCCATCGACAATGCGATATTTTCTTTGAGCATGGCGGAGTCGAGCACCGTTTTCTGCACGCCGATATCTTTCATGGGGCGCCGTGCGGTGTATATGACTTCGCCCAGACGGTGTATTTTCTGTGCCGGTGCACAGAGTGGCATCATAAGGAATATCGTACCTATAAGTCCGGAAATATGCGGAGCAGAGAGACGATTATTTTTGTAACGCATAGGTTTTGTGGATTTCAGACGTGCGGTATTATTAAACAAGCTCTTATTGCCAGCAGAAAGCTCCCGGATTTACACCGACATAAAACTGGTCAATAAGGTTTCCCTGCGGTGAATAACGATATATGATGCCACGTTGCTGATAGTCGATGGCGTCGGCCACATAGATCTCGCCATTGTCGGGGTTGACGGTCAGGCCGTAGTAGATGGTGTTGCGTCCGGGAATCAATGCGGATGAAGGTAGGGATGTCGCGTTTATGTCCATGCTCCATATGCCACCGTTGATCCAGTAGAGTGTGTCGCCCGGGCCGTTGACCTGTAGCTCCGAGGGTGACTGGCCGAGACTCATGGTGAACCGGTGCTCAATGGTAAACGTTGCTGCATCTATGCGACATATCGTGGGCGCCTCATATCCGTAGGGACTTCCTTCATATCCGCCATCGGTCACTACCCACAACTTGTCGTTGCGGTCAATAGCGATGGCAGAAGGCTGTATGCCTACGACGAGCCGATCAACTACACGGTCGGTTTCAGTGTCGATTTTAATGATACTGTTCTGATAGCTCCAGCAAGTGCAGTAGACGTACTTCCCATACTGTACCATCTGCTCTGTGGAGCCGTTGCCCATCTCCATGTCGGGCACTGTAATGTAGCCTGTTATGGAATATGTGACCGGATCAATGATGAAAATGCGGTTGTCCCAGAGCTGTGTCACATAGGCTTTGCGGTCGTTGATGAAGTGGATGTAGCGGGCGGCGGTAAAATCTTCGATGCGTCCGGTTTCCTTTAACGTGCGTGTGTCGATCGCGAAAATCACATGAGAGTTGTCGACTACGATCCATCCTTTTCCGTCATGTATGGCCATGGATTGTGCCACGTCGCCGAGACGGTAGCCGTTGGCTCGGAAAAACACCTCATTCTCAACAGTGTTGGTGGCAGGATCGTAATATGACAGTGTGGCATTGCCGTACTGATAGTTGCCCTCGTTGGTAATGAACAGTCCGTGGGGCGGTACGGTAAACTCTTCTTCTTTGCCATAGTCCCATTTCATGCATGATGAAAATATCAGGCAGCAACATGCGGCGACCTGGAGCGGAAAAGAGATAGGTGAGAGATTGATCATGCTGTGAAGGGAGG
>JAHZGZ010000040.1:5145-6733 GCA_019420545.1 Bacteroidales bacterium | reverse complement strand
GTAGGACTAATTGCAAAAAAGTAGGCTGAAAAGTGGCGTATTCAATTCAGTGCCATATTTTTATACCCATTCAAAGCTTTTCAGCATGCTGAAAAGGCGATTTGGATCTTTAATTGCAGAAAAGTAGGCTGAGATGCTTTAAACTGATTGTATATCAATAACTTTGTATAGTTGAAAGCTATATTTATGAATAAAAAAAGTGTAAATGGTGCCAGTCTTTTCACGTCAAAAAGAATGGCAGGCGAGGGAAGCGGCAGCTATACAAGTGCCTTGATTGCGGACGGCAGTTTGTAGGAGGACAGCGACCAGACAGTGAGGCCATAATAACCGACTACATAGACGGCAAGCTGACATTGCGGCAGCTTTCGGAGAAATATTCCATCAGCGTCCGGACAATCTGGGAGCGGCTCAAGGGGATGCGCCATGTCCATGTGATTTCAAAGTACAGGAATGTCGTCATAAATATGGACACAACTTATTGGGGACGACATTTCGGCCTTATGATAATCAAGGATACGTTCCGCAATAAAATTCTGTGGCACAGATTTGTGCGTGACGAGAGCGTCTCGGGTTATCTGGACGGTATAGAATGGTTACGCGCAAACGGGTTCAGCATATACGGTATCGTCTGCGACGGCATGCGCGGTTTGTTTCCGGCATTGAAAACATACCGGTTACAGATGTGCCAGTACCATATGATACAGATTGTCCGAAGACATCTGACGGCAAAGCCGGATCTGGAAGCGTCCGTTGAACTGTTGGCCATCACACAATCACTCAGCAGGATACCGGAAACGGAATTCCGGGAGGCGCTCTCGGCATGGCATGAAAAATGGCGGAACTTCCTCTCGGAGAAAAGCATCGGTACAGATGGCCGAATGCATTTCACACACCCGCGTCCAAGGGCCGCATACCGTTCTCTCAGGTTCTATCTGCCATACCTCTGGACTTTTGAACACTATCCGCAATTCTGTATACCGAATACAAATGCAGCAATAGAAAGCCTCAACCAACAACGGCTAAAGACCCTTCTGAGAAACCACAGCGGAATATCCAGCCAACGCAGGATAAAACTTCTGGAGGAATACATCGCACGTCATTATTGATCTCTCCAGTTTCAATATCCTACGATACAATGACAGCCTACTTTTTTGCAATTAGAAGTTTTCTGAATTTTTCAAATCGTATTTTCAGCCTACTTTTTTGCAATTAGTCCACAAATCGTGAACAGTCCTCGCCGTGAACAGTTTTGTTCACGATTTCTGATAGCCGGTTGTAACTACTTAATCTTCTGCGTTTTTCTGCGATTTGCCGTTCACAAAGTGGGGCTTTCATACGCTTCGGCAGGTTCAGAACCCCACTTTTGATTGAAATCAGCTCGAAATTTAACTCTGATTTGCTCTTTTAACTTTTATGCAGCTATTACAGAGCTATATTTAACGTATTCGGGCGGATTTGAGCGTATTGTTGGGCTGGATTAATCGTGAACAAACAGACAAATCACGGAAAAACGATGAACTTCACGCAATCTGTATCGGGAAATGAAGCCCGACTAACAACAGTCAACAACAATCACAAATAAGTGTCA
>JAHZGZ010000040.1:0-5135 GCA_019420545.1 Bacteroidales bacterium | reverse complement strand
GTTCATTCAGAGCGCCTTTTCTCATATCCGAAAGTCACTGTTTTAGTCGGTGGAACCCATTTCCACTTATTATTCACTCCATTTTTGAACCATATTTGTTGCGCGTCTGCTACCTGAGTCAAGTCACTCTGCTCGGTAGTGGATGATGTACACACTGGTCAACACTCGTTTACATGTGTACACAATAACGAAGAAATGAGTGGCGAAATAAAAGGTTCAAAAATGTCAACATCTAACATTCGAATCAAAAAGATCTGCGCTTGGTGCGGAAATGAGTTTGAAGCTCAAAAAAGCACAACTCAATACTGCTCCAAGCGATGCGCCGAACATGCCTATAAAGATCGAAAACGACAAGAGAAAAAACAGCGTGTGGAAACATATGAGGTGCGACGAGTCGAGACGTCGAAAAATGATGCTCTGAAAGATAAGCAATACTTAACTGTCATTGAGGCTGCTCAGTTGCTTAATCGTACTCGCTATGGGATTTACAAACTAATTTATCGCGGAACACTCAAAGCTTATCGGCTATCATCGCAATGGACAGTAATCAAAAAATCTGATATTGAAGCGATGATAGAGGCTCGTCCTTATGAACGTAAGCCCAAAACAACTGAGACCGTTAGCGATGAAAACGGCGATGCTATCACCAAGTTCTATACCACGAAAGAGATTATCGAGAAGTTTGGTGTAAGCAATTCATGGGTGTTCGCCCAAGGGAAGGCGCACAACATCCCTAAAGTCTATCATCGAGGCAAAACGCTTTGGAGCAAGGTGCATTGCGACCGAGTATTCACGGCTAAGCCGGAACCTACGAAGGAGGATGACTGGATTTCGTATTCGGAGGTCAGAGCGGAATACAATCTCACGCATGACCAGCTTCATAACTATGTGAAGTATCACGGTCTGCGCCGAAAGAAGGTCGGCAAGTACACTTACATTTTACGTTCGGAAATCGATGCCATTCTGCGTCCACCGACTCGTTGAAGCTATCGGTTATTGGTTATCAGTCGGTTATATAGCCGATAACCGAATAACCAAACGATAACCAACTATTTTTGCCCCCAAATAAAACTCAAAGACTATGGATATATGTACAAAAGTGACTTTACGTAAACGCCTGCTGCCGTCGGGTAAGATTACGCTCTATCTCGACTACTATCCGGCAATACGCAACCCCAAGACAAACAAATCGCAGCGCCACGAATACATGGGAATCTACCTATACGGCAATCCGACTAACCGTGTCCAGCGCGACTTCAATCAGACCATGCTTGAAAAGGCGGAGATTATCCGCTGTCGCCGACAGGAGCAGGTCATCAATCGCCAATTCGGGTTCATAGACCACACGCAGCAGCGCGAGGATTTTCTTGCCTACTTCGAGGAGACGACGAAGAAACGCTACCAGAAATGGAAAATCGTGTATATGCACTTCCACAAATTCACCGGCGGCAAATGCACCTTCGGCGACGTGACCGTGGAGTTATGCACGCGATTCCGAGAGTATCTTCTCAATGCTAATCAACTGCGACATAAGACAACGAAGGTCTCGCGCAACTCGGCTGCTGGCTATTTCTCTACTTTCCGGGCATTGCTCAAACAGGCATATAAGGAGCGTTTGCTAACCGAAAACATTAATGATTTCCTCGATTATATCGAATGGGAAGAAGTCGACCGCAATTTCTTAACGCAGGAGGAACTTATACAGCTGGCACAGACCCCTTGCAAACATGACATCCTGCGCCGAGCATCTCTTTTCTCCTGTCTTACAGGTCTGCGAATCAGCGACATCGAAAATCTTCAGTGGAAGCATATACAGCCCGTTCCGGCTATTGGTCTGTGTATCGTCATCACTATTCAGAAAACCAAAACGCCGGTCAAGTTGCCTCTGTGTGATGAAGCCATAGAACTTATGGGCGAGCACGCAAGCGGCAAGGTATTCAAAGGTCTGAAAAGGAGCATGACAGGCAAGCCGTTGAAAGACTGGATTGAAGCAGCAGACATCAAAAAGCATATCACATTTCACTGTTTCCGCCACACCTACAGCACGTTACAGTTTGCTGCCAACAGCAATCCTTACGCCGTGCAGCAATCGATGTGCCACAAAGACATCGGCACCACCATGCGTTACACCCACGAGGTCCCGACCGCACTCCTCGAAACTCTCGGCAAAATCACCATCAAGCCGAAACCGGCACAACCAACAGAATAACAATTCTAATATGTGTTTTTCATCTTCACAAATTTGTGAAGATGAAAAACTATTGCTAACTTTGCATCATTATAATAATATGATAGTCACTTTTGACAAAGAATATCTAAAGGAATTATACGAAAGCGGAAAAACCAATGATAAAAAGCATCGCTTTCAGCCCGAGATAGTCAAACGCTACAAACGTTGCATTGACTACCTCAAATGGGCCTCGTCTAAAGAAGCGCTCTTTCCTATCAATTCTTTGCGATTTGAGGCATTAACCGGAGACAAAAACGGCATGTTCTCAGTAAGGGTCAACGACAAGTATCGCATTGAATTTACTTTAAAGGAGACCTTGGAAGAGCCACTTCTTACCATTTGTAATATTGTTGAACTTTCTAACCACTATGATTGATATGATAACCATCGCTAATATAGATCCGGCTATGATAGCCAATAACCTTACTCCGTTTGAACCTACTCATCCAGGAGAACTTATTCGTGACGAGCTTGAAGCCCGAAATCTATCCCAAGCCAAGCTCGCTAATCAAATTGGGATTTCTCCCTCGCTCCTCAATGAAGTAATCAATGGGAAGCGTGCTGTCAATACTGAATTGGCGCTTCTGTTGGAAGCAGCATTGGGCATAGAAGCTGAGATGTTTCTGAATCTGCAAAGTGCATATAATATGCAAGTTGCCAAGTCAGACTCAAGTTTCATGAACCGTCTTGCCAATATACGCAAAATCGCTGCTGTTCTCTGATTATTGAGGCGGGCTACTCGGGCAGGAGGTAGTTGGCGCTGCGGCCGCCCTCTCCGCTGTCACGGAGCATATCCTTAGATATGAGGTCGTTGATGTCGCGGAGGGCGGTGTCCTGGGAGCAACTGCAAATTTTGGCCCACTTGGAGGTGGTCAATTTCCCATCAAATCCATCCCAAAGACGGTTGATGACTTTGCGCTGCCGTTCGTTGATTTCGACATCCCGAAATTTATCCCAATAAGCTGCCTTTTCCAATGTACGCTCAACAACGGCCGAAGTTCGCGTAATTGCTTTCTTAAGGCAATCGAAAAACCACAGAATCCATTCAGTAATATCAAGATTGCCTTTCTGCGTGCGCTCCAGTATTTCGTAGTACGCCTTCTTGTTACGATTGATTTCTGCCGACATACTGTAATATCGTCCGGAACCCAAATCGAGACGGGCAAGCAGCATATCAGCAATTGTGCGGCTTATGCGACCATTGCCATCATCAAACGGATGAATGGTCACGAACCAGAGATGGGCCACTGCTGCCATTATAAAGGGCGACTGGTCGGATCTGTTGCACCAATCGATTAGCCGCGCCATTTCTGCCGGGACATCAGCCGATGCCGGAGCCTCATAATGCACTTTTTCGTGTCCGAAAGCCCCGGAAACGACCTGCATAGGCTCTTCTCCCTTTCGCCAGTCGGCTACGGTAATGCTGTGCATGCCGCTTCGGCCTAAAGGAAACAGAGCTGCGTGCCATCCGAATAGGCGCTCGGCTGTCAAAGGTGCTCTGTAGTTATGCACTGCATCGAGCATCACATCGACAAGACCTTCAACATAATGATCTTCAGCGAGCAATCCCTCTTCCTCTATTCCAAGACGTCTGGCGATGCTGCTTCTCACTGATTTAGGATTGAGAAGCACCCCTTCAATCTCCGACGAACTAATCAACTCATCGGTCATTGCCGACAGCAATGATTGGCTTTTTTCATTAAAGCCAAGCATCGACATCCGGCCGTTCAGAAGTCCGTGTAAATGACTGAGGCGACTCATGGGCTCAAGCAATGCCTCAGAATCCCATCTGAAATCCGGCCAGTTTTCTCGCTGCCAGATATAGCAACTATGTCTTTGCGTCTTTCTCATGTCGCAAATTTAGTGCTTTGCGGCGAATCCGCCAAATATTCACCGCATTTTTGCGGATATTATTCAGCACTTTCACCGCAATTCCTTTTTTATTCACCGGAAATAAATGCTCATCGACACAAAATTGATCCAAACACGGGCTCAGTATAAACCATTGTCTGCGGGCGATGGTTTTAATTTTATGGCTAACGACAAAAGCAATAAGACATTGGTTTGGATTGCAGGAGCATTAGTTGTGCTCCTGACCGGCGGCTTTGCATATAAGAAATACATTGATATGAGGATGGCAGGAGCAAGCGGCGGGGATGCCTTTCTGTTCATGGTGATGGTTTTCGTCGGTGTACTTGCAGTCATAGGCATTGCCGGAGGCTTCATCTATTACTATATGTTTCCAGAGGGGAGTAACATTTACAAGGGATTGAAACGGCTAAGGAAGAAAGAAACATCCTCGGAGCCTGAGGCTCCTGTTACAATCGAGATACCGAACCACGAGGAAGAGATTCGTCGGCAGGAAGCTGAACTGAAGCGCCAACGAGAGGAACTGCTTTCCCTTCTATTCTCTTACGCTGAGGCCACTTTCAGAAAGATCTTGTCGCCAAGCCAAATTGATGTTCTAAATTCCAATATCCGAAAATTTGCCGAGGGAGATGATGATATCGTTGGAGTCGAAACTACGAAAAGCGAGTTTGTCACTCCAATCGACCTTTATCATTTCGCATGGAACATAGCCATACGATTGATCGCTGATGATAAGACAAGAAAATTCCGTATCTGCACGGCTTCTTTTGTAAAAGATACATTCCAGATTACTTTGGCGGATCATGCCGTCACAACTATCGCCAGCAAACTTACCACAACTGACGGCAAATATACTCTTCGTCGGGTCATGCCTAACGATGAGTTGACGGTCCACGTCTTCCCCGGAACGGAGAAATTAGCCATCAAAAGCGACTAATAATAGCCGGTTATTGGTTATTTGGTGGTTATCGAGGTTGTAACCGGGTAACCAAAGCATAACCTATCAACTTTGCGACGAGATGTTCAAATCCCCCTC
>JAHZGZ010000004.1:3682-5497 GCA_019420545.1 Bacteroidales bacterium | reverse complement strand
ACCGCCCCCTTCAACCAAGAGAGCCTGATGAATCCAACCGTTCATCAGGCTCTCTGTTTATTTATATACCTCTCCATCATTCTCTCTACCTCATGCTTCCCTTTCACTCCTTTCCCTTTCTACTGCTCGAAACATGTGCCGAACAGGATGTAATCAACCAAACATACAGGAAAATTTGTTATCTTTGTGGATTAAGCATATTCAATGGATGGTTTAGTAATAAAGAACACGGGAAGCTGGTACATCGTACTTACTGACGACGGCCGCGAGATTCCCTCGAAGATAAAAGGCAATTTCCGAATCAAGGGCATTCGCACTACCAATCCGGTGGCAGTTGGTGATCGGGTGGCGCTAAGTGTGAATGCAGAGGATACGGGTTTCATTACATCGATATATCCTAGGAAGAATTATATTATCCGGCGGGCAAGCAATCTGTCGAAGGAGTCACACATACTTGCTGCCAATGTCGACAGGGCCTTCCTTGTTGTCACGATTGATCATCCCGTTACATCGACTACATTTATTGATCGTTTCCTTGCGTCTGCGGAGGCTTACAATGTGCCTGTAACGCTTGTATTCAATAAGACGGATCTGTTGGCTGATGAAGAATCGCGTGAGCTCCTCGAGGCCTTCGATTATCTCTATTCGTCGATCGGATATGACACGTTGATGGTGTGTGGGCGCACTGGTGACGGAATTGAGGCGCTTGCTGCGGCGATGGCCGGAAATGTCAACCTACTTGCGGGTAATTCCGGTGTCGGCAAGTCAACTATAATTAATAAGCTCATTCCGGGTGTCTCGGCAAAAACCGGCGATATTTCGCAGCAGCATGACACCGGCCAGCACACCACCACTTTCTCGGAGGCGTATCCTCTTCCGGATGGCGGATGGGTAATTGATACTCCCGGAGTGAAAGGGTTCGGCACAATCGACTTTCAGCGCAACGAGGTGGCACACTATTTCCCTGAGATTTTCAGAATCTCCGAGGGCTGCCGGTATGGAGACTGCACGCACACACATGAACCGGGGTGCGCCGTATTGCAGGCTCTTGAGGATAGCCGTATAGCCCGCTCGCGCTATTCATCCTATCTGTCTATCCTTGAGGACGTCGATCCTGACAAATATCGCAAACCGTTCTGAGGCTTAAAATCACGATATCATGACAACTATTCTCAAAACATACCCTACCAGTATCAATGAGCGTTATATCGGGCTTGCTGTCGATGCCATGCGCGACGGAAATCTCATTATTTATCCTACCGATACGCTATATGCCATAGGGTGTGATGCACTTAACGCGCGGGCTGTGGAAAAGATCTGTCGCATCAAAGGCATAAATCCTCAGAAAGTAAATCTTTCCATTGTCTGTAGCGATATTTCTCAAGCCTCTGAGTATGCGCGTATTGACAACCGTGCATTCAGGATAATGAAGACATACCTTCCGGGGCCTTATACTTTTCTTCTTCCCGCCGCCACGACTTTGCCGAAAATATTCAAGGGACGCAGGATTGTCGGAGTGAGGATTCCTGACAATGCCATTGCATGTCGCCTGGCTGCTGCGCTTGGCAATCCGTTGCTGTCGACCTCGGCAGTCGCGCATGACAACAGCTTTCCGGAATCGGAAGATCCCGAGCTTATTGCCAGAGAGTATGAAGATTCCACTTCATTTGTCATTGATGGCGGAGAGGGCGGTAGCGCGCCTTCTACGATAGTTGATCTGACCGACAGCAGTAGCCCTGTGGTAGTCAGGGAGGGTGCCGGCGATTTCGAATTGTAAGGTAGCGGCTTATCAAATAAAAGGTATTATATTAAAGT
>JAHZGZ010000004.1:0-3672 GCA_019420545.1 Bacteroidales bacterium | reverse complement strand
AGAAAAATTTCTTTAAATTTTTCATGCCTATGAAATTATTGATTAATTTTGTGATGCCCATGTCGGGAGCCGGTATGCCGACAGCAGGCCCGATATAGTGAAACATAGTGCAAAATTTACATAACCTCAATAATACAAAATTCAATTATGTCAAAGGTAACTGTAGTAGGTGCCGGTAATGTAGGTGCCACCTGTGCAAATGTGTTGGTTACACGTAACGTGGCCGACGAAGTAGTTCTTATCGATATCAAGGAAGGTCTCTCCGAAGGCAAGGCCATGGACATCATGCAGACTGCCAATCTGCTCCATGTCAATACTCATATGGTTGGCGTGACCAACGACTATGAAAAGACCAAGGACAGCGACATCGTGGTCATCACTTCCGGTATTCCCCGCAAGCCCGGTATGACCCGCGAGGAGCTTATCGGCGTAAACGCCGGTATCGTGAAGTCTGTGATGGAGAATGTGCTCAAATACAGCAAGAACCCCATCATCATTTGCGTGGCCAATCCTATGGACACCCTTACTTACCTCATCCACAAGACATCCGGTTTGGCAAAGAACCGCATCATCGGTATGGGCGGCGCACTTGACAGCTCGCGTTTCAAATATTTCCTGAGCCTCGCTCTCAACGCCAACCCCAATGAGATCGAGGGTATGGTAATCGGCGGTCATGGCGACACAACCATGATTCCTCTGGTACGTTATGCCGCTTACCGTGGTGTGCCCGCTACCGAATTCCTTCCCAAGGAGCAGCTCGATAAGGTTGCTGCCGACACTATGGTGGGCGGTGCTACCCTTACATCTCTTCTGGGCACTTCCGCATGGATGGCTCCCGGTGCTGCTGCCGCCGAGCTCGTTCGTGCCGTCCTCCACGACGAGAAGCGTGTTATCCCCTGCTCCGCTCTTGTCGAGGGCGAATATGGCGAAAACGACATCTGCATCGGTGTTCCATGTCTCCTCGGCCGCAACGGTATCGAGAAGATCGTCGAACTCCCCCTCAACGACGAGGAGAAGGCTCTCTTCAAGAAGAGCGCCGAGGCCGTACGTAAGACCAACGGAGCTCTTGCCTCTGCTCTCTAAGAGATTCTTTCCGAACTAAAATACAAGGCAGAACGTTTCTGAATATTGGAAACATTCTGCCTTTATTATCTTAACAAATATTCATATGGCCGCACAGTACATACAGATGGATGTTTTGGCAGTTTCTGTGATGCTTGTCGGCCTGAAAAATTAACGAAAAATGAAAACAATCAAATTATTGGCGTGCGGCGTATTGCTCTCTGTCGGCATGATCGGCTGTGGCAACCGCAACACGCAGAACGGCGATGCCGAGAATACGGCTGCCAAGGAAAAAAACGAGGAGGCAATTGCCGAGGCCGTGCCCAAACCCATAGAACTTGGGCCGAATGATATTCTTGAATTCGGCGAACCTCAGCCGATGCCCATTGTTGTCGACTTCTCCGCATCGTGGTGTGGGCCATGCCGACAGCTGCATCCCATTTTTGATAAACTTGCCAAGAAGTACCACGGACAGGTACAGTTTATTTATGTCGATATCGACAAAGCCCCACAGCTTGCAAAACAGTATGGGGTAGAGGCGGTGCCCACTCTGCTTTTTGTAAATAAAAAGGGTGAGATTGATCGCAATATCGGCTTCATGTCGGAAGATGCCATGGAGGCTGCCGTGCTTGGCATCATGCCTACTGACACTGCTCCAAAAATCGAACCACGATAAACAAAAAAGAGACTGTCTAACAACCAAAGTTAGGCAGTCTCTATTTTTATACACAAAATCAGAAGATTTAGGCTGCATTTGCCACTGCTGGTATAAGCTTTGGGTAAAAGCTTAAGTGAGGGTTCGTATAAAGCAGTTTCGCAGATCCTGAAGACAAAAATTTGTCAAAAAAAGAGGAGTTTGCCCATGCCTGAGCAAGTTTCCTCAGATTATGGGCAAGCGCTTTCAGGCCGAAGTCGATTTTCGCTCCGGTAAGCCCCTTTAGCCTGAGTCGTCTGAACCTGCCGCATTCCTTTATCTGGCCGAACACTGCTTCCGGTTCGATCGGGCGTTTGCTCCTATGCTTCAGTCCCTGCTCGCTTGTAAGAAGTTCTCTTGCCCTGGCTTTATAGTCGTCAAGTGTGTGGTTCACTTCTATCTGTCGGTCGCCTTTGGATTTATGACATTGCCCCCTTAACGGACAACCTTCGCACCTGCTGGCTCTGTAAACACTGACCGTCTGTTGGTAACCACTTGCGGTATAGCGTTTCTCCTGACGGATAAATTTCATTTTCTGTCCCATCGGGCAGACATAGAAGTCATCATGGGGATGGTGGAAAAGGTTTGACACCCTGAACGGATTGTTGCGGTAGCTGCGCCGCTGCTCGACATGGAACATGTTGTATTTGACATACGGAGTCATGCCGTTGCTGAACATGTACTCGTAGTTCTCCTCCGAGCCGTAACCGCTGTCGGCAACGATTTCCTCACTTTGCATACCATATCGGTTCTTGAACGATTCCAGATAGCTGATCATCGTGAGGGTATCGGTAGGACGCTGATAGATGCCGAAGTTGGTTATGAACTGGTTCTCAGTGGAGATCTGCACATTATAGCCTGGTTTGAGCTGACCGTTGAGCATGGCGTCCTCTTTCATGCGCATGAACGTGGCGTCGGGGTCGGTCTTGGAGTATGAGTTGCGGGAACCCATGGTTTCGAGCTGCTCCTTATATCGGTGCATCCTCGGCACAGCGTCCGTCTCTATCTGTTTGAGGGCCTTGCGTTCTTCCTTGCTCAGGTTATCCGCATCAACCTTTTCCCTGATGCGTTCAACCCTTTCGGCAACTTCTTCGGCCGTAAGTTCTTCGGCTGCGGGATTCTCCTGATTCTCAATAGCGTGACTCTGTTCTATCTGTCTGAGCAAAGCCTCGGTTTTAGCTTTGAGCCTGGCATCGTATTTCTCTACCGAACCGCGCCATACGAACGTGTACTTGTTGGCTACCGATTCTATCTTTGTCCCGTCGATATACTGTACTTTCAACGACACAAAGCCTTCTTCATGGAGCAGCCTGACCACTTGGGTAAACACTGCGTCAAAGCCATCCTTCAACCGTTTGCCACGATAGTAATTGATAGTGCGGAAGTCGGGACGCTTCATGCCTGCAAGCCACATGAAATAGATATCCCTCTTGAGTAGCTCCTCAATGCGCCGCGAGGAGTATACATTGCTCAGATATGCGAAGACCAGCACCTTGAGCATCATCTTAGGATTAAAGGCACTGTTGCCTCCGCCCCGGTAGGTCGAGAGGATATCGCTGATGTCAAGACGGTCTATGACCGCATCGACAACCCTTACCATGTGGTTTTCGGGCACGAGTTCATCCAGCGATGGTGGAAGAAGCAGATTTTGTTTTCTATTGTCGGATTTTATCGCTAACTTTGCCATGTTATGCCATGATTATTAGTTATTTAGTTGCAATCCAAATTTACAAAATATTCATGACATAGCAAAGGCTTTCGCGCTGAATTTCAGCTTGAAAGCCTTATTTTTTAGACTGCTTAAACTATAAAAAGAGACTGTCCAAACTTGTTAGACAGTCTCTTTTTGTTTTAATGTTTTGTGGGCGCTGAGGGATTCGAACCCCCGACCCTCTGCTTGTAAGGCAGATGCTCTG
>JAHZGZ010000039.1:26905-27374 GCA_019420545.1 Bacteroidales bacterium | reverse complement strand
GGAGCAAAGACTATGGTCACATCTTTATGGAAAGTGCCAGATGAAGCCACAGCTCTGCTGATGCAGCAGTTCTATACCTATCTGTTTTCCAAACACTCAGTAAGAGATTCATTACGTCTTGCACAAGAAGATTTACGATCAGCCGGCTATCACGACCCCTATTATTGGGCCGCTTTTGTGGTGATAGATTAGTCGGAATGAGTATTTTGTGCAATGATAATACATAGATTTACAATCCATTGCTCTTTAATTATGTTCGTGGCTTTGAGATAAGAAACTTTTTTTGAAAAATTGTCATGTCTGCTTGTTAACCTTTGTGCTTGGGGTGTCATTAAGGACAAACAAACAACTTAAACACTTCAAGACAATGAAAAAATTCATCCTCTCAATCGTGGCGACTCTCGTCCTCGGACTCCTCTCCTTCAGCGCATCAGCTCAAACTACTTATCGCGGCTATACTGACAGCTTC
>JAHZGZ010000039.1:2081-26895 GCA_019420545.1 Bacteroidales bacterium | reverse complement strand
CCGGAAGCAACGGCTACCGCTCAACGTCCTACACCGACAGCTTTGGCAATACGACCACCCGCACAAACAATGGCGTGACCTACAATACCCGTACCGATAGTTTCGGGAACACGACGACCACGGGAAGCAATGGCTACCGGTCGACTTCCTATACCGATAGCTTTGGCAATACCACGACCCGAACTAACAACGGCACAACGTATCGCTCCTATACCGACAGCTTCGGGAACACGACAACCACCGGGAGCAACGGTTATCGCGCCACCTCACAAACCGACAGTTTTGGGAATACCACGATCAGAATTTGGTAATACGCTCTTGCAGGATAACAGTTTAACGCTTGGTTATGACGAGAAATTTAGCTAACTTTGCATCATCACAAGAGTGTGACCTTAGTAAGATAAACTTCTCCGGAAGCGTTTCGCCAATGCTTGAGATAGAAAACGTAGGAAATTTTCTTTTGACGCAAGCAGAGCAGAACGGTTCCTACGCCATATGCGTGGGCTGTTTTCCTGCATCTTTTCGTCAATTGGTTTCCTACGACCATCTATCAAAAGTTGCGGCGGATTCAGTCCACGCTTCTGTTGTATAAACCGGTCAATTGGACTGAACGGCCATAATCAAAGCAGATGATAACAGTATTGATTCTTGCTGCCGTCATCTACGGCATTCTTAAACTTATCATTTCATCTAAGAATGGAAACAAAAACAACAAATGACCAAAATAATGGTCAGGACAATAAAGAGCCAAAGCCCAAGAAATCTTGGATAGAGCGCAATCTGTGGATTGTAGCAGTATTCATCGCCATCTTCCTTCTTCGCATGTGTAACGAACTTTCACGATAACATCAATGAAAAAACTGACCATTCTACTAATCACGCTGATAGTCTTCGCATTTGGAGTTTCAGCCCAGTCTTACACCCAGAAATGGAATAACCTCTATAACCGTACGGAGTTCTTCGACTCCAACGGGCGTATGATTGGTTATGCCAAGTACAACGACCTCTACAATCGTATGGAGTATTTCGATGCCAATGACAACCTCCAGAAGACAGAACAGCGCAACAACCTCTACAATCGGACGGATACAAAAGACCGCTACGGCAACATACAGTCCACTTGTTCGTACAACAACCTATATGACCGAGAAGAAGTAAAAGACACATATGGCAATGTCATAGGCTACAAGAAGTGGAACGACCTTTATAAACGGTACGATGTTTATAACTCCAATAACACGCTCATCGGCTATTACAAGTGGTGTGACCTCTACAACCGCTGGGAGTATCACCAAAACTAAAATGTATCATGAAAAAGCTGATTCTTATCTTCTTCATGTGCATCACATTTATATGTGGCGCTCAAAGCCTTAGCTCCGTCTCAAAATCATATGGTCATGGCTACTCGTTGAACGTAATCCAACCCACAATTGAGAATTTTATAAAAATATGCGATATGACGGAAGCTCAATTTGTATCGGCAATGAAAGCCAAGGGATACTTCCCTACAGAAGACAGTGGAAATCCTATTGCTTACTGGAATGGGTCTATCGACAACTTCGCCTATGCTTTTGCAGTAAATACTTGGGAATATAATATCTTATCCGATTGGCGATCCTTTATAGTGAAGAAGGAATACATATACCCAAGCAATAGCATGAGTGATTTTATTCGTTCCCTTAAACCATATTATTATGCTCGCAAATACGTCATATATGAGACTACACCGTCTGATGTGTTTAAGATAGAGCGCAACGCGAAAGTCTATGCTATATTCATAACGGATTTAGGTGAATATTACTATGTTCATGCTCGAATATTTCCTGAGTAATAACCCTTTAAGTAATCTGAGTTATGTATAGATTATTGTTTTTATTAGCAGGTGTGTTTCTTTCATTCTCAATGAATGCGAAGACTTTATATTCATGTTTCTTGTCACAAGATTTGAATATGGAGACCAATGAGGTGTCGAATCAAGTCTCCAATAATTCCCTAATTGACATATACGTCGATGGCAACAAATTGCTCTTGGGTAGCAAGAGATACTCAATGTATAACAAGCAGGAATTTAATTCCGGCTTTGTAAAAATCGTGCATTATGATGCAATTGATGGCGAGGGTCAACGATGCAAAATTAAGTTTATAAACGATCCATCAGCAGATTGGGTTACGAGAAATGCTATTGTAATTTGGTACGATGAAATATCACCGGTGGCTAAATGGTATCAATCACGTGATCCACAAGAGAGATAAGGGTATGAAGAAAGTTCTAATTTTGTTTGCCTTGATGCTAATTGCGTCACTCAGTTTAAGTGCCGCTGAAAGAGTAATTCACAGCTACCTCTATCATGGATTTAAAGTCTATGACCGAGAGAACAACTTGATTCAAGATATGCCCTCTTCAAGTGGAGATCCTATTGGTCTATTTCTCGTGGCAGAAATAGATGGAGAGAAATATCTATCGGTCACAGTGGGAGATGAATCGGCATACGAATTCAGAGTTGCATTGTCGAAGAATGTTGATGAGAATGATGGTACCCGTGCCGATGTGTATGCCGGAGGTATGACTGTCGAAGGGCAAACGGTACCACTTCAAGTCTTTGTCTGCTACTCAAAGTCTTCTATTCCGGATGTCATTCTTGTAGATGTGTTTAATTCACCAACATTAATAGAATTGAGCAGACTTGTAAAAGCCGGCCATTAATCCAAATGGCTTTCTTTAGCATAAAGTGTTAAAAGTGATTTTTTATGTTTACCATCATACGCCCAAGTTCATAAAGGATAAACAAACAACATAGACATTATGAAAATGACAAAAAACACTTTTATCACATTTGTTCTGCTGATGGCTTTGTCTTCATGCGGCTCAGACAAAAAAGAAGTATCAACTGTAGTTGATTGCCCCAGTTCTGTTGAGGGACTATCTTCATATTCTGAGATTCGTCCTTTGCCAACAGAATTCTATTATGATGAAGATTATGATGAATGTGACGACATTGACTTGTCCGTGCAAGCCACCTACTATACATCAGAGGGTAACTGCATTTATATAACTCGTGATGAGTATGGTAATATCTCCGGACATGACTTGAACGGAAACTACATAAGTGGTTATTCCGATCAATATGGAAATACGACAATCCATGACATGAACGGAAATTATGTCTATTCCTATTCGGACGGCTATGGCAACACCACGACTCATGACATGAACGGCAACTACACATACTCATACACTGATGACTTTGGGAATACAACCGGACACGATATGAACGGCAACTATTACTCTGCCTATACTGATGACTTAGGTTATACAACTGTAACAACTTATTGACCTTAACCATGAAGAAAGCGATCAAAATAATCGGAGGCATATTCCTTGCCCTGATAGTCATCGGAAATATTGCCAAACTGGTTGCAAAACCTTCCTATGAAAACTCTATTGAATCTCAGATTAAGAGGGCGAATCGAGATTGTCCAATTCCGGTTGCCAATGGAATAGGACAAGTAACATCCATTACGCTTGAAGACAATTCTCTTACATATAGAATAGACTATCGTCCGGGACACGTCAACATTGATGCGTTTAAGAATAATCCCGATGCCACCCGTGCCATGTTCTATCTTTCCTTTGTGTGCTTGCAAGCCCAAGGAAGCTATGTTGAGAAGATGATAAATGATCTTGTCTCAAAAGGGATTGGACTAAAAGTGGTAGTGTCTGACGGTACCGGGGAGCAATTTGCCTCTATAATGACTCCCGAATATATCGCGAGAATGAAGCGTGAGGTTGATCTTAATCCTTCGGAAGCACTGCACGAAGCATTGGAATTAAAGCTTGCCATAGAAACGACAGGACTACCAGCACAAATTGACGAAGGTATGGTGATGACCGGAATGAAGCTTGAAGGGAACAATATAGTAGTAAGCATCGATATGTCGGAAGATATATA
This sequence comes from Bacteroidales bacterium, assembly GCA_019420545.1. Taxonomy (GTDB): domain Bacteria; phylum Bacteroidota; class Bacteroidia; order Bacteroidales; family Muribaculaceae; genus Muribaculum. The sequence continues at coordinate 22,945 of JAHZGZ010000039.1, read as the reverse complement.
CGATCTTGATATATTGGAAGAATCATCTTCTGAGCTCGCAATGTCGTTGTTGAGCGAAGCCAACGCCGGAGACCCGGAGTTAGGAGCATTGTTTGATTTATGTAAAGTATCTCATTCCGGCTTAGTATATAGGGCTATCGGCTCTAAAACAAATAAACATGTCGATATGGGACTATCCAGTGAACAGATTCGCAAAGGGCGCAAAACTCCAAGTCAAGTCAATATCAGATAATATGGATGCACTAAAAGACAAAATAATGACTGAGGTGGAGAACTTACGCCAACTAAAGCGGTCTGTTTTTGGTGAACAGTTTCATTCGTGCGATATTGAGGCCTCGGAAGTCTGTCTCTCGGCTGACGTTCTGCTTGTTCCATTATATTGGTATTGGGAAGAGCATTTCCCCAATGATTCTGAATTGGAGTTTGAAGAGTACCTTGAAGAAGCCATTGATACATTTCCGACAAAAGCCAATGAGCTTATACCTCGACTTATAGTCAGAACTGAAGAACTGAACACTCTATATAAAACGCGACCGTTGGAGTCTTATCGAAAACTTATTCAAGAATGTTATCCTGACTACTGTAATTTTCTTTCATAGTTAACCTTAGCTCAAATACAGGAAGAATAAAAAATATGTTACCAGCACCTGCTAAACTGTATAAATGCCCGTACTGTGGCAAGACAAAACCAATGTTGTCGCTGATGAGCGGCAACACGTTTGGAGGAGAATTATGGAGTGACGGAAAAGCAATCTACCCGATGCTTCCAAAACTATCTACGATTCAAAAATGCGCCAATTGTGGTCGTTACTCACTCTTGGATAAATGGAAAGATACCGGAAAAACTTAAAATGAATCATTTGGAGAAACCGGAGATCTGACATACACCGAAGCAAAAGACGCATATATCGAATTATCTGCCTCCACATCAGATGCGTCAGAACTTAGCACTATCTCAATTTCGTTCGTACAGGCTTACAACGATCAGTTCAGACGGTCTCGTCCCCGCAAGGCTATTCAAGAGAACAAACATATCAATTCCATATCCGGAGCGTTTGATACTCCAGACGATGAAGATATACGTCTTGTAATCAAGGCGACAAATCAAGCGATAGATACACTTGATGATTCTGATGACAGTAGCTTGCTTAAGGCGGAATTACTGCGAGAACTCGGACGTTGGGATGAAGCCCTGAAACTTCTTGGAACCATAACAAACAGTGATGAGAAAAGGATTGTAGACATTCTGACATATCATATAGCTCTGAAGGATGGACGTCTGCTTCCCCTTGTTATTGATGGTAAGGAGGTTGACTATGGTTGTTGCGCAAATTACGCCACTATAGTCGCGAATAAAGATCTTCCTAATAGTATTGAGGTTGATAAAAGCATCGAGAGTTTTGTTCATATTTTATCACCTGAAATCAGAAAGGATATAGCAAGAGATGCTCTGAGTGGTGTATATGATAAACACGCCAAATCACTCTTAAAAGTAGTTACACCTTGTGCCAAACATTTTGAAATTGAAAATCAGACTTATCATATCTGCGACTATGCGCTTTTCCGCAATTTCGATATTGAAAGCTTGACTCTTTCTGAGAACCTCCGGTCGATAGGCTCCAAAGCTTTATATGGATGTAAGAATCTTGAAGTTGTATTATCCCAAAATGCAATTATTGAATCCATAAGTGATTGCGCCTTTATGAATTGCAAATCGTTGAAAGAGATAGGCTTTATTGACAGTGTTCAGTTCCTCGGAAGAAGCGTTTTCGCAGGTATGGATAAACTTGAATCAATCAAGCTGCCTAAAGATTTGTGCCGTATTCCAGAATTTACATTCTTTGAATGCGAATCTCTCAAGGATATAGAGATTCCCGAGTCAGTCAGCGTCATCGAGTCATTCTCATTCCAACATACAGCTATAACACATCTTTCTATACCTAATAGAGTGGTAAAATTGGGTGATGCCGTATTTTCCCGTTGCTTTCAGCTTGAACAGGTGACATTACCTAATAGACTGAACGTAATCCCGGAACGTACATTCAGTTCATGTAAGTATCTTCGTGAGATCGAGATTCCGAAATCAGTCAAGACGATAATGAAAGAGGCTTTCGACGGAACAGAGTCTTTGACAACAGTCCGCTTTCACGGAAAAGTTGAACACATAGACGACACTGCCTTTAAAGATTCGGGACTTGAGACCGTTATTGTCCCATTCTGGGCAAAATCGTACTATAAAAAAGTATTCCCAAATCTTACAATCAAATCAGCAATTCTTTAATCGTATTCAATATGAATCTCCCTAAGATCATAATCAGCTTTATCGCCATGCTCTTTTTAAATATGAACATGGTATGTGCCCAAAACACAGACGGGTATGCCTTCCAAAGAGCCATTGAAGAGTATCGCAATGGCAACACCGCATCGGCCATTGAATGGTTTGACAAGGAAATCAAAGAACATCCCAACAATGGGTATGCGTTCCTTTATCTTGCAACACTACGTTATGAACTGGATGAGTATGGCAAAGCTCTGACAACTATAAACAGTGCAATCGACAAACTGCCTAAGAAGGACAAAGAAATAGGAGCTGCCGCACTTGGTTACAAGGGTGATATAATGTTGGCACTCCGTGATACCGTAGGCGCTCTGGCGAACTACAGCGATGCAATCAAACTGAATTCTAATAATGCGTCACTTCTTATAAATCGTGGCAACGTATATTATACGCAGAATAACTATATTCTTGCCGATAAAGATTTCCAACGCGTTACAGAACTTGAACCAGGCGAACCTGTGGGTTACGTTGGACTTGCCCGAACTGCAATTGCTCGCAAGGATTATTCAGCAGCCATAACAAGCCTTGACCACGCATCGCGTCTTGATTCTGAGAATGCAAGAACTTATGCTTTTCGAGCCGAAGCTTATATCGGATTGAAGAAATGGTCAGAAGCGGTCGATGATATAATAAAATCTCTGAGCATAAATGGCGATGCAAAGGCCCACTATCTGATGATTAATATTTCCAATGAAGCCCTCCCTGCAATGAAAGCAAGATTGCAGATTCAGGCAAATAAGGAGTCTAACGAAGCCGCATGGTACTACTATCTTGGTCAACTCTCGCAAAAGAAAAACAGATATCGTGACGCTATAAAGTTTTATGTAAAGGCCAATGAACGGGATGCCAATTCCATTTTCTTGGAGAGAATTGCAGATTGCTACTTTGACCTTGGCGATTACTCACAAGCATTGACACAAGTAGACAAAGCGCTCTCAATGAAACCGGATGATGAAGATCTTTATCTTTTAAAAGGGAACATCTATAATGAGATGGGCAATCAGCCTGCGGCAATAGAACAGCTCGACAAATATATCGAGATGACACCCGAATTTTTCTATGGGTACTATCGTAGAGGCTGGTTCAGGGACGAACAGGATGACAGAGAAGGAGCGATAGATGACTACACAATGGCAATCACTCTTGAACCCTCCTACGCATATTCATATATAGGTCGTGGTAGAGATTATGAAAAACTCGGACGACGTGATGCAGCGATAGCCGACTACAAGATGGTGTTGGAGCTTGACACAGTTCCGGAACAAGGGTCATGTGCACATTACGCATACTTCTTTCTCGGACAGAATAAGGAGGCAGAAGCGTTTATGCAACGTTATCTTGACAAACCGGATGAAGGAGATGCTGATGGCGGAAATTACGATGCCGCTTGTCTTTATTCGCTGATGGGAAATAAAGATAAAGCACTGTACCATCTTAGAGAGGCCCTAAGCCGAGGTTATCGCCGTTTTGCCCATATCGTCGTTGACCACGATCTTGATAACATTCGCAACACTCAACAATTTCGCGATCTTATACAAGAATACAAGGCCATACAGGAACGAGAAAATGTTCCGACTGAAGGTGTTGATACGAACATAATCGGAACATCCTCCGTGAGCAAGACAGCAGAAGTCCCATTTATTAGAGAACAAGGCGTAACTAAAGTAAAATGCTCAATTAATGATTTACCGCTTCACTTTGTGTTCGATACGGGGGCCGCAGATGTGACTATTTCAATGGTCGAGGCGACCTTCATGTTGAAGAATGGTTATATAAAACCGACTGACATAATTGGTTCGGCTCGTTATATGGATGCAAATGGCGATATATCGGAAGGTACAGCCATCAATCTTCGGCATGTAAACTTCGGCGGACTCGAATTGGATAACGTCCGAGCCTCTGTAGTGCGAAATCAAAAGGCACCGTTGCTTCTCGGCCAGTCTGTCCTCGGACGTCTCGGTACAATCGAGATCGACAACATCAAATCTGTTCTCCGGGTTACCGCACTTCAATAAAATACTGCATGACATGTTAACGTTAAACATTTTTAGACATAAAGGTTAAATAACAACGACTATGTTGAGCAACATACTCATCTATTATGCCTGTTGGCCTAATAATGAGTAACTTTGCACTATAATAAGGACTTAATAACAGACAATAATGGGATTCTTAGATTTCATATTTGGCAAGAAGAAGGAAGAGCCTGATAAAACTATTGCTCGTACTACGTCTTCATTCCGACCAACAACAGCGCAGACCGCTCACGGGACTGCCCAACCTCAGCGAAAGTCAGAGATAAAACCTCAACTGACGATGGAACCATTTGTATTCATATCTGATTGCCATCAGAGGTATCAGAATGGGGCGGAAGTAATGGGATTGCAACAATGCACCAGAACTGTTCGAGTAGAAAAAAACACAAACGGTTGCCGTGGCTATAAGCTCAACCCCGGTGACGGCTATATCGTTAAGGTTTTTAATGATGATCTCGGCAAGCCAAATATGTCGGATAAACCGATGAGAATCGTAAGTAGAACTGCTGATAAGGTTGAACTCCGCGGTTTTCCCATCGAAGCTCAAACCCCTTTCGGCTGGCAAGAGGTCGACTATCGCGACTACGGCTTTACTGTGTACTATACAAATGGCAAGGTCTCCAAATGTGTGCTTCACATGTTTGACAGGAATGTAGACCTTGAGTATCGCAAATCAGATGCCTCCGCACCACTTAAAATCACCGTAAACTCTAACACAGACTCACAATCTTCACATCCTTCAGTCAAGGCTATAGCTATGGGAGCTCCATTCAGATTTAGTTTTGATGTTACGGTTATAAAACAATATTATAATCAGAGATCTGAGCAAATTAAACTGGAAGACAAAGTAATCGCCACGATGATTCGCACCGCTAACAATGGAAATATTATGATTAATTTTTCCAACTTAAGCATCCTGAAATCAAAAGGGGTTATCCAAACTAATCTTTCCTTAGTTCCCGATTTTTCCTACAATCAGGATGCTGAGGGGGACGAGTTTGCATCAGCAGAAATCAATAATTCATGGGCTGCAATGTCCTCTGGCAAGGAATATGTTTCCCTTTTCCAGATTACAAAACAGAAAGGCAATATGGTATCCTTCATAATAAATAATTTACCCGGAGATCAAGACTTCTACTATCTGATAATGTTTCGTCAATAAAAAGTAAATATGGCAAAGAAACAAGAAGATAGATTCGTCACTCTTGACAATGGAGAGGTGGCTAAGGCCACTTTCCCAATTGTCGTATCTGCAAGTAGAAGTACGGATATACCGGCGTTCTATGCGGATTGGTTCTTTAATAGACTGGAGAAAGGATATTCTGCATGGACGAATCCTTTTAACGGGGTGAAAAGTTACGTTGGATATGCAGACACCAAATTCATTGTGTTTTGGTCAAAGAATCCACGTCCGTTGCTAAATTATCTTGACGAACTAAAAAAAAGAGGCATTGGATGTTACATTCAATATACTTTGAATGACTATGAGGAGGAGGGGTTGGAGAAAGGTGTTCGACCTCTGGCTGAACGTATCGAGACATTCAAGCTTCTTGTGAATAAACTTGGCAAAGGTGCTGTCGTTTGGCGATTTGACCCGCTTATCCTTACAGATAAGATCGATATGGATAAACTACTATCCAAAATCGAGAATATTGGAGACCAGCTGAACGGGTACACTGAAAAACTCGTTTTCAGTTTCGCCGACATCGTTTCTTATCGGAAAGTCAAGTCAAATCTCGAACGAAGCCATATCAATTATATTGATTGGAATCCTAAGCAAATGCTTGAATTTGCAGGCCGCCTTGTTGAACTTAACAGGCGAAAAGGCTGGAACTTTATACTTGCCACCTGCGGTGAAGCTGCAAATCTTCCCGAAGTAGAACACAACCATTGCGTCGATGACAGACTAATGGTGCGTTTCGGCTCTCATTCGCCCGAATTACTGAAATTTCTTGGTGCTGAAGTTATTGACACCGCTCATTCAGATAATCTATTTGCCGAAATAGAGCCGATCTATATTCCGGAAGATGCAGTAGAAATAGGTAACGGTAAATATATTGCCATTCGCCAAAATAATAGAGACAAGGGGCAGCGCATTGCTTGTGGATGTATGAATAGCAAAGATATAGGCGAGTACAATACATGCCCACATCTCTGTGAGTATTGCTATGCCAATTCAAGCAAAGATGTTGCTGTGCGTAACTGGCAGCAACACAAGGCGAATCCTCTTCAAGATACCATAACAGGTAAATGATATGTATTCAGACATAATAACGAGATATAGCCCATTGACGATTGACGCTGTTATTGAAACGGCTAAATCGTTAGTGCCTTCTGAATATCAACAATATCCTTATCCTTGGTCTCATCCTGAGGTAAACCACGGTGTCAGCCTTTTAAAAACTGATGACGGCTTAAACTGTTACATTGCTGCCTATGGCGAAAGCCACAAGCGCAAAGTATTTCGTGCTATCGAGGATTTACCATTTTCTGAACTTAAGGAATCTATTGAGGTCGTAGATTGGGGCTGTGGGCAAGGTCTCGCATCAGTATGCTTTGTTGAAAAAATGAGAGAGTATAATCTTTTTCAAAACATTAAAAAGATTACGCTCATTGAACCATCAACCGCCGCAATAAATAGAGCAGAATTGAACGTATCGTTAGCAGCTCCCGGGGTACAAATCTCAAAAAAGCAACTCGGTTTACCGCCGACAATGCCGCTGGACTTTGATTGTATATCCGATATTGAATACAAGAAACCAATAACAATACATCTTTTTTCAAATATTCTCGACATCGAGACTATTGACTTGAAAAAACTTGCCAAGCTTATTACCACCACAGGTCATAAGCATTATGTATTGTGTATCGGTCCGGCTAATCGCAGAGAAGATCGCATAAATGCGTTTTGCCGTTACTTTCAACTCCCTTCTTCCGCTTACTTTTCAAGTTATCGGAATACTGAGTTTTTTACTCGTACCGATTATAACAAATACACATTTGGCTGCTTTATTAAGGGGTTCAAATATCGCGTGGATCAAGGCGAGCAAATCCTTATTCCATATCGCTTCTATGCGCCTAAACAATATTTTGCGGCATATAAGTCCGATATGTCCATCCTTGATGTTGCTCCGATTGAAACGGCTTTTGAGGTGCTTGCACCGTTCGATATTGGAGCAAGTGTTTATGATGATGTAAACCCAATTCTTGCAGTCCTTAACAATATAGTTGAGCGTGGCCTACCCACAAAAGCAAGTCCGTGGCTTGAAAATATTTTATCAGATGTTCTGAATGCCGGAGTTAAAGATGATGATGATGCACAGTATGGTGGAATTCGTTACATCTCAAATAACGGAATGAGCAACGAAACCGCTCAACTCGTTAAGGATGTGCCCTTGGCGGTTGCACGAATTGAAAAAACAATTCTTGAAGCACTTCTCACCAATCATCTTTCACTTGATAAAGAAATTTGGAATGTATTGGTGAAAGAAGCAGATGTGCAGCTATCGCATTACATGAACTTGCTGAAATGCTTAATCATTTGGCTTCGGCTTCGGAAGATTTCTCCAAGATGAAATTTCCGAAAGTCAATCTGTCGGTAATCAATTCTAAGTATCCAGATTCGAGACTCCACATCGGAGCAAACGTATATGTTAATTCGTGCAAGCAACTTGCCGACCAAACATTTGACATTGTAATAGATTTCTCGCTTATCAAGAAATCGAATCCTCGTGAAGTCGAGTTCTCTCAATTCAAAGCCGTCAATAATTGCTACTTTAACGTTCGAGCTTCCGAAAACATATATTCAGAGCGTTATATCTATACGACTGACCGCATAGTATATAAACCGCTGACGAGGCTTAATCAACAAGGCACCCACGATAATATCGAAGAAAATGTCACACACCTTCGATATTTTATTCAGTTGCTTTTCAGAAAAGAAAACTTCCGTGAAGGTCAGCTTCCGATAATATCTCGTGCATTGCAGCTTAAAAGTGTTATTGGACTTTTGCCGACAGGCGGCGGTAAATCTCTTACGTATCAGATTGCCGCAATGCTTCAACCAGGTGTTACTCTCATCATCGACCCTCTGATGTCGCTGATGAAAGACCAATACGACGGCCTTTTGAAAAATGGTATTGACTTCTGTACATTCATTAATTCCGCAGTGCAGAATAAGGCTGAACGTGAGAATATGATGAAAGACTCAAAACTATTGTTTGTGTTCCTTTCTCCTGAACGTCTCGCCATATTTAAATTCAGAGAAAGCCTAAGAGCAATGGCCGACAACCATGTCTATTTCTCTTATGGTGTGATTGATGAGGTTCACTGTGTTTCGGAATGGGGACATGATTTTCGTTTTACATATTTACATCTCGGCCGAAACTTATACCAATATGTTCTGCCAAAACAATCCGACTATGAGGAAAGGAATCACGTTACCCTTATGGGGTTGACTGCGACCGCATCATTCGATGTCTTAGCGGATGTAGAACGAGAACTGTCTGGCAATAACGCTTTTCCCCTTGATCCGGAAGCGACTGTTAGATACGAAAACACTAATCGTCTTGAATTGCAATATCGAATAGTCAAAGTTGATGATGAAACAGCTCATGACAAATGGGATGTTTATTCCGCAAAAAACATGGCTTGCCCAGAAGTGGTGAGAGATATTTTCTATTCATCTTTACAAGAGTTGCAGCAACCTGAGAATGTAGAACGTATCAAGAAACGTTTTATTGAGAGAGAGAATATTGAGCCGACCTCCGAACTCGCACGGAACATATTATCGCGTGAATTACATGTTGACGTAAACCCTGAATGGTATGCTAATCCTCACGACATTTCGTCTGCGATTATATTTTGCCCACACAGACAAGGCACACTCGGAGTTCACAATGGCACCCGTATAGGAGTAGCCGGACAAATCAAGGCAGTCCTAAATATATCGGACGTAAGTGAGTTTGTTGGAGGTGACAATCCGGCATCACAGGATGATTTTATTCAGAATCGGACGAATATCATGGTAGCAACAAAGGCGTTCGGAATGGGAATAGACAAGCCGCATGTTCGTTTTACACTTAATGTGAACCATTCAGGATCACTTGAGGCTTTTGTTCAGGAGGCTGGGCGAGCAGGGCGCGATAGGAAAATGGCCCTGGCTGTAGTCCTATATTCGGACAGGGTGTTTAATGAGCAGGATGAATTTACACGATTATTGGCTCCTGTCCCCGTGGATTTTGGTGTTCATAAATTCTTCTATGATGGAAATTTTCTTGGAGAGATGACCGAATGGACTGTAATGGATTATCTGATGAATCATCAGCTTGCAGTTACAGAGGATACAGATGTCATTACCCGGCAAAACAAAACTGTCTCTGGTTTTATTTCTAAACTTAGTCAAGCAAAAGATGGAGAAGCAGTTGTGTCCTATATATCATATAGGTATCCGTCTAAAGACTCTGAAACCCTTGACAGCTATTTGCATCAGGCGAATCTACGACCAATTACCCAGCAACCGCGTTCACCAAAAGATAACACCCAGCAACTCCGCACTCTGAACCAAGAGCAATATCAAGCGGCCTTGATGAAGGCTATCTATCGAATGTGTTGCATTGGACTGATTGAGGATTTTACACATGATTATGTAAATCAAGAGTTTAGAATTGTTACTCGCAAGAAACCTGACGGTGCGTATTATGATGGGTTAAAACAATTCTTCATGCGCTATTACAACGAAAACCGCGCTAATGCACAGATAGCCTATTGCAAAAAATATAACGGGACTGAAATAGCTAACTGCTTATTCTTTCTTACACAATTTATATACAAGAAGATTGCGACAAAGAGGAAGCAGGCTATCGAGGATATTGAGCAATTCTGCAAGGAGGCGACTCAGGATAATGCTGACTGGCTTGCAATGAATGAAGAATTGAAAGATACCCTCTATTACTATTTCAATTCAAAGTATGCCCGGCATGAATACAAAGATGAGACAGGGCAACCCTATTCTCTTGTAGATGATACACAATCCGGAAAGGAATGGTTCTTCACTGGCTCCCTATATAATCTTGATACTTCCAAAGGCAAGGACTTTGAGCAATCCATATTGTTGAAGTATATGAGAATTATCAACAGCGATGGGGTATCGTCGCCTAAAGATAATATCAAACATCTTAGAGGTGCCATCCGACTTATACGTCGAGGAATCCTTTCACCCAATCCGATTCTTAGTCTTTTGAATGTATTTTGTCTTCTTTTTCTCAAAGCTGATGAGACGTCAATTGCATTAAAGGATGAAATAGAAGTCTCGTTCATAGAAGGCTATGAGGAATTGCGTAAAAGTTTATCTCAACAAGAGTTACAGGGATATATCGAAAACTATCTCGATATATTGAAAAAATATAATGTAACTGATGATAGGCACATAGAATATCTCGGGCTACTAATCGTGATGTGCGAAGCAGTAGAACATGCTGAATGGGCACATCATTTTACTCAAAATTTCACAGCATAAATTTTACAACACATATGACCCCGCAGGAAATACTGGCGAGTCTTTCTCGCCTTGAATCTGAACTACAAGAAGTCGCTTCGGCAAGACTTCTTGTTGAACAGACAACGCTATCCTACAAAGAGGTTCAGCATGAGATACGTTTATTCGTTGCTGAATTTCAGAACGTAGTGAACTCTCTAAACTCAATATCAAATGCTTTTGATAAGGGACAATCATCTTTGTCTGACGAGGCACAGAGATCAATAGAGAATATAAAAACTCAGTTATCGACAGTGCATGATTCGTTTGCAAATCAATGCAATAACGTCATTGCCCGGTTCATCGAAAAAACAACTGAGGCTGGTAATAGATTCTCAGCTGAGACTGTTGCCCAGTCAGCAACCTACGAAAAAAACAATTCTGATTTTAGGTCAAGCATAACGGAACTGTCAAAGGTTCATGTTGCGCTAATAAAGGCGACCGAAACCGTAACATCGCTTAAAGCGGATATTTCAACACTGGAATCTCAACTCAATGATTCCCAAAAAGAGCAACACGTTGTTCTTGACAAGATTTCCGAAGGACTTAAATCCATGGAGTCTAATCATACCCGAATACTCAACCAAATATCTGATGAACTGAAATCTTTGCAAGCTCAACAAGATTCAGGCATTAAAAGTCTTCAGCACTCGCTGGATGTGGTTGGTGATTTTCAGAAGCAACAAAAATCCACTGAAGAGCAAATTCTCAATGGTGTCAGAAGCGTGTTGAAAAACCTTGATTCCAGAATGAATACGCTTGATACAAAAGTCGATAGCATAGGTAAAACAGTCAACATCTTAAAAATCCTTGGAATAATTAACGTCATAGGTTTACTCCTATTGCTCTTACTGTTGTTTGTAAGATAAAACGCATTTTTAGAGTATCAAGTGTTAACCTTGACACAACAGTTGCCATATAGGATAAACAAAATATCCGATATGACAACAATTTCACTGCAACATCTTAAAAGCGAAGCTTCAATTGAGGCTGGCTATATGACCTTGTACGGCGAATATGGGAAACGGTATAACAATCGTGCCCTGAATATCCCGGGCTATGGCTGGGTTCCTTGCTCGCGCAAACTTCAGATGAACTTCACAACATCGCCCGATGAGTTGATGCTCGTCATCTCAGAGCCTGATGATGAGTACATCCCGGTAACTTCCGAGATATGGGTGACTCGCACTAATATAGTTCAGGACTTTTAACTTTATTTCAAGCGACATGAGTATATTTTCAAAACTCTTCTCAAAACCTTCTAAAGAGGATGTAATGAGATTCAATTATGATCTCAACTTTACAGTTATACCTGAATTGGTGAAGGAATATAATAATAATCCATCCGCCGACGTGGCAGAGCTAACAAGCATCAAACGTCCCGACAACGTTTCAAAACAGGTTTCTGCGCTCTATCGTCAGATTAAGACAATCGAGTCAGGCATAAACGGGCACCCCGGGATTAGTCTGATTATCGTTGAAATGCCTAAAAGCAGGGTGATTTCCGAAGTTGAAATCGGTATGCTTGCCGTTAATAGAAACCTGCATCAATGCAGTATATTTCACAATGGAATACTCCCTTGGAAGTTATATGATGTGTGTAACCGATGAAAAGGGTCATGGCTGCATCAAAGAGGTTAGAGACAGAGAACATTTCTGTTTTGAAGTGTTTAAATCAGCAATGAGTTTTTGGGATAGACTTGAATCTGCAAGAAAACCTATCGCAGAATTTTAATGTGTTTGATATAGGATTATGACACCCAATCCCAATTCACCTGTTTTCATTCAGCATCATATCCCAAAAGATGTCCCGGAATACATCAAACAATTCGAGGATATATACTCTTTGTTAAGAACAAATATCGAGGCTCTTGTATGGCAGCCTATCAACGACAATGACATTTCTTTGGAATACAACACCTATACCGCAGTTGCTACCATTGAGATTCGCTTGACAGACAAAAATGCCCATACCCATCGCTTAAGACTGGTAGGTCAAACTAATTGTGCCTGTGGAGAAGAGGTACATTGCGAGTATGAGCATGAAGGAGTTTTCGATGAACCTGTGATTTTTTATCGTTCTTATGCCGAATGGCTTATGCTTGAACTGTGGCGTGAGGGGTTTGAAGCGTCGCTTTGTAATTGTGACAAAGGTCTGGAAATAAACTGTGAACCAAAGGATGGTTCTAAATTGATGTCATTCCTTCTTGATACAGTGACCAGTAACATAAAGCCAATTGAATGGTTCTTGTCAGATGAGCCAATATGGCAATTCTATACCACATACAATGACCTTCGCTTGATTCTTGTGAAACTACAGGATGAAGCCGGGAATGACAGATGGAAAGGCGTTAAGCCCGAGAACTTCATCCTAACTCGCGCTGAGAATCATGCGGTAATTTATCTTGAATATTCCGATGACATAAACTATAAGATGAGATTCCGTCTCGGTCTAACTAAAACCAGTTTTGCCGCTAATGCTCCGGATAAATTTATGGATATGTCATATTCTTTTGAGTCTATATCAAACAATTCTGAGGTTAAAGAGTATTATGATAACGAAAATGTGGAGTTTTGTAAGACGGCGAATGTTGTCATGGATTTACTAACGACATGGAAAGCCTTGCATTTCTATGGCGAAAATAATGTCTATATTAATACATACAGAAAACATGCATTCCAAAAGTTTTGTTTGCTTCTTGATTGTCTCCTGTCATTAAAAGACGGACACGAAGCCAAAAAACTTCTTATAACATCCGACATCAGAAAAAAGAAAGAAAAGCTGGAGGCAATTCTTGGAACTGAAATGATTATTACCGAAGACGAAGATGATAAACATATATTTGCAAATGGTCATTTCTACTCTGACCAAATTATTATTGATGAAGATATAGATTGTCCATTCTAACCTTATTAGCACATATCAAAATGATGGATTTAATAAAAGACAAAATGTTGGGCTGTCTTTACGGTCAGGCTATAGGAGACGCGCTTGGACTTGGTTCCGAGTTTATGAGCAAAGATGAGGTAATTAAGAATTATCCTGACGGACTGAAAACCTATAGCCAGATAATTCAAGATGCCCATCGACGTAGATGGGCTGAAGGCGCATGGACTGATGACACAGATATGATGCTGTGCATACTGAATGGCTTTGAAAACGGTGCCTTCAATCTTCATCACGTTGCATCCAATTTCAAAGATTGGTTCAATGGCACACCTATGGGGATTGGGTGTCACACATATAAGGTGCTGTGCATGGCAGACTATGTCGAGCAACCGGAGATGTGTTCCAAACTATGGTGGGAACTGTCTCGCCAGCAGAGTGCAGCCAATGGCGCATTGATGAGAACATCCGTTGTCGGTCTCGTTCAAAATAATGTCATAGAACAGGCTGAGGCAATATGTAAGCTGACGCATTACGACCCACGTTGCGTGGGTTCGTGTGTTATCGCATCCTCAATCATCAACAATCTTGTATGGCATGACAAACAATTATCCTATGATGAAATAAAGAATATCACTCAAAGATACGATGAGCGGATACTCGAATGGGTTGATGCCGCATATAACAGTTCTGAAATATCCATGCTTGATTTGGATGAGACATATTCTATTGGGTACACACTGCGTACACTTTCGGCGGCGTTATGGTGCTATTGGCACGCGAAGTCATTTGAAGATGGACTGCTGTCGGTTGTCAATGAAGGTGGTGATGCCGACACAAACGGAGCAATTGCCGGTGCCATACTCGGTGCCAAATTCGGTTATTCTTCTATCCCATCTTATTATATCAACAATCTTCATCGGCAAGCTGAGTATCATAAGGTTGTAACTTCATTTATCAACGAAGTGAACCATGAGTAAGCATAATAACAGTTTCTTTCGTTCTATTATTAGACGCAGAATATCTGAATATAGCACTCCCTTTGCCGCCTGTGGCGGCCGAAATTTTGAGCGAAATACGGCGTGGCGACTTCATCACGAGGTCGTCACGCCTTGCTGATTGACTATGGCAGGTCAATTATTTCTTATTGTTTAGCCATTGGTCGCGGCGTTGTCTGCACTCTTTGAGTGTACCAGCCACGCAGGAGAATAGTTCTCCATTGGTGTGGCGGTAATCGTATTGATATTGTTTCTTTCGCCGTGTGCGGTAGCCGGTGTAAAACACCTCGTATTGTTCGGTGCCGGGAGTGGTGGTTGTGCTTACTCCGTGGGCGGTCATTTTCGTTGCCATATCTTCAAGTTTTAGTATTCTACAATCAGTATCCGATATTCAAATGTTATATCGGGATTGGTTATCTTTCTTTGTTTCAGCCATAGGTGGTGACTGCCGTAGCCATATACGAAGTATCGGTCAAGGTCGTACTTGTCTGCAAAGTCGGCTACTATCTTCCGTAGCGTTGCCTCGTTGTCTGCATAGAGAATGTGATTTACAAACTCTATGATGACTTCGGCAATCTTATTATCAAAGATGATAGTCGGGTGTTCAAATGTTACGTTCATAATCGGGGAATTTATGACCTGCGCCATCGCTGACGCAGGTCGTGTTAGACATTTAAGCGGTCATTCTTTCCTTGATAAGTCGGGCGTTTGAGTTCACAAGGTCGATGATGCGCTCGTGGTACTCGGTATCCTTGTTATATTTGCCGTGGCATTGCACCACTTTGAGGGTCTGCAAGTCAACCTCTACCGTTTCTATTATGGTATCGCCAATCCTTGCCGACAACACCAGCGTGTTCTTTTTAAGATAGTAGGATGATGAGAATACGCAGATGTGCTGTGTGTTACCCTCTTGGCAGTATTCCTCTATGCTTTCAAGCACCTTAACCGATATTTCATTGTCGGAGATTACCAGACCGAAGAATTTGGATTTGAGAGCCTTGAATTCTTCTTCGTTCTCCTTTTCACGGAGCAGTCTTTCCTCGGCTCTCCTACGCTCGGCGTCCTCACGTTCCTTTCTGCGTCTGTCCTCTATCATTCGGCTCAATCCGTCGTGCGCCTCTATGAAATCTTTGGGGCAGATGTTCTTGGGATTGCGTAGGTCTTTGCCGAGGTTCTTCAGCATCCGCAGATAGTCGCACCACATTCCTATGTTGTTGATATGGTAGCGGTGGCGTTTGGCGATAAGGTAGGATGCCCAAAATTCATCCGCATTGCAGGGATTGGAGAGAAAGTATTTCATTTCCTCAATCTCTCCGGCTTTCATCAGCGTCTCCATTCTTGGGTCGGCAAGCAGAGCCTTGAAAAGTCTGACGGGGGAGATGCCGTGGAAATCGCCCTTGAAGCCGTTACGCTTGAGTTTTGGAATGACCGACATTCTCGGATAGACATCGCCCCATACGACAACATCATCATACAGATTGTTGTGCGGGCGTATCTCCATATCGCTCCAATAAGACCAGCAGTCGCAATAATGGAAGGTAAATCCACGGAGCAGAGCCATGTCGGTAACTATGCCGTCGGGCGAAAGCCACCTTTGCACGACCTCCTGACAATAGAGTTGTCTGACCTCTCCCTTACGGCTTTCGCTCGTTATCTGCGATACACGGATTACTTGAAAACCTTTGTGTGCTGTTATGACGCTGAAATATGCGGTTTCCTTATGGGTGCGTTTGCGAGTGTCCTTCACTTTCAGTTCAGTGCCGCAGTGAGGGCATTTGCAACCGGCGATGGTGTCGCAAAGATTGCCTTTCTCGCCGTTCCAAACGTGTCCGCAGTCGGAGCAGGTCATTTTGCCGTTCTTGGTGCGATAGGCGAAATGCTCAAAGCAGTGGCGGTATGCCCAACGCTCTTGTGCCTCGGTTATGGGTCGCAGTGTGGCGGATAGTCCTGCCACTTGTTTTTGTAATGCTGTTTTGGGTTTCATATCCGTAATGTTTTAGAGGTCAAAAAGACTGGGTTGTTCAACTTGGATTTTCTTCTCGGAGGTTTTCTTTGGCTGGGTAGGCTTGCGCATTTTAGCCATTTCCTCGTCACGGAGTTTATTGATGGCGTCCTGCCGAGCCTGTTCCTTTTCTTCTTCGGTGAGTTCTACCGTATGGTTCACTACCACCTGGCAGTTGATAGGTTTGCCAACCTCTATCTCGTTTTCTTCATAGTAGTGGACTGCCATTCCGAAGATTTCTTCGTCTGCAAAGCCGTTACAACCGCTTTTCTGCACTTGGCTGATGATATAGGTACAGCAGTCGGAAACCGATTTGGACGGATTGGCATACTTGACTGCGAACAGAGCGTCATTCTCCGCCATAGTTTCAAGATAAGCCTTGATTGTGTCTTGGAACAATTGTGCTCCTTTAATTGCATTGCTTGCCATAGTCGTGAATGTTTTAGAGTGTAGTCATTATCCAATAGATTATCCCTAATGCGGTAAGGATAGATATTATCCAACCTATGCCTCGGAATATCTTTCTTATCAGCCAGCCGATAGTCAGACCAACGATAGCTCCGATGATAATCAGTATCACTTTCGCCACCTTTGCAACCGCCTTGCTTATGCGGGAATGATAGGAGGATTGGCGAGCTTGCCTTGACCTATTTATATGTTGTTCTGTGGCTTTCATATCGGTGGGGGCTTTTTTTTAACCTCATGCGTCCAAAGACAGTGTGGTTGTTTGAGTTGCTTGACACCTGAAAGGCGTGTGGCACAAAAGAAGGGATGTTCACGGCAAGGCGGGAAAATACTACTCGCAGAGTGGAGATTTTTCCGGATCGACGCGAATGTCCCTTTGCCACACGTTTATTTTGGCAAGCAACTCCAACTGACCCACAAGGCTCAGGTACGCATCAGAAGAAAATGGCCTCCCCGATATTCAAGAAAGCCACAGCACAACATTGAAATCAAAAATGCCGGACTTTACTGAACGGCATCATAATGAAAAATCTGGGGAAACAAGAAAATGGCAGAAAAAGAAAAGAAAGGAGAGTGCAATCCCGGAACAGGATAATGTCAGGCATTTGTTCAAGCCGGAGAGTAGCACAGGCGCAGGACAAATGACGGTCTTTATCCCCGTGGATTGAGTCCCTGCGGGACACGGAATGGCCGTGTTCAGTCGTAAGATGCGGACAACCGTCCCCGGTTGCACATCTTTCGGCGACACGGCTATTCGATGTCCAGCATCGCAGTGAGGCAATATAGAAATCCGGAACCGTCCTGTCAAGGATAACAATAAGGCACTAAGAAAAAGAATGGAGTATGCAATCCCGGAATAGGATAATGTCCAGCAGTTGTTCAAGCCGGAGGGCAACGGAGGTCAGGACAACTGCCGGTCTTTATCCCCGTGGATTGAATTACCTGCGAGACATGGAATGACCGTGTTAAGTCGTAAGATGCGGACAACCGTCCCCGGTTACACATCGTACGGCGACACGGTTATTCGATGTCCGGCATCGAGCGTATAACAGATTTAGTCGCTTGAGATTACCTCGTTCCAAAAATTATGAGTATTTTTGTGCGCAAAATTACGATTTGGAGTTACGGCTACTTTATAAATATTTCCGGTTATGGGGCTGCGAGAAGGTGTACTTCCCTGAGTTGGCAGAGGTAAAAACAGGCAAATTGTGGTAATTAAAAATCCTTAACGAAAGCCAAAAATATCAAATCTGATTTCCTCGGCTTTCCGTCAACTTCCACAAAAGTACACGATTAGTACCCACGCCCTCTCAAACCCCTCTGAGAATCAGCCAATTTGCCCAAATAAGAAAAAATTTGTAATTTTACAGGCAGATTGGGGCAATAGGTCATGCCGGAAAAGCCCCGACTGCATATTATATATTTTTCGTGCCTGACAGCTTGTCGGGCATCACACCTCAACGACACTCACAATGAGCAAAAAGATAAGAGTAGGAATCACCCACGGCGACCCTAACGGGATAGGCTATGAGGTGATACTCAAAGCACTGAGCGATCCCCGCATACCGGAGCTGTGCACACCGGTAATCTACGGATCGGCCAAAATAGCGGGCTATTACCGCAAAGGGATGGAACTGCCGCAGATACAGCTCAACACCATCCAAAGCGCCGCCCAGGCCAAGGACGATACGGTAAACATAATCAATGTAGTCGGCGAAGACTTCAAGATCGAACCCGGCACGGCGTCGAAAACTGCCGGTGAGGCGGCATTCATAGCCCTTGAACGCGCCGTCACCGACCTGCGCGCAGGCGACATCGACGTACTCGTTACAGCTCCCATCAACAAGGACACCATACAGAGCGAGACCTTCACCTTCCCCGGGCACACCGAATACCTTCAGGCATCGGTAGGCGACGGACAGGAGGCGCTGATGATACTCGCCAACGACCGTCTGCGCATCGCGCTGGTGACAACCCACCTCCCCATCGCAAAGGTCGCCGAAGCCATCACCCAGGAAGCCGTCCTCGCCAAGCTGCGCATATTCAGCCGCTCGCTGCGCCGCGACTTCAACATCGACACTCCGCGCATAGCCGTGCTCTCGCTCAACCCCCATGCCGGGGACGGCGGCCTCCTCGGCACAGAGGAGAACGAAATCATCGCCCCGGCGCTCGAACAGGCGCGCAAAGAGAAGATACTCGCCTTCGGCCCATACGCCGCCGACGGGTTCTTCGGCACGGAGGCATACCGCAAATTCGACGGCGTACTGGCCATGTACCACGATCAGGGTCTCGCCCCCTTCAAGACCATCGCGATGGACTCGGGCGTGAACTTCACCGCCGGACTCCCCTACGTGCGCACATCGCCCGACCACGGCACCGGATTTGACATCGCCGGACAGGGCAAAGCCTCCGACGAGTCGATGCGCCAGGCCATATACATGGCCCTCGATACGTTCCGCTCGCGCCAGCGCTTCGACGAAGCGTGCGCCAATCCCCTCCGCCGCCAGTATTTCGACAAGGGGAAAGACAACGTGGTGCTCGACCTGAGCAAGGATGACCAGGCGCAGGGCTAATATTTCACGCCGCTCACAACTTCCACACTAAGTATAATCCAACAAAAAAACGACAATACAGTGCATTACGCTATAATAGCCGCCGGCGAAGGCTCGCGGCTTGTACAGGAGGGCGTACAGCTGCCAAAACCGCTCGTCGACCTCGACGGACGCCCCATGATAAAGCGACTGATCGACATCATGCTCGACTGCGACGCCGAGTCGCTGTCGGTGATCGTCAACGAGCATATGACCGACGTACGCGAGTATCTCGAGAGCCTTTCGCTCCCCGTACCGTTTCACCTCGTGGTGAAATCCACCACCAGCTCCATGCATTCGTTCTACGAGGTAAGCCGCGCTTTCCCGGCCCGCGGAAAGTTCGTGCTCACCACTGTCGACACCATCTTCCATGAAGAGGACTTCCGCAGCTATGTCAGAGCCTTTGCCGAGAGCGACGACGCCGACGGCTACATGGGTGTCACCACCTTCATCGATGATGAGAAACCCCTCTATATCGACGTCGACGAGGCCTCGATGACCATCACCGCCTTCCGCGACAAGCCCTGGGAGGGTGTGCGCTACATATCAGGCGGCATCTACGGACTGACGCCCCCGGCGCACACCATACTCGACCGCTGCGTGGCCGAAGGCACGAGCCGCATGCGCAACTACCAGCGCGCCCTTGTCGACGGCGGCCTAAAACTCAAGGCATTCCCCTTCAGCAAGATCATCGACGTGGACCACGCAGGCGACATCGACACCGCCCGCAGGTTTATCGCCGAAGGCAACTGATACCTCCACCCCTCCAACCAATCGTCAACACCTCTTTCTAACAACAAAGAAAATGGCTGAAATAAACATCGCCGGCATAATGCGCGCCGGCGCCTATTCGCCCAACCATATCGGCAACGACGCCGCCATATTCAACGCCGTCGCCGACCAGCTGCGCAAACGCGGCTGCGTGGTCAACATCTACAGCGAGGAGCAGTTCAACAACGGCCTCGTCAAGGAACCGATTATTATAAACATGTGCCGTGAGATGAAGTCGATA
>JAHZGZ010000039.1:1621-2071 GCA_019420545.1 Bacteroidales bacterium | reverse complement strand
ACTCGGGCTACGGCATCGAGAACTGCACCCGCGAACGCATGACCCGCATACTCGTGGGGAGCAATATCCCCTACCCCGAAAGCCTGATCGTCAATACCGACGAGAGCGTACGTTCGGCACTCAAGAATGCCGGGTTCAGCCAGTGCTGGATCAAGCGCGGCGACTTCCACGCCATGCACAAGGAGGACGTAAGCTACGTGCGTCATCCCGAGGAGGCACAGGAAGTGCTTCAGGAGTATTTCCTGCGCGGCATAAAACGCGCCGTGATCAACCGCCATCTGGTGGGCGACCTCATCAAGTTTTACGGCGTGCAGGGCACACCCTTCTTCTTCTGGTTCTACCCCTTCGACGCCGGACACTCGAAATACGGCCACGAAGCCATCAACGGCAAGAGCCAGGGGATAGAGTTTGACAAGCAGCGTATGCGCGACATCTGCCAGAACGCCTCGG
>JAHZGZ010000039.1:0-1611 GCA_019420545.1 Bacteroidales bacterium | reverse complement strand
CGAGGGCGACATACGCATAATCGACTTCAACGACTGGCCCAGCTTCGCCCCCTGCCGCCAGGAGGCCGCACCCTATATAGCCAAATGCATCCTCACATCCATCAAAAACCATACAGGCAAATGAACGCGACACCCAACAGCAACAATGTCGCCGGAGAGGCCACCAAGGTGAGCTACCGCGACACTCTCAAATCGATGGATACCGAGGAGCATATCGACCTCGCCTTCTACCGTCCCATCGGATATATGTGGGCATGCCTGGCAAAACGCCTCGGCGTGACCCCCAACGCCATCACCATAGCCTCGATATTTCTCGGCATAGGCGCCGGAGTAATGTTTTACTTCTCCGACCTGTGGCTGAACATAATAGGCATGCTGCTGCTCGTCTGGGCCAACTCGTTTGACTCGGCCGACGGACAGCTTGCGCGCATGACCAAGCAGTACTCGCGCCTGGGCCGCATACTCGACGGCCTGTCGGGCGACCTATGGTTTGCCGCCATCTATGTGGCGATATGCCTGCGCGAGAACGTCACATCCGAATTTTTCAGCGCACACCCGTGGGTAATATGGGTTGTGGCCGTAGTGACCGGCATGTGCCACGCAAAGCAGGCCGCCGCCGCCGACTACTACCGCCAGTTCCACCTCTATTTCCTCAAAGGCGAGGAAGGGAGTGAGCTGGAATCGTGCGACGAACTCCGCAAGCGTCTGGCCACACTGAGCTGGAGCAAGGATTTCTGGAAGAAACTTACCCTGACCGTATACACCAACTATACCGCCAATCAGGAGGTGCTAACCCCCTCGATGCAGGCCCTGCGCCGCGAGCTGCACAGGCGCTTCCCCTCGGGCGTAATCCCGATGGCATTCCGCGAGGCATTCCGCAGCAAGAGCCTCCCCCTGATGAAGTATACCAACATACTTTCTTTCAACTGGCGTGTCATAGCCCTCTTCACCGCACTGTTCCTGCGCATGCCATGGCTCTATTTTGCCTTCGAGCTTACAGTGCTCAACTCGCTGCTGGTATACATGATCGTGCGCCACGAGAGCATCTGCCGCAAATTCACAAAAGAACTTGAAGATGGGAAATATTAAAGGTATAATATTCGACTACGGCGGCACAATCGACAGCCGCGGGGTGCATTGGAGCGAGGTGATATGGGACGGATACCGGAATGCCGGAGTAGGCATTGACAAGAATACGTTCCGCGACGCGTACGTCTACGCCGAGCGCGAGCTCGCCAAGGTGCGCCACATCATGCCCGAAGACAACTTCCATACCCTCCTGCTCAAAAAGATGGAGATCGAGCTGGGATGGCTTGCAGCCAACGGACACATTTCCGCCGCTGAAGCGGAGCGACTGGCTCCGGTGATCGCCCTTTATTGTTATGAACGCGCGCGCGAGTGCGTGGAAGAGGCGCGTCCCGTACTCGATGCCCTGAAGGAACGCGGTATTCCCATGGTGCTCGTCAGCAACTTCTACGGCAACGTACAGGCCGTGCTCGCCGACTTCGATCTGCTCCGCTACTTCGACAGCATCGTGGAGAGCGCTGTGGTAGGGGTGCGCAAACCCGACCCTCAGATATTCCGCCTCGGTGTCGGGGCGCTCGGCTTGAG
>JAHZGZ010000038.1:6424-11013 GCA_019420545.1 Bacteroidales bacterium | reverse complement strand
CTCTCTTTATTTGATGATTTCTAAACTAACGCGATTTTATCGCACCAGTAGTAATTGTATATTAACATCCAAATATTATCATGATTAATCCATGATTAATTGGCAGTGCATAGTGCGGGCGGCAGGGGAGCGGACAAATTGGCAGTGGATTTAGGGAAATTTAACGCCGTGAGAGGCTGGCACGGGATTTGCCGTTTGTTATATAAAGATGAGCGCATGGACTGTGGCATCGCACATTTCCCGCGCGTACATATTTCATTATAGGAAACAATAAATAACCAAAATACACCCATGGATACCAAGACAGGAAAAATCGGGGTAACGACCGACAATATTTTCCCCGTAATCAAGAAGTTCCTTTACTCCGACCACGAAATTTTCCTTCGTGAGCTCGTGAGCAATGCGATCGACGCTACACAGAAGCTGAAGACCCTCTCGTCGTTCGGCGAATACAAGGGCGCGCTCGACGATATGACCGTGCGCGTCACCGTCGACAAAGAGGCCGGGACACTCACCGTGAGCGACCACGGCATAGGCATGACTGCCGAGGATATTGACAAATATATCAACCAGATAGCATTTTCAGGCGCCGAGGAATTCCTCGCCAAGTATAAGGACCGCGCCGAGAACATCATCGGCCACTTCGGCCTCGGATTCTACTCAGCATTCATGGTGGCAAAGAAGGTGGAAATCCGCACCCTCAGCTACAAGGAGGGCGCACAGGCCATGATGTGGACGTGCGACGGCTCGCCCGAATACACCATGGAGCCTGTCGAGAAGAAGGAGCGCGGCACCGACATCGTGCTCTATATCGACGACGACAACAAGGATTTCCTCGAGCAGGCGCGCATCGACACTCTGCTGAAGAAATACTGCCGCTTCCTTCCCGTGCCCGTCATCTCCGGCAAGGAGCAGGAATGGAAGGACGGCAAGATGGTCGACACCGACCGCGACAAGGTGATCAACAACACTGAGCCCGCATGGACCAAGAAGCCGGCCGACCTTACCGACGACGATTACCGCGCATTCTACCGCGAGCTTTATCCCGGCCAGGACGACCCGCTGTTCTGGATCCACCTCAACGTCGACTACCCGTTCACCCTGACAGGCATACTTTACTTCCCGAAGATCAAGAGCAACATCGACCTCAACCGCCAGGGCCGCATACAACTCTACTGCAATCAGGTGTTCGTGACCGACTCGGTAGAGGGTGTGGTGCCCGAGTTCATGATGCTCATGCAGGGCGTGATCGACAGCCCCGACATACCTCTGAACGTAAGCCGCTCGTACCTCCAGAGCGATTCCGCCGTGAAGAAAATCTCGGGCTACATCACCCGTAAGGTGGCCGACCGTCTGGAAGAGATATTCACCCAGAACCGCCAGGACTTCGAGGCCAAGTGGGACGACATCAAGATCTTCATCGAATACGGCATGCTCACCGACGAGAAGTTTGCCGACCGTGCCAAGAAGTTCGTCCTTCTTAAGGACACCGAAGGCAAATTCTTCACCCTGGACGAATACAAGGCCCTCATCGAGCCTACCCAGACCGACAAGGACGGCACCACCGTCTACCTCTACACAACCGATCCGACCGCTCAGTACAACTACATCAACGCCGCCACCGAGCGCGGTTACGACGTGCTGGTGATGGACGGTCAGCTCGACTCCCACTTCATCGGGCTGCTCGAACAGAAGATCGAGAAGAGCCGCTTCGTGCGCGTCGACTCCGACGTCATCGACAACCTCATCGCCAAGGAGGACCGCAAGGTGGCCGACCTCACCGCACTGCAGCGCAACGAGCTTACCACGATATTCCGCTCGCAGATCCCCGCCGTGGAGAAGGCCGAGTTCCTTGTAAGCTTCGAGGCACTCTCCCCCACCGCCGCTCCGGTGATGATCACTCAGAACGAGTACATGCGACGCATGAAGGACATGGCCGCAATGCAGCCCGGCATGGCATTTTACGCCGAGATGCCCGACAGCTACAACCTCATCGTCAACACCGAGCACCGTCTGGTAAAGGAGATACGCGACGCAGCCGCCGAGGCTCTTGACGCCAAGTTACAGCCCGTCGAGGCCGACATCGAGGCCGCCAACGCCGAGATTACCCGTCTGCGCGACGCCGCCAAGGCCGCCGGCGACAAGACCGACGCCGAGACCGACAAGCAGCTCGCCGACCTCGAAAAGAAGGTGAGCGAGCTCCGCGACAGCGAAAACAAGACCATCGCCGAATTCGCCGCCACTCAGCCGCGCGTAAAGCAGCTTATCGACCTTGCCCTCCTCGGCAACGGCCTGCTCCGCGGGTCCGACCTCTCTTCCTTCATCGCCCGCTCGGTCGAGCTGATGTAATCCCGTCAAAATAAAAACCGCACAGAGAGCGCGGAGTCCACAGAGTTTTGATCTACAAAATCGCTCTGTCTACTCCGCGCTCTCTGTGTGGTTTATTACAATCTGCGTTTACGCGGTACCGGCTCAGCGCACGAGTACTTTGCGTGAGCCTACAATATAGATACCCGGAGCAAGCTGCGCACCGGCAAAACGAGGGGCAACCACACGGCCCGTAAGGTCGTAGACCGGTTCATCAGGATCGACCTCCTCGTCGGCAAACACATCGCCGATACCCGATGCCTCGCCGATCTTACCGCGAAGAGGATCTGAAATCGCGGTAAAGTTTAAATGGTGTTCCTCTTCCGTCGGGACGAAGCCATACACCGCAGCAATGTACAACATACCTGGACGAACAGCGTCAGAATCAAACTTCACATGCCACTTGTACGATTCTCCGGGAAGAATCGACGGAACAATGTTCTCCTGTAAAGAGGCAACCAGCGTACGCCCGTCGGAACTATAAATCCCCATGGCGACCGAAATCTGCCGGTCGTAAATACCTTCGCCACCAACAAACTCCACATCAAACGACATATCATCTGCGGGAATCACATTCCCCGGAGCAGTTGTACCGAATTCCTTTACAGAAAGTGCCGAAAAGCCCGGATATGCCTTGATCTCAATCTCATGAGGCCCCGATACTTTCCAATTGTCCAAATCGTCGCACAGCATCAGGTAGTACACACCCGGTTCAAGTTGACGTCCGGACTTAGTTGCGAAATCAGTCTCCATATGGAAAACCCGCTCTTCACCCGGTTGAAGCCACACACAATATGTGCGTCCATCAGCGGCCAACTCATAGTCCACCTCATTGATCTTCCTCGCAAGCAAAGCATGTACAACATGGTGCAGTTCATTTACGGCTTCATTTTTAATACCTCCTGATAGAGTAATAGGAATGGTAATATTGGTTTCTTTCGGCCCGGCGTATATCACTGACGGAACTTCATCAAGCCAAATCAAAGGTCGGTTAGGAGGATCGAAACTACACGAGTATCCCTCGAAATAGGCCTTAACATAGAACTCATTATTGGGCGCCTCACTGTCTACACGTGCCGGTACAAGTTCTCCGTCGCCAAAGGAATACGCAGGAATAACCCTATAGGTCTGGCCTATCGCAAGCTCATCTTTGGGAAGTTCCCATTTCCATGAATAACCTTCATACTCTTGAAATTGTACATTATGATAAATTATCTGTGAATATTTATTTTCAGGGTCAAGTATATTCTGGTATATAAAACCAAACGAAAAGGTTTTCCGACGCCACGAAGGTGTAAATACCGAAACAGTGATTTTTTCAAAACACATCTCTATATCCGCCACATACAGGTAAGGATCCACCGGATAGCGGTAATCGCTACCCTCGGGCACGATGTTGGCGACCATGCCTTGCGAACGGTTGAAGTCATAATAACCCGGATTCAGGAAGTCAATAAGGAAATAGCCGTCGTAGTCTCCGTTCCAGCCCCAATTGAAGTGATAGTACCCATCAAGATATCCGTCGATCACGAACGCATGCCCTCCGCGTAGGCCCCCGCCATGATAATACACAGGATATCCGTGGTTCAGATTATCATAAATTATATCGTTCCACTCTTCATTGCTGAAATGCGACGACATCAGGCTTACCGCATCAGGATAACCGAAATTTTCATTCAGCGCCTTTGCGACCGCGCGGCTCTGCGCGCTCGACGCCTGGAGTCCGTAGTTCATCCCTACCGAGTATCCGCATGCCACCATCAGCTTTCCTACCGCCGAGGGGAAGAATATCGATTGGGAATTCGACATCTGGTCGTAATCATACTCTATGGCAAGATCCATCTTCTCTCCCGCTGCGTTCGTGCCGATACCGGTGCTGTGCAGCGGATAACGGTTATGAGCTATGATTTGCGCCATGGCCGTGGCGACACATCCTGTAACAGTACGCTCATACTTCGGCTCTTCGCCAGCACCGCTGACATTTATCTGCGGACACAAGCTGTTGTAGGGGTAATCCTGTCCCCATTTCGTAATGAGGAGAGGAGATATCGGGTCGGGAAAAGCGGACTCCTCCCCTTCGCCGGAAGGATCGGTTTCTGAACTTTCGACAAGCCGGATGATAGTGTCGTTTTCATGGCTACGGGCTTCGGTTATGGCATCGGCGATGTCGGCGAGCCACGATTCGAGCTGTACGGGCATCGGCTCGTCCGGTGCTGGAGCCG
>JAHZGZ010000038.1:0-6414 GCA_019420545.1 Bacteroidales bacterium | reverse complement strand
CAACAGCGGGCGAGCAAGATCGTCGGCGCTGACGATAAGCCACTGCGAACGGTCGGAACCGAACACATATACGGCCGGCATGCCGTCGGAAGCGGTCACCGTACGCTGCAACTCCATATTATTCTGCATCGGCATACCCGATACCGGTGCTCCCCGCCCGGCTTGTCCGATACGCGACAATGCCTGCTCAGGCGTTATAGGAGCCGCATACGACGCCGCGGCAACTACAAAACCTCCTAAAGATAGTAACAGTTTCCTCATATATTATTGTGTTAAGTGATAAAATCGGTCTATATATCCCGCAAAGATACGAATAATAATCGGTTATTCCACGGTAAGAGTGCGGGAGTCGGCGCCGCGGGCGTTCCACACTCCGTAGCCGCCGGAGATATTGCCAGAAAGAGGGACATTTCCGGCCAGGAAGATATTGCCGCCGAAAGCTATCACGTCGTCATACTGATGCCAGAACTCCCATACATCCGCATCAAGCGTGTTGAGCGATACCGTTATAGTGCGTCCCACGCGGAAATAAGGTGTATAATCATTCTCGTCGGTATCGATATTGGGGCGGCAGGCCGTAACCGTGACCTCACGGGTCCCCGCACTCCCGGCGGCGCAGTAAGTGCCCATGAAGCATGGTAGCACGCGCCCGCTCAGCGACGGATCGTAGACACTCAGCTGATAGTACCGTTCGCCGTTCGTTCCGGGAACGAACGTAACCGACACCTCTCGGAGAGTGTCGATATTCTCTACCGGCGTAACGTCGACCCTTACAATCCGGGGCCGTTGAGGCATGGTACATGACGATGACACACGCATACCGTCGTACTCGGCCGTGATTGTATAAGTATGCCCCGGCACTCCTGTAATCTGCGCCGTAGTATACACAAACGGGGGCGTCACATTCTTGTCTATGCGCCCTATCATCGTCTCGGTATGCTCACCGTCGGAGATGGTGACATTTGCCCAGCGTACTACCAGATCGGCGAGTGTGGTGGCATCGGTAGTCATCGGCGAGAAACTCCGGGTAAGTATTACCGTTGGATGTCCGCCCGAGTCGATCCACCCCTCCACTACCAGCCGTCCGGCTCCTGCGGTATCATCGTCGATGGTCTTCTGGCAGCCTGCCGACAGAAGTCCGATACTCACTAAATATATATAACTTTTCATACCGGTCAGAAACGCATTACATAAGCCAGCGAAGGCATGAATTTATACAGCGATGCCGACTCGCGGCGCGCGAACGTTGCGTCGTCGGTATCGTAGCCGAAAGTGACGATCGACACATTCCGGTGGCCGTAGGCATTGATCACCGACAGGATGATCATATTGTCGATGCCGGGCCAGCGCTTTATCTTGAATTGCCACGAGGCGGAAAGATCGAGCCTGTGGTAAGCCGGCATACATCTTGAGTTGCGCTCGCCGAATTCCGACAAAACGTTCTCCCCCACGAGATACAGTGCGGTGACGGGGGTAACGGGTCGCCCCGTAGCGTAAGTCCACGCGGCATCGAGACTCACGGCATCGGTGAGGCGGTAATGTCCCTGTATCGTGGCCGACAGGCGCTGCTCCACCGAAGCTGTCACCCACTTCGGGCCAAGCGAGGGGAAACGCCGCTGCGCGCGTCCCCATGCCAGCGAGCCCGAGCCGGTAAGACGCCCGGCCACCTTCGACACCATCATGCCGAACCCGTAGTTGCGCCCGTCGCCGGTAATCACGTGCTCCTGCGAGTCATACCCTGACTCAAGCAGGGTAATGGTGGTGCCATCGTATTCCGACGCTCCGGAAAGCCGCTTGTAGTACACGTCGGCCGACAGTTCCCACTCCCCGTTGCCGGGAGAATGCACCCACGCGGCGGCGAGTGTGCGTGCGCGCTGCGCCTTCAGTGTCTTTCCGGCGGTAAGCCAGAAGTTGGATGCCAGACCGATGTCGCTGAAACCGACCTGGTGGAGGGTCTGTGTATATCCTGCGGCATGCAGGCTGAATATGCCCGCCCGGGTAGTCCATGTAAGCGTGAGGCCCGGATCCACAAAGAGAGGATGGTAATCAGTGGTGCCATATGCGAGCATGCGCGCTCCTGCGGTAAGCCTCAGTGCCTCGCTCGGAGAGATCTCCAGTGCGGCATATGCGCCGCCCGATATGGCGTTGACGCGCGCCGGACGCGGAGAACTGCCGTAGCCGTATCCGTCGACCGTGGCCCATTGCGGAATCCCCGACGTATGCGCTGCCGACACTCCGAAAAGGAGCTTCGGCTCGAGCGCGCCACCAAACCGGAAGCTGCCGTTGCCGCGGGTGCCCGTCTCGGTAATCGACGAGGGAACCTTGGCCGTGATACGCGTCATCGCCATCCCGAATGTGGAGCCGAACGTGGAGCAATACAGAGTCTGGTGCCAGTCGAAGGCGCCGCGCTGATGTTCCCATTCAGCCGAAACAAGAAAATTATGCCAGCGGAAACGCGTGTCGAGCGCATATCGGTCGTCGGCGGTGCCGAGGAAGTCGCGGTTGTAAAACAGATGCAGCATAAGGCGGTCGCCCTGCCGCGGGTAGAACCGTGCCGTGAGGTTGTAGTCGTTGAATCCGTAGTCGATGTCGGTAGAGTTGGCGCGTAGCAGACTCCCATAGAGGGTATTGATATAGCTTATGCGCGCCGAAGCGGTAATGTCCGCGCGGTCACCCACCGGGGCCGAGACCGTGGCGCTGCTTGCGAGCAACCCCACGTTGACCACGCCGTTTACACGCCCGGTAAGTCCGCGGCGCCTGGCGAAATCAATCCGTCCGCCCAGCCGCGGAGGCATGTCGGGGGTATGCACTGACTTCTCGAGGCGCACCACAGGATAATGCTCGGCATTGAACACGGAGAATATCCCGCCGAAATGATACGGGAAAAACACCGGTGCACCACCTATACCGTAATATGTATGTGAATACTCCGTACCGTCGACCGACACCCCCGACGCATAGTCGCCGGCAGCCGATATGCCCGGCAGCGTACTGATCCACCGCATGGCGTCGGCCTCTCCGAAAGCGCGCATGCGCTGTCCGGTCACAGTGGCGTCGATCGTGACCGACGCGTCGGCACCGACCCGGGCGGGGCGCCGCGACTGCGCCTCGACAGTGACTTCGCGCAGGTTCACCCCGGCCTCCGGCGATGCGACAGTGTCGGCAGGCAGCTCTTCAGCCCGGGTCGCCGACGCTACCGCACATAAAAGCGAGAGCCACGCTGACAGCGCGGCCCTTGCTATATTCTGTCGGTTATGATATGCCGAGGTTTTCAATATAGGGGATTATAAGTCGATGTTGAAGGCACGACAATAGGTTTCGATAATGCGGTTGATGGCAGTTACCGAACCACTGACAGCACTGCTGTCGATGAAGTCGCCGAGCGACATGGCCGAGCCGCCTGCAAGCTTGATCATCGGCTCTACCTCATACCAGGTATAACCATAGTCGTTGTAGTTCATGGCTCCCCATGTCACAGTACCCTGCTCATAGTCGGTGTTGCCGAACTTGAGGGTGGTCTTCACATTGCTGTTAAGAGCGTTGGCAAAAGCATTGACTTCAGAAAGATTCTCATCATCATAGTCGCTTGCGGCAACGATCTGCTTGAGCGACGAGCAGGTGGAAGTGAGCTGGATGCGGTCGAGGAAGTCAACCTTGACATTTGCATTCTTGAACATGTTGTCGATCTGTGATGCGGCGCTCTGATGACCGGCATTGGCGATCTGCTCGATCTTCTGTCGGTCGCAGAGGTTCGATCCGTTTACTTCACCTACAGAGTAAAGCACACGTGTATTGCCGATATTGGCGTTGCACTTTTCGAGGATCTTCGAGTCGGTACCCGAAGTCTGTGCATTGGCCTGAATGTTGGCAACAGATACCGAAGCATTGACGGCAAATGTGTGGGCCGACTCGTTGAAATTGCTTTCAACGACTGCGCTGGCGGCGGTTACGCCGTTGTGTACCATTGCAAGTGTCATCTTGGCGGGCACGGCGACAGTCCAGTTGGTTGTGATTTCATATTCAGTCCCGGTCTGGGTACTGTAGTCATATTCGTAATCATATTCCGAAGTTGTAAACTTGCCGGTCCAGCTCTCGGGGCTTACGGTAAGCGAGACGTCCACACCGTCCTGCTCCGAACGGAATATGATGGCATTGGAGCTTTCGGCCGTTTTGCTCCAGTAATATTCCTCCTCCTCACTGTCGTAGACGGGAGTATATACGCCGAGATAGTCCTGGGGATTTACCTCAAAACTCTGTGAGAGGTGCTGTACGGCACGTGAGACAGCAGCATAGTCACCGCTACGGACGCCCTGGGCCATGGCACGGGCCGCCTCGGATACAGAGTAAGGATATGCCTCCTCGTCATCATCCTCGCCTGCGAAGTTATACGCCTCGAATACATTGGCGATAGTCATGAGCGAGGCAACGGCTGCCTGCTGCTCCTGTGGTTTGCAGATTTCATTGAGCTTGGTAGCGGTATTTTCAATATATGAGCCTGCTTCCGATGAAGTAAGCACACCGGTCACCGTAGGGTCAACGGCTCCGGGTTCGGTTGAAGGTGGTGTAATAGTGCCCTGGGTACCTTCTGTACCAAGTACATCATCATCGCTCGACGAACATGAAGTAAAAGTAGCGCATACCAATCCTGATAAAGCCAGAATAGCGAATTTTTTGGATAATTCCATTGAGATGTGTGATTAAGTTATTTTTATCAAAAAACGGCGCAAATTTATTAAAAAATCCAAATCAATCACACAAGCGCAATACGAGTTAACGTTTCCAAATCGCTATATTTAATATATTTTAACTATAGATTATAAGGCTGTGAAAAAGCCACAGTCATCACGACTCTGGCTTTCCCGGAAATTTTAGTGAATGTTGATTGTGCGATATTGTTCGAATTGCCGGCATTCATGTCATAATGCTAAAACAAGCATATATTGACATACGGCAATCAGTTACGTCGTGAAATGGTAAAATTTAAATATCTAAGGCATGGTTATTGTGTCTGGATTACGTCAGAGCAGATAGCATTCGGGCCGGAAACTTGATAAAGTCCCGGCATATACCATTTCCGATAACGGATGCTTTTGCGCTGATATAGTGTTATGTTGTAATTGTTAGGTCATATTGGCGAAACAATAATCCGCAGAAAAAAGATCGCAGGATCTGTCTCATGAGTGGAAGGAGAGAATAGCATAACCGACATAATGGTGTTTCATAACCGTCGGTTCAATGTGTTACCGCAAAGATATGCTATTTAATTGGGGAATGCAAGCTTTTTTGGCATTCTTTTTGTTTAATAGTAAATAAAGTATACGCTATATGTATCTACCAGTTTCCGCCGTTGTGCCACGCCTGCGGTTCCATACTCTTGACTACAATGCCGTAGGGGCGATCACACCATTGCTTGAGCGATCACGCAGCCGTACGTGCGACTATACCGTTGCAGGAATGCTGATGTGGGCACGATATTTTAAATATGAATATGCACTTACCGACGGTACCCTGTTTGTAAAAGGTGTCGAGGAAAACGCCCGTACCACCCCCGCTTTCTCCCTCCCGTTAGGCGATATGCCAATGCCAGAGGCCGTGCAACTGCTGAAAGAGTACTGCGCTGTCAGGGACACGCCCCTCGTGTTCTCAGCCGTTCCGGAAGACCGCGTCGGCGAACTACAGCGCCTCGGCAACTGCCGTGTGGAAGAACTTACCGACTGGGCCGATTACCTCTACAACGCACGCGATCTGGCCACTCTGTCAGGCAACCGCTACAGCAAAAAACGCAATCATGTAAACCGTTTCACATCCGACCATCCCGACGCACGCATCATCCCTCTTACCGCTGCACTCATACCGCAGTTAAAGGTGTTTGTCTCATCTCTCCCCCTCGATGGAGAGCATGCTACCGCTCAGGTTGAGCGCGAAGAGGTAGACCGTCTGCTCGACCATTGGAATTCTATATCCATGGATGGGGCCGTACTCCTGACGCCGGATCTCGGCATTGTGGCTTTCGCCATCGGAGAGGTGATCTCCGACACACTTTATGTACATGTCGAAAAGATGCTCCACGACGTGAACGGAGCCGGCGAGACGATAAACAAGGGATTCGCGTCGATGATGCTCGACCGCTACGGCATGACATTCATCAACCGTGAGGAGGATGCAGGCGATCCGGGTCTGCGCCGGGCCAAAGAGTCGTACCACCCTCTGATGATGCTCCGCAAATATAACGTCGCCTACCTGTGATTCAGCACCGCCTTAGATACTCTCGCTCCGAAGATGTTGCAAAACTGTACCGTTATTATACTTACATAGAATGTAGGGACGCGGCGTGCCGCGTTACACCAATATAATCAGGCTTGTACGGTTTGCATACTGTAACGCGGCACGCCGCGTCCCTACATTTTTTGCATT
>JAHZGZ010000037.1:1033-1724 GCA_019420545.1 Bacteroidales bacterium | reverse complement strand
GCGACAATCGCCGCCATGGCACAGACAACAGCCATGTGTGCCACATGGCCCGGTGCCAGAAGCCGGTGGAACGGCGCCGACCGTTACGACTTCACCGTCGCCGGCCGCAATGCAATTATGGTAGTACCGGAGAATCCGCTACCCGGCAATCCGTGGGTATGGCGTCCCGCATTCTTCGACGCATTCCCTTCTATCGACATCGCAATGCTGAAAAAAGGGTACCATATCGCCTACCTCGACGTCACCAACGAATGGGGCCGTCCGTCGGCACTCCGCGCAGGAAAGGAGTTTTACGACTTCGTCACTTCAAAAGGCCTGATGGAAAAGACGATAATGAACGGCCTGAGCCGAGGCGCATACTATAATCTACGTTTTGCCGAGACATATCCCGACCTGATCGGAGCACTCATCCTCGACAATCCACTGGTCGACTTGACCGAACTGCGCCGCAACGGCGACTGGGATACCGATGTGATACGCAAATGGAGCGAGGATTCCATCACACCCTACAAACTCGAACATAACGCAATCAACAATCTCACTCCGCTCGTCGAACATCGTATCCCCATACTCCTCCTCTCGGGTGGCGCCGACACGATCGTGCCATTCGAGCGCAATGGCAAGATCATAAAGGAAACCTACGAACGCTGGGGAGTTCCGATGAAATCAATCGTACGCGCCGGCAGCGGCC
>JAHZGZ010000037.1:0-1023 GCA_019420545.1 Bacteroidales bacterium | reverse complement strand
TCAATTCCGACCGACCGGTGCGCGTGGCCTGTATCGGCGACAGCATGACCGAAGGCGTAGGCACCGACGACTTCTCCACACAGAGCTACCCTGCACAGCTACAGGCTCTCCTCGGCACCGGCTACGAGGTTGGCAACTTCGGCGTCAGCTGCGCTACAATGCTCCGCGAGGGCACTGATGCAGGGCGCCCGTTCGGCTACGCGAAGCTCCCGGCAATGAAACGCGCCATCGACTTCGCTCCCGACATTGTAATCATCGCCCTCGGCGCCAACGACTGCAAATCCTACAACTGGGAAGCGCACGGCTCCGAATTCCTCGCCGACTATCAGGCATTCATCGACTCATTCCGCATGCTCCCCACCCTCCCCGAAATCTACCTCGTGGTCGAGCCATACGTGCACATTACTCCGCAGACACTCTCCTGGGGCTTTGAGGACAAGGGCTACTACGAACAGATGTCGGCACACGTGGCGCAGCTCGCCCGCGACAACGGCCTCCACCTGATCGTGCTCACCGACGTGTTCCGCGGCGAAGAAGTAGGCTCCTATGCCCCCAACGACCATCCCAATCCACGCGGCGCATCACTCATGGCCCGGGCCATACACTCGCGCCTCCCCCGATAAACCCTACTGCAACCATTAGCGCAATTCCAAAGGATAGTGTAACTATATGTTATAACTGATCATAGAATGTAGGGACGCGGCGTGCCGCGTTACGTCAAGAAAACCAAGCATGTACGGCTTGCATGATGTAACGCGGCACGCCGCGTCCCTACATTCTTTTTGCATTTTGCAACACCACCTTTTCAATAATCATTGAACTATTATCGGGCGGAATAACGGATGAGCAGGCTGTCGTAGGCCGCAGTTGATTTGTAGTCGGCTATCCAGCGGTCAAGAGAATCGGCAAGCTCAGCGCGATGCTTTCCCGCGATCCACGACTGGAACTGATTGAACGACACTTCGGTCACAATATCGAGGCCGGGATATCCATCGGCAATCTCTCTGGCCACCCTCCGGCTTA